>NZ_JBJXHJ010000079.1:0-594 GCF_046487845.1 Pseudomonas sp. PHC1
GTCCAACTTCTATTGCCGCTTTTCCACTATACAGTTCTAACACTACTCGGCTCGACTCTGTGTTTTTGCGTTTCCATCAGGGATAGTACCTGGTACCTGGTACTTTTTTAGTACCTGCTCTGCCGAGGTTCCAAGCGAGCCGAGCCGATACTAAAATGTGACGTCAACAGACTGCCGGCCACTGATTGGTCAGAGAGTCACTGGAAGAGTCATGAGCCGTCCCACACAAGAATCAAACCCGGCATTTTTAAATACCAACAACAGCGTTACAGAGATTAGTTTCTCTTCTCTTGCTTTGTGTGAGACAGAAAGCCTCATACAGCAGCAAGTACACCATCGCCTCCATGTCCTCCATTGTTTATGTGTTTGTGTCGCGTATAAAACGAAGTCACGGCAGTTTCGCGGAGCCGTGCTATGACGACCCCGCCCACGTTGAGTAGGTACTTTTTTGTAATGGAAAAGGAACCGTGAGTCGTGCTGAAACTGTGTAGTGGAAAAGCGCCATAAAAAAGCCAGGTACCAGGTACTATCCCTAGTGGAAACGCAAAAAAAAACAAGGCGAGCCGAGGCTCATAATAACTAATAACTCACTTT
>NZ_JBJXHJ010000080.1:0-578 GCF_046487845.1 Pseudomonas sp. PHC1
GGCGGCGAACTCACCGTCTACGAAAAAAACCTCGGCGACGGCAGCAGCCCCGATGCTCCAGCCCTGACCCAAAGCGGCACCTTCACCATCACCGCGCTGGACGGCGTCACTACGCTGACCATCGGCGGCATCGCCGTGGTCACCAATGGCGTGGCCGCAGGCTTCCCGCAATCGGTGACCACGCCACTGGGCAGCACGTTGACCATCACCGGTTTCAACGCGGCCACCGGCGTGGTCAGCTACAGCTACACCCTGGTCGACAACGAAGCGCACCCGACTGCCAACGGCGCCAACGTGCTGAACGAGCAGTTCGCCGTGACCGTGGTCGATGACAACGGCACCACCGCCAACGGCACGCTGGACGTGAACATCGTCGACGACCTGCCAAAAGGCGTGGACGACAGCAACGCCGGCACCGCTTCGGAAACCAATCTCACGCTGACTGGCAACGTCCTCACCAACGACGTGCAAGGCGCCGACCGCGTACCGACCGGCCCCAATGCCGGCCCGATCACCGCCGGCACGTTCACCGGGACTTACGGCACGTTGGTGCTCAACGCCAACGGCACGTACACCTA
>NZ_JBJXHJ010000081.1:0-575 GCF_046487845.1 Pseudomonas sp. PHC1
AAATGACATCATCTGTCCAAATACCTTGACAGGGGACAATGATGCAATAATCATTGTGTCCACTTTTTCAACCAACTCCATGGCAACTAAGCAACCTTCATCTCAAAACTATCAAAACTTTAAGATGTGGTTAACCCTTTCATACTGTTCATATTCTACACCCTCACAGTATGTTCTGGGTCAATTTTGACCCGGTCTAAGAATCCCCTCATAAAAAGTGTCTATACCAAATGTTGAAGCACAGATGTGTTTAGAAAGCATCAATAGTGGATCTGACTGATCAATAAATGTGATTAAACCTTGATTCATGTTTCAGAGAGCAGAGAGAGTGTATTTTTTAGCTTTTACACCACTAAACATCTCCTATCACACAATATCATGTCCTATTTTACCTCAGACATGAAAATATAACATAGCAATAATGATGGAAATGTCTCTTTTTGGTAGTTTTGAGTCTCTTTAGTCACTCCATCTCATAGTTACCATGGTAACTAGATGGCAGCTGTCACTCAAACTAACTGTAGGTTGTTTTTAGTCATTTTTCATCTCTTTTTGGTAGTTTTTAGGTTTCTTTA
>NZ_JBJXHJ010000082.1:0-566 GCF_046487845.1 Pseudomonas sp. PHC1
TCCCTGGTTCGATCCCGGGTTTCGGCAGGAACCTGGCAGGCTTTTGGACGCACATTGCTACCATAATGAGTGCTCTTGTCTCAGACACTGATATTGAAATTGATTGGGATTTGTCTGTGGGAGTTTTCCTACCACACATCCATGGCAATGACATGTTCCTGTTGTTGGATCCCTACCCTTCTTCAGATGATGGCATGATATCATGTCTTCCTTCTAAATCATTTCACTCCATTTTGATGTTCTATCATTTTCCTTATTGGTCGGGGAAACACACATTAGTTCCTGATTCAGTGACATTCAGTCAGGTAACAATGAGAAAGATAGATGGTTCTTCCTTGTTCCTAGAAATCAATGTTTTAAAGATTCACTGTTGTAAAGATGACATTTTTTGACATCATGCCGTAATTTTCACCTTTCGGCCAGCCCACAAAGTAAAATTTTGTGCCGAAATAGCTCAGTTGGGAGAGCGTTAGACTGAAGATCTAAAGGTCCCTGGTTCGATCCCGGGTTTCGGCAGGAACCTGGCAGGCTTTTGGACGCACATTGCTACCATAATGAGTGCTCTT
>NZ_JBJXHJ010000083.1:0-557 GCF_046487845.1 Pseudomonas sp. PHC1
TTTATGTATATATTCATTCTTAAGCTAAATAAATGTTTACTACTTTAAAAAGGGTTGGTCCAGCCAGCATGTCCATGTGGGCCCCAAATCGGTTAAATGTGGGCTACATGGATACTAAGGGCCTGATTTACTAAAGGTCTGCGTGTGTAAAAACGTGTGCAAACTTGACATCACCTGCAAAAAATGTGCAAGCTGATCTACTAACGCAGCGCACTGAGGTTTGCGTCTTTCAACTGTGCAAGATAGTACGCGCTGTCCATTTAGTACGTTTGCCATAATGAATATGTAATATGGGGCGTTTCAACCCCAGTGTGCAAAATACAGGGAGGAGAAAATGCAAATATGTTATTTAGCACGCGCATTGTGATTTACCAAACCTGAAGGTATTATTTCTGACGCTAACTGCGTCTATAAATAATACCTTTGAAGGGCAGGTATTAACCGGCTGCGCACTGCGCACAGATGACTTCTGTTACTGTGGAGAGGAGGAGACGGAGGCACAATGACAGAATACGCACAGGACAGAGTTTTTCCACCTGTGTTAATAATTTTGGAGT
>NZ_JBJXHJ010000005.1:0-330721 GCF_046487845.1 Pseudomonas sp. PHC1
TTCCCCATGTGAGAGTAGGTCATCGTCAAGATTAAATTCCGAAACCCCAATTGCGAAAGCAGTTGGGGTTTTGTTTTGTCCGCAGGAAAATGAATTGTTTGAATTCTATGCAGTGGCCCCGTGCATGGCTATTATTCGGGCCTCATTCTGAGGCGAGATCTGCATGCTGACGTTGTTGAACCTTCTGAAGGATGGTCGATTCCATTCCGGTCAGGCCCTGGGTGTTGCCTTGGGAATTAGTCGAAGTGCGGTGTGGAAGCAGCTTCAGCATTTGGAGGTGGAGCTTGGGTTATCCATACATAAAGTTCGAGGGAGGGGCTATCAATTAGCCTCGCCCCTGACGTTGCTTGATTCGCTCAAAATAGAGGAAGGTCTTGTCGGCTTGTCTGTCAGTGTCTTCGATTCTATCGACTCAACTAATGCTGAATCGTTGCGCGCCGTCGATCGAGGTCGGGTGGCGCCCTTTCTAATATTGGCTGAGCGGCAGAGCTCCGGGCGCGGGCGCAGAGGTCGTAAATGGGTAAGCCCGTTTGCCGAAAACCTTTATTACAGTCTCGTGTTGCGTGTTGATGGTGGGATGCGTCAGCTTGAAGGGTTAAGTCTCGTTGTTGGTCTCGCGGTCATGCAGACCTTGCGCGCGCTTGGGGTGCAAGGTGCTGGGCTGAAATGGCCCAATGATGTATTGGTCGGGCAAAAAAAAATCGCCGGGATACTGTTGGAGCTGGTTGGTGATCCGGCAGACGTGTGCCATGTAGTGTTGGGCATAGGCATCAATGTGAACATGCAGGCTACAGATGAAGTCGATCAGCAATGGACTTCGATGCGTTTGGAGTCGGGCAAATCCTGTGATCGCAACAATCTGGCGGTTGAGCTGAGTAAGCGGCTGCAACTCTATTTGCAACGGCACCAAACTGACGGCTTCTCTACGCTTCAGGCGGAGTGGGAGGCAAGCCACTTGTGGCAAGGAAAGCCGGTTTCTCTCACTGCCGGCGTCAACCAGGTGGATGGTGTGGTGCTAGGAATTGATAATCAAGGTGCGCTCCGGCTGAAGGTGGATGGTATGGAAAAAGTCTTTAGTGGTGGTGAGCTCAGCTTGAGGTTGCGTGATGATTCTTGAGCTTGATTGTGGAAACAGCTTTATCAAATGGCGGGTGCTGAGTGCTGAGGCGGGTGCTCTGGTCGCGGAAGGTGTAGTTGATTCTGATGGGGCATTGGTCGAGGGGCTTCGATCGCTAGAGAACATGTCTCTCGATAAATGCCGCCTCGTCAGCGTAAGAACCGAAGAAGAGACCCGTTTGCTGATTGGTTTGCTCGAGCGGGAGTTCGGTATTTCCGTTATCTGTGCGGCGCCAGCTCGCGAGATGTCCGGCGTGAAAAATGGTTACGACGATTATGAGCGCCTTGGCCTCGATCGCTGGCTGGCGATGCTTGGTGGTTTTTACTTGGCTAAAGGGGCTTGTCTGGTACTTGATTTCGGGACGGCGGTGACTGCCGATTTCATCTCGGCGGACGGTGAGCATCTGGGAGGTTTCATTTGTCCTGGCATGCCGCTAATGCGTAATCAGTTGCGTACCCATACCCGAAAAATTCGCTATGGAGATCTCGTGGCGGAGCGGGCATTGATGAGTCAGGCTCCGGGGCAAAATACGGCTGAGGCTGTAGAGCGTGGCTGTTTGTTGATGCTCAGGGGGTTCGTATTGACCCAGTTAGAGATGGCGCATTCCTACTGGGGTGATGACTACAGTGTCTTCATTACGGGTGGTGATGCGGAGCTGGTCTCGGATATTGCTCCGGAGGCCCGCGTTGTTTCCGATTTGGTGTTCGTGGGTTTGGCTATGGCGTGTCCTTTTTCCTGAGGTTGGTATGCGTTGGTTGTTCCTTCTGCTTCTGGTACTCAATGTGTTTTATTACGTCTGGCATCAGCAGGAGGCACCGCTGCGTGCAAAGGATGTTACGCCGCTCAGTCTTTATCGTGGCCCGCAACAAGATATTCGCTTGTTGAGTGAGGCGGGTGGTAATGCTTTTCGTGAAAAAAGGACTGGGGCAAAGTCTGATAGTCAGTGCCTATATATAGGTGGCTTGAGTCGCCCTGAGTCTGCTCGGGCATTGGAGCAGCGTTTTGCTGAAGTGGGGGCCAAAGCTCTTCAATTGCCGAAAGAGTCTCCCGGCGGCTCATATTGGTTCCAGGTCACCCCTGAAACCCAGCGTTTGCTGGGGGATGCTCAACTTCAAAACCTTTCCAAGGAATTCAATGAGTTAAAACATAAAATAATGCCGTGCGAGGGGGTTGCACCTGCTGAATAGTTTGCATAGAATGGCGCCCGCTCCACAGCGAAGACCTGAAAAGGTTGGTGCGGCGGAGTGATGTCAATGCAGCTAACCTCAGGTTTTTAAATGAGAAAATGCTTGACAGGGGTTTGGCATAGTATAGAATGCCGGCCTGATTAGGAGGGGTTCCCGAGCGGCCAAAGGGATCAGACTGTAAATCTGACGTCTACGACTTCGAAGGTTCGAATCCTTCTCCCTCCACCAGATTTTAGCGTGAGCTGCAGGCTCCGCGGGTATAGTTTAGTGGTAGAACCTCAGCCTTCCAAGCTGATGATGCGGGTTCGATTCCCGCTACCCGCTCCAAGTTTGCAGGTTGTGCAAGGTGTTACGCTCTTGTAGCTCAGTTGGTAGAGCACACCCTTGGTAAGGGTGAGGTCAGCGGTTCAAATCCGCTCAAGAGCTCCATATAACAAGGCAGATATGAAAATATCTGCCTTTGTTTTAATGGCTTGTGTTGTTTGCTCAATTTCTTCTGTTAGGGGTGATATCGATGGCTAAGGAAAAATTTGATCGTTCCCTGCCGCACGTCAACGTAGGGACCATTGGTCACGTCGACCACGGTAAAACCACTCTGACCGCTGCTCTGACTCGCGTCTGCTCCGAAGTTTTCGGTTCGGCCGCAGTTGAATTTGACAAGATCGACAGCGCTCCAGAAGAAAAAGCTCGCGGTATTACCATCAATACTGCGCACGTTGAGTACAACTCGAACATTCGTCACTACGCTCACGTTGACTGCCCAGGTCACGCTGACTACGTGAAGAACATGATCACTGGTGCTGCGCAGATGGACGGCGCGATCCTGGTTTGCTCGGCCGCTGATGGTCCGATGCCGCAAACCCGTGAGCACATCCTGCTGTCCCGTCAGGTAGGCGTTCCGTACATCGTGGTTTTCCTGAACAAGGCTGACCTGGTAGACGACGCTGAGCTGCTGGAACTGGTTGAGATGGAAGTTCGCGACCTGCTGTCCACCTACGACTTCCCAGGCGACGACACCCCGATCATCATCGGTTCGGCTCGTATGGCGCTGGAAGGCAAAGACGACAACGAAATGGGCACCAGTGCTGTCAAGAAGCTGGTGGAAACTCTGGACAGCTACATCCCAGAGCCAGAGCGTGCTATCGACAAGCCGTTCCTGATGCCAATCGAAGACGTGTTCTCGATCTCGGGTCGCGGTACTGTTGTAACTGGTCGTATCGAGCGCGGTATCGTTCGTGTTCAAGACGCCCTGGAAATCGTTGGTCTGCGTGACACCACCACCACCACCTGCACCGGTGTTGAGATGTTCCGCAAGCTGCTGGACGAAGGTCGTGCTGGCGAGAACTGCGGCGTTCTGCTGCGTGGCACCAAGCGTGACGACGTTGAGCGTGGTCAGGTTCTGGTCAAGCCAGGTTCGGTTAAGCCGCACACCAAGTTCACCGCAGAAGTTTACGTTCTGAGCAAGGAAGAAGGCGGTCGTCACACTCCGTTCTTCAAAGGCTACCGTCCACAGTTCTACTTCCGTACTACTGACGTGACTGGTAACTGCGAGCTGCCAGAAGGCGTTGAAATGGTAATGCCAGGTGACAACATTCAGATGACTGTTACCCTGATCAAAACCATCGCGATGGAAGACGGTCTGCGTTTCGCAATCCGTGAAGGCGGCCGCACCGTTGGTGCTGGTGTTGTAGCCAAGATCATCGAGTAAACAGTTGTAATGTCTTTTTCGGGCCGGCATAATGGTCGGCCTGATTTTGTTTTAGGTCAGTAGCTCAATTGGCAGAGCGACGGTCTCCAAAACCGTAGGTTGGGGGTTCGATTCCCTCCTGACCTGCCAGATTCACTCGGTGTGTCTGGCTTTCTTTTCACAGGATCTTCATAGATGACTCCTAAGGCTGAAGCTCAAGGCTCTCGCTTCGATTTGCTCAAGTGGCTTGTAGTAGTCGCTTTGGTGGTTGTTGGCGTTGTTGGCAATCAGTATTACGCTGCTTCGCCGATCCTGTACCGTGTACTCGCTTTGCTTGTTATTGCTGCTGTGGCTGCCTTTGTAGGTCTGCAAACAGCCAAGGGCAAGTCTTTCTTTGTACTGGTTAAGGAAGCTCGCACCGAGATTCGTAAAGTCGTATGGCCAACTCGCCAAGAGACCACGCAGACCACGCTGATTGTTGTGGCTGTTGTTCTGGTTATGGCGTTGCTGTTGTGGGGGCTTGATTCCCTGCTCGGCTGGCTTGTTTCCTTGATTGTCGGCTAAGGGTGTCCCGTGGCTAAGCGTTGGTACGTTGTGCATGCTTACTCGGGTTACGAGAAGCATGTCATGCGTTCGTTGATCGAGCGCGTAAAGCTGGCTGGCATGGAAGATGGCTTCGGCGAAATTCTGGTTCCCACTGAAGAAGTGGTTGAGATGCGTAATGGCCAGAAACGCAAAAGCGAGCGCAAATTCTTCCCAGGTTATGTGCTGGTTCAGATGGATATGAACGAGGGTACTTGGCACTTGGTCAAGGATACTCCTCGGGTGATGGGTTTTATCGGCGGTACTGCTGATAAGCCAGCACCAATCACAGATAAAGAAGCTGAGGCGATTCTGCGTCGCGTTGCCGACGGTAGTGACAAGCCGAAGCCGAAGACGTTGTTCGAGCCAGGTGAGACCGTTCGAGTCAATGACGGGCCTTTCGCTGACTTTAACGGTGTCGTTGAAGAAGTTAACTACGAAAAGAGCCGGATCCAAGTGGCGGTGCTCATTTTCGGACGCTCTACTCCGGTAGAGTTGGAGTTCAGTCAGGTCGAAAAGGTCTAGCTGAGCAAGCATCCCAACCCCGCAGCCCTAGGCTGTGGGGTTTTGTCGTCACTGGGATAAACGCGCAAGTAACCGGGGAGCCTTTCGAGGCGTTCGAACCCGTAATTGGAGTGCCTCATGGCCAAGAAGATTACCGCTTACATCAAGCTGCAAGTGAAGGCCGCTCAGGCTAACCCAAGCCCACCTGTTGGTCCTGCTCTGGGTCAGCATGGTGTGAACATCATGGAATTCTGCAAAGCTTTCAACGCCCGTACCCAGGGTCTGGAAGCGGGTCTGCCGACTCCAGTGATCATCACTGTCTACAGCGACCGTAGCTTCACTTTCGAAACCAAATCCACCCCTGCTTCGGTTCTGCTGAAGAAGGCGGCCGGTCTGACCAGCGGTTCCGCTCGTCCAAACACCGTTAAGGTTGGCACTGTTACCCGTGCTCAGCTGGAAGAAATCGCGAAAACCAAAAACGCGGATCTGACTGCAGCTGATATGGATGCAGCCGTGCGCACTATCGCCGGTTCTGCTCGTAGCATGGGCCTTAACGTGGAGGGTGTGTAATGGCTAAGCTGACCAAGCGCCAAAAGGCTATCGCTGAAAAAATCGAAGCGGGCAAGTCCTACAACTTCGAAGAGGCCGCAACTCTGCTGGCTTCGCTGCCAGCTGCCAAGTTCGTCGAGTCGTTCGACGTAGCTGTAAACCTGGGCGTAGACCCGCGTAAATCCGACCAGGTCGTTCGTAGCGCTACTGTGCTGCCACACGGCACTGGCAAGACTGTTCGCGTTGCTGTGTTCACCCAGGGTCCAGCTGCTGAGGCCGCTCTGGCTGCCGGCGCTGACCGTGTAGGTATGGACGACCTGGCTGCCGAAATGAAAGGCGGCGACCTGAACTATGACGTAGTGATCGCATCCCCGGATGCCATGCGCGTTGTAGGTCAACTGGGTCAGATCCTCGGTCCACGTGGTCTGATGCCTAACCCGAAAGTCGGCACTGTTACCCCAGACGTCGCTACCGCGGTTAAAAATGCCAAGGCTGGTCAGGTTCGTTATCGCACCGACAAAAACGGCATCATCCACACTTCCGTTGGCAAGATTGGCTTCGATGCCGTCAAGCTGAAGGAAAACGTTGAAGCCCTGATCGCTGATCTGAAGCGTATCAAGCCAGCTTCTTCGAAAGGTATCTACGTCAAGCGCGTTACCCTGAGCACCACTATGGGCCCAGGTCTGGTCATCGACCAGAGCTCGCTGGACGCGTAAGACAAAAATTGGCGCAGTTGACTGCGCCAATTGAAAGATTGGGGTCCCTGCCTGGCGGGGGCTATCCAAGACCGTAGGCGACGCAAGTCTTAAACCTCAAGCCTACGCAGATGGTGCTCCCGGTTCCTTACCGAATCAGACACCAAAACGACATTCGGTTTCGATCGAATGAAACGGTAACAAGCAGGAGTTAAACCCGTGGCAATTAATCTCGAAGACAAGAAGGCCATCGTCGCTGAAGTCAACGAGGCTGCCAAAGTCGCTCTGTCCGCTGTCGTGGTTGATGCCCGTGGCGTAACAGTAGGCGCAATGACCGGACTCCGTAAAGAGGCTCGTGAAGCTGGCGTTTACGTACGTGTTGTACGTAACACCCTGCTCAAGCGCGCTGTTGCTGACACTCAATACAGTGTCCTCAACGACGTGTTCACCGGCCCGACCCTGATTGCATTCTCCAACGAACACCCGGGCGCTGCTGCTCGTCTGTTCAAGGAATTTGCCAAGGGTCAGGACAAGTTCGAGATCAAGGCAGCTTCGTTCGAGGGCAAGTTCCTCGCAGCGAATGAGATCGACGTGCTGGCAAGCCTGCCAACTCGCGACGAAGCTATTGCGAAACTGATGAGCGTGATTCAAGGCGCTACCAGCAAGCTGGCTCGTACTCTGGCGGCAATTCGCGATCAGAAAGAAGCAGCTGCAGCCTGAGGCTGAGCGTTTCCACTCTCGCGTATTTTTGTTTATTTCGACAGCCGTACAGGCTGTCCACCAAATCAGGAATTGAGTCATGTCTCTGACTAACGAACAAATCATCGAAGCAATCGGCCAGAAAACCGTTCTGGAAGTTGTTGAGCTGATCAAAGCAATGGAAGAAACCTTCGGCGTGACCGCTGCTGTTGCTGCTGCTGGTCCAGCTGCTGCTGCCGCTGTTGTTGAAGAGCAAACCGAGTTCAACGTTGTTCTGGTTGAAGCCGGCGAGAAGAAAGTCAACGTGATCAAGGCAGTTCGTGAACTGACCGGTCTGGGCCTGAAAGAAGCCAAAGAGAAAGTCGACGGCGCTCCTCAGGTTGTAGCTGAAGGCGTTTCGAAAGAAGCTGCTGAAGACGCTAAGAAGAAGCTGGAAGAAGCAGGCGCTAAAGTCGAGCTGAAGTAAGCATCGACTTTGCTCCTCCAGCCCGAGCGTCAAGCGACAGGCTGATGGCTGGTGGCTCTTGCCACCGGCCTTTTTCCGTTATTGGCAGCCGACTGGGTCGGTGTCGATAACGAGCTGTAACCACCCGATGCGGTGGCGCAAACCATGGGGTTTGCACGATTTTCTGGCTGCTCCCGTCGGGAGGGGCCAAACAAGCAGGTGACCAAGCTGGGGAACGCTGATGGCTTACTCATATACTGAGAAAAAACGTATCCGCAAGGACTTTAGCAAGTTGCCGGACGTCATGGATGTGCCTTACCTCCTGGCCATCCAGCTGGATTCGTATCGTGAATTCTTGCAAGCGGGAGCGACTAAAGATCAGTTCCGCGACGTGGGCCTGCATGCGGCCTTCAAATCCGTTTTCCCGATCATCAGCTACTCCGGCAATGCTGCGCTGGAGTACGTCGGTTATCGCCTGGGCGAACCGGCATTTGATGTCAAAGAATGCGTATTGCGCGGTGTAACTTTCGCCGTACCTTTGCGGGTAAAAGTGCGCCTGATCATTTTCGACAAAGAATCGTCGAACAAAGCGATCAAGGACATCAAAGAGCAAGAAGTCTACATGGGTGAAATCCCATTGATGACTGAGAACGGTACCTTTGTAATCAACGGTACCGAGCGCGTTATCGTTTCCCAGCTGCACCGTTCCCCGGGCGTGTTCTTCGACCACGACCGTGGCAAGACGCACAGCTCCGGCAAACTGCTGTACTCCGCGCGTATCATTCCTTACCGCGGTTCGTGGCTGGACTTCGAGTTCGACCCGAAAGACTGCGTCTTCGTGCGTATCGACCGTCGTCGCAAGCTGCCGGCCTCGGTTCTGCTGCGAGCACTCGGTTACACCACTGAAGAAGTGCTTGACGCGTTCTACACTACCAACGTGTTCCACCTGAGCGGCGAAACCCTCAGCCTGGAGCTGGTGCCATCGCGCCTGCGTGGTGAAGTTGCGGTTCTGGACATCCAGGATGAGAAGGGCAAGGTCATCGTTGAGCAAGGCCGCCGTATTACCGCGCGCCACATCAACCAGATCGAAAAAGCCGGTATCAAGACGCTGGATGTGCCGCTGGACTACGTCCTCGGTCGTACGACCGCCAAGGCCATCGTGCATCCGGCTACCGGCGAGATCCTGGCGGAGTGCAACACCGAGCTGTCGACCGAAGTCCTGGCGAAAATCGCCAAGGCTGGCGTTGTACGCATCGAAACGCTGTACACCAACGACATCGACTGCGGCCCGTTCGTCTCCGACACGCTGAAGATCGACTCCACCAGCAACCAACTGGAAGCGCTGGTCGAGATCTATCGCATGATGCGTCCAGGCGAGCCGCCAACCAAAGACGCTGCCGAGACCCTGTTCAACAACCTGTTCTTCAGTCCTGAGCGCTATGACCTGTCTGCGGTCGGCCGGATGAAGTTCAACCGTCGTATCGGTCGTACCGAGATCGAAGGTTCGGGCGTGCTGTGCAAGGAAGACATCGTCGCGGTACTGAAGACTCTGGTCGATATCCGTAACGGTAAAGGCATCGTCGACGACATCGACCACCTGGGTAACCGTCGTGTTCGCTGCGTTGGCGAAATGGCCGAGAACCAGTTCCGCGTTGGTCTGGTACGTGTTGAGCGTGCGGTCAAAGAGCGTCTGTCGATGGCTGAAAGCGAAGGCCTGATGCCGCAAGACCTGATCAACGCCAAGCCAGTGGCTGCGGCTGTGAAAGAGTTCTTCGGTTCCAGCCAACTGTCGCAGTTCATGGACCAGAACAACCCGCTGTCCGAGATCACCCACAAGCGTCGTGTCTCTGCACTCGGCCCTGGCGGTCTGACTCGTGAGCGCGCGGGCTTCGAAGTCCGTGACGTACACCCGACTCACTATGGTCGTGTCTGCCCGATTGAGACGCCGGAAGGTCCGAACATCGGTCTGATCAACTCCCTGGCTGCTTACGCGCGCACCAACCAGTACGGTTTCCTTGAGAGCCCGTACCGCGTGGTGAAAGAGGGTGTGGTCACCGACGACATCGTGTTTCTGTCCGCCATTGAAGAAGCCGATCACGTGATCGCGCAGGCTTCGGCGACCATGAACGAGCAGAAAGTCCTGATCGACGAACTGGTGGCCGTACGTCACCTGAACGAATTCACCGTCAAGGCGCCGGAAGACGTGACCTTGATGGACGTTTCGCCGAAGCAGGTAGTTTCGGTTGCAGCGTCGCTGATTCCGTTCCTCGAGCACGACGACGCCAACCGTGCGTTGATGGGTTCGAACATGCAGCGTCAAGCTGTACCAACCCTGCGCGCTGACAAGCCGCTGGTCGGTACCGGCATGGAGCGTAACGTGGCTCGCGACTCCGGCGTTTGCGTCGTGGCTCGTCGTGGCGGCGTGATCGACTCCGTTGATGCCAGCCGTATCGTGGTTCGCGTTGCTGATGACGAAGTTGAAACCGGCGAAGCGGGTGTCGACATCTACAACCTGACCAAGTACACCCGCTCGAACCAGAACACCTGCATCAACCAGCGTCCGCTGGTGAGCAAGGGTGATCGTGTTCAGCGTGGCGACATCATGGCCGACGGCCCGTCCACCGACATGGGTGAACTGGCTCTGGGTCAGAACATGCGCATCGCGTTCATGGCATGGAACGGCTTCAACTTCGAAGACTCCATCTGCCTGTCCGAGCGTGTGGTTCAGGAAGACCGTTTCACCACGATCCACATTCAGGAACTGACCTGTGTGGCTCGTGACACCAAGCTTGGCCCAGAGGAAATCACTGCGGACATCCCTAACGTGGGTGAAGCTGCACTGAACAAGCTGGACGAAGCCGGTATCGTTTACGTCGGTGCTGAAGTCGGCGCCGGCGACATTCTGGTAGGTAAGGTCACTCCGAAAGGCGAGACCCAACTGACTCCGGAAGAAAAGCTGCTGCGTGCGATCTTCGGTGAAAAAGCCAGCGACGTTAAAGACACTTCCCTGCGTGTGCCAACCGGCACCAAAGGTACTGTCATCGACGTGCAGGTCTTCACTCGTGACGGTGTTGAGCGTGATGCTCGTGCCCTGTCGATCGAGAAGTCCCAGCTGGACGAGATCCGCAAGGATCTGAACGAAGAGTTCCGCATCGTTGAAGGCGCGACCTTCGAGCGTCTGCGTTCCGCTCTGGTAGGCCACAAGGCTGAAGGTGGCGCGGGCCTGAAGAAAGGTCAGGACATCACCGACGAAGTACTCGACGGTCTTGAGCATGGTCAGTGGTTCAAACTGCGCATGGCTGAAGATGCTCTGAACGAGCAGCTCGAGAAGGCCCAGGCCTACATCGTTGATCGTCGCCGTCTGCTGGACGACAAGTTCGAAGACAAGAAGCGCAAACTGCAGCAGGGCGATGACCTGGCTCCAGGTGTGCTGAAAATCGTCAAGGTTTACCTGGCAATCCGTCGTCGCATCCAGCCGGGCGACAAGATGGCCGGTCGTCACGGTAACAAAGGTGTGGTCTCCGTGATCATGCCGGTTGAAGACATGCCGCACGATGCCAATGGCACACCGGTCGACGTCGTCCTCAACCCACTGGGCGTACCTTCGCGTATGAACGTTGGTCAGATCCTTGAAACCCACCTGGGCCTCGCGGCCAAAGGTCTGGGCGAGAAGATCAACCGGATGGTCGAAGAGCAGCGTAAAGTCGCTGAACTGCGTACCTTCCTGGACGAGATCTACAACCAGATCGGCGGTCGTAACGAAGATCTGGACAGCTTCTCCGATCAGGAAATCCTGGATCTGGCGAAGAACCTGCGTGGTGGTGTTCCAATGGCCACTCCAGTGTTCGACGGTGCCAAGGAAAGCGAAATCAAGGCCATGCTGAAACTGGCAGACCTGCCAGAAAGCGGCCAGATGCAGCTGACCGACGGCCGTACCGGCAACAAGTTCGAGCGTCCAGTTACCGTTGGCTACATGTATATGCTGAAGCTGAACCACTTGGTAGACGACAAGATGCATGCGCGTTCTACCGGTTCGTACAGCCTGGTTACCCAGCAACCGCTGGGTGGTAAGGCGCAGTTCGGTGGTCAGCGTTTCGGGGAGATGGAGGTCTGGGCACTGGAAGCATACGGTGCTGCTTACACTCTGCAAGAAATGCTCACAGTGAAGTCGGACGATGTGAACGGCCGGACCAAGATGTACAAAAACATCGTGGACGGCGATCACCGTATGGAGCCGGGCATGCCCGAGTCCTTCAACGTGTTGATCAAGGAAATTCGTTCCCTCGGCATCGATATCGATCTGGAAACCGAATAACACGTGACGCGATCGAGAGCGGGGCAGGATTGCCCGCTCTCTGCTCCGCCAGGAGGAAAGGCCTTGAAAGACCTACTGAATTTGCTGAAAAACCAGGGTCAAGTCGAAGAGTTCGACGCCATCCGTATCGGATTGGCCTCGCCTGAGATGATCCGCTCGTGGTCGTTCGGTGAAGTTAAAAAGCCGGAAACCATCAACTACCGTACGTTCAAGCCTGAGCGTGACGGTCTGTTCTGCGCCAAGATCTTTGGCCCGGTAAAGGATTACGAGTGCCTGTGCGGTAAGTACAAGCGCTTGAAGCACCGTGGTGTGATCTGCGAGAAGTGCGGCGTTGAAGTTGCACTGGCCAAGGTTCGTCGTGAGCGCATGGCGCACATCGAACTGGCTTCGCCGGTTGCCCACATCTGGTTCCTGAAATCGCTGCCGTCCCGTATCGGCCTGCTGATGGACATGACCCTGCGTGATATCGAACGCGTTCTCTACTTCGAGAGCTATGTCGTTATCGATCCGGGCATGACCACTCTTGAAAAAGGTCAGCTGCTGAACGACGAGCAGTACTTCGAAGCGCTGGAAGAGTTCGGTGACGACTTCGACGCCCGCATGGGTGCTGAAGCTGTGCGTGAGCTGCTGCACGCTATCGACCTGGAGCACGAGATTGGCCGTCTGCGTGAAGAAATTCCGCAAACCAACTCCGAAACCAAGATCAAGAAACTGTCCAAGCGTCTGAAGTTGATGGAAGCCTTCCAGGGTTCCGGCAACCTGCCAGAGTGGATGGTGCTGACCGTTCTGCCGGTTCTACCGCCAGATCTGCGTCCACTGGTACCGCTGGATGGTGGTCGTTTCGCGACTTCCGACCTCAACGATCTGTATCGTCGAGTGATCAACCGTAACAACCGCTTGAAGCGTCTGCTGGATCTGTCCGCTCCGGACATCATCGTGCGCAACGAAAAGCGTATGTTGCAGGAAGCTGTCGATGCACTGCTCGACAACGGTCGTCGTGGCCGCGCTATCACAGGTTCGAACAAGCGTCCTCTGAAATCCCTGGCTGACATGATCAAGGGTAAGCAAGGTCGTTTCCGTCAGAACTTGCTCGGTAAGCGTGTTGACTACTCCGGTCGTTCTGTAATTACCGTAGGTCCGACCCTGCGTCTGCACCAGTGCGGTCTGCCGAAGAAGATGGCTCTCGAGCTGTTCAAGCCGTTCATTTTCGGCAAGCTGGAAATGCGTGGTCTGGCGACCACCATCAAGGCCGCCAAGAAAATGGTCGAGCGTGAGCTGCCAGAGGTTTGGGACGTTCTCGCTGAAGTGATTCGCGAACACCCGGTTCTTCTCAACCGTGCACCGACCCTTCACCGTCTGGGCATCCAGGCGTTTGAACCGGTACTGATCGAAGGTAAGGCTATCCAGCTGCACCCGCTGGTCTGCGCCGCGTACAACGCCGACTTCGACGGCGACCAAATGGCCGTGCACGTACCGCTGACGCTGGAAGCCCAGCTCGAAGCGCGTGCGTTGATGATGTCGACCAACAACATTCTGTCGCCAGCCAACGGTGAGCCGATCATCGTTCCGTCGCAGGACGTTGTATTGGGTCTGTACTACATGACTCGTGAAGCGATCAACGCCAAGGGCGAAGGTCGTGTGTTCGCGGATCTGCAGGAAGTTGACCGTGTGTTCCGTGCCGGCGAAGCCGCACTGCACGCCAAGATCAAGGTTCGTATCAACGAAACCGTGAATGATCGTGACGGCAACAGCGTGAACAACACCCGTATCGTCGACACCACTGTCGGCCGTGCGCTGCTGTTCCAGGTTGTGCCGAAAGGTCTGTCGTTCGACGTCGTCAACCTGCCGATGAAGAAAAAGGCGATCTCCAAGCTGATCAACCAGTGCTACCGCGTGGTGGGTCTGAAAGAGACCGTGATCTTCGCTGACCAGTTGATGTACACCGGTTTTGCCTACTCGACCATTTCCGGCGTTTCCATCGGTGTTAACGACTTCGTTATCCCGGATGAAAAAGCCCGCATCATCGGTGCTGCCACCGACGAAGTGAAAGAGATCGAGAGCCAGTACGCCTCCGGCCTGGTAACCCAGGGCGAGAAGTACAACAAAGTGATCGACCTTTGGTCGAAAGCGAACGACGAAGTCTCCAAGGCGATGATGGCCAACCTCTCGAAAGAGAAAGTCATCGACCGTCACGGCGACGAAGTCGAGCAAGAATCGTTCAACTCGATGTACATGATGGCCGACTCGGGTGCGCGGGGTTCCGCAGCACAGATTCGTCAGCTGGCCGGTATGCGTGGTCTGATGGCCAAGCCGGACGGTTCCATCATCGAAACGCCGATTACTGCGAACTTCCGTGAAGGTCTGAGCGTACTCCAGTACTTCATCTCGACTCACGGTGCTCGTAAAGGTCTGGCGGATACCGCGTTGAAAACTGCGAACTCCGGTTACCTGACTCGTCGTCTGGTAGACGTGGCGCAGGATCTGGTCGTGACCGAGATCGATTGCGGCACCGAACACGGTCTGCTGATGACTCCGCACATTGAAGGCGGTGACGTTGTAGAGCCGTTGGGTGAGCGCGTATTGGGTCGTGTCATTGCCCGTGACGTATTCAAACCGGGTACCGAGGACGTCATCGTTCCTGCGGGCACTCTGGTAGACGAGAAGTGGGTCGAGTTCATCGAGCTGAACAGCATCGACGAAGTGATCGTGCGTTCGCCGATCAGCTGCGAAACCCGCTATGGCATTTGCGCCAAGTGCTACGGCCGTGATCTGGCTCGTGGTCACCAGGTCAACATCGGTGAAGCGGTCGGCGTTATCGCTGCCCAGTCCATTGGTGAGCCGGGTACCCAGCTGACGATGCGTACGTTCCACATCGGTGGTGCGGCAAGCCGTACTTCCGCAGCCGACAGTGTTCAGGTGAAGAATGGCGGTACAGTCCGTCTGCACAACCTGAAACACGTTGAGCGTGTGGACGGCAATCTGGTTGCTGTGTCCCGTTCCGGTGAGCTGGCAATCGCTGACGACTTCGGTCGTGAGCGCGAGCGTTACAAGCTGCCGTACGGTGCCGTGATTTCGGTTAAAGAAGGTGACAAGGTCGACGCTGGCGCTATCGTGGCCAAGTGGGATCCGCACACTCACCCGATCGTTACCGAAATGAAAGGTACCGTGACCTACGTGGGCATGGAAGAAGGCATCACGATCAAGCGTCAGACTGACGAATTGACCGGTATGACCAACATTGAAGTGCTTGATCCGAAAGATCGTCCAGCTGCCGGCAAGGACATTCGTCCAGCTGTGAAGATGGTCGATGACAACGGCAAGGATCTGTTGCTGCCAGGCACTGACGTTATCGCTCAGTACTTCCTGCCGGCCAACGCCCTTGTCGGTGTTGCGGACGGTGCGAAGATCGCGATCGGTGATGTTATCGCTCGTATCCCGCAAGAGACTTCGAAGACCCGTGACATCACCGGTGGTCTGCCGCGTGTTGCCGACCTGTTCGAGGCTCGTCGTCCGAAAGAAGCATCGATTCTGGCTGAAGTCAGCGGCACCATCGCGTTCGGTAAAGAAACCAAGGGCAAGCGCCGTCTGGTCATTACCCCGAACGACGGTAGCGATCCGTACGAAGAGCTGATTCCGAAGTGGCGTCACCTGAACGTGTTCGAAGGCGAACAGGTAAACCGCGGCGAAGTTATCTCCGACGGCCCGAGCGATCCGCACGACATCCTGCGTCTGCTGGGTGTGAGCGCGCTGGCCAAGTACATCGTCAACGAGATCCAGGACGTTTACCGTCTGCAAGGCGTGAAGATCAACGACAAGCACATCGAGACCATCCTGCGTCAGATGCTGCGTAAAGTTGAGATCTCCGAGTCTGGCGATTCCAGCTTCATCAAGGGCGACCAGATGGAACTGACTCACGTTCTGGTGGAGAACGAGCGTCTGAACGCGGAAGACAAGTTTGTCTCCAAATTCACCCGCGTTCTGCTGGGTATCACCAAGGCGTCGTTGTCGACCGAATCGTTCATCTCGGCGGCTTCCTTCCAGGAAACCACCCGCGTATTGACCGAAGCGGCCGTAACCGGCAAGCGCGATTACCTGCGCGGCCTGAAAGAAAACGTGGTCGTGGGTCGTCTGATCCCGGCCGGTACCGGTCTGGCTTATCACAGCGAGCGCAAGCGTCGTCGTGATGCAGACAAGCCGTTGCGCGTAAGCGCCAGTGAAGTGGAAGCTGCACTGACCGAAGCGCTGAACTCGAGCGGTAACTGAGTTCTGCGAAAAATGAGCTGAGGCCCTGATCAAGCCGTTCATCGAGTCGAGACAATTTGTCGAGGTTCGACGAGCGGGTAGGTCGGGGCCTTGCCTTGACTGGGGACAAGATCCTCTTTAGACTCTTGATCCCCTAAATTTGGCGGGAATTCGTTCCTGCCATTTTGCTTTTCTTGCAAGACAATAGCGTCGCAAGACAACAGTGGAGCTAGTAGATGGCAACTATCAACCAGCTGGTACGTCAGCCGCGTAAGCGTATCGTCGAGAAATCCGACGTGCCTGCGCTGCAGAACTGCCCGCAACGTCGTGGCGTGTGCACCCGTGTGTACACCACTACGCCGAAAAAACCTAACTCGGCACTGCGTAAAGTATGCCGTGTGCGTCTGACCAACGGTTTCGAGGTTTCCTCGTACATCGGTGGTGAAGGCCACAACCTGCAAGAGCACAGCGTGGTACTGATCCGCGGCGGTCGTGTAAAAGACTTGCCAGGTGTTCGTTACCACACCGTTCGCGGCTCCTTGGATACTTCCGGCGTTAAAGGTCGTAACCAGGGTCGTTCGAAGTACGGTACCAAGCGTCCGAAGTAATCGGCCGTTTTGCAGATTTTCATTTTATTGAGTCGATAAGAGTAAGGTCGGGCGCGCATCCACTGGATCTGTCCCGAGCTAACCTGAAGACCGTTTGAGGGCTTATCAATGCCAAGACGTCGCGTAGCAGCAAAGCGTGAGATTCTGGACGATCCGAAATACGGAAGCCAAATCCTCGCCAAATTCATGAACCACGTTATGGAAAGCGGCAAGAAAGCCGTTGCCGAGCGTATCGTTTATGGTGCCCTGGAAACCGTTGCGGCTCGCAAGGCCGGTACCGATCCCCTGGAACTCTTCGAAAAAGCACTCGACGCCATCGCTCCGCTGGTCGAAGTGAAGTCGCGCCGCGTTGGTGGTGCTACTTACCAGGTTCCGGTCGAGGTTCGTCCGTCCCGTCGTAACGCTCTGGCAATGCGCTGGTTGGTAGACTTCGCCCGCAAGCGTGGCGAGAAGTCTATGGCTCTGCGCTTGGCTGGCGAGCTGCTGGATGCTGCTGAGGGTAAAGGTGCTGCTGTTAAGAAGCGTGAAGACGTGCACCGTATGGCCGAAGCTAACAAAGCTTTCTCGCACTACCGCTTCTAATTTTAGCTTCACTAATTTTGCGAGGGCTTTATGGCTCGTACTACTCCGATTAATCGCTACCGTAACATTGGTATCGTCGCACACGTGGATGCTGGTAAAACCACCACCACCGAGCGCGTCCTTTTTTACACCGGCAAAAGTCACAAAATGGGCGAGGTGCATGACGGCGCCGCGACCACAGACTGGATGGTTCAGGAGCAGGAGCGTGGTATTACCATTACTTCTGCTGCTATCACCACCTTCTGGAAAGGTTCCGAGAAGCAGTTCCCACACGAGCATCGCTTCAACGTAATCGATACCCCGGGTCACGTAGACTTCACCATTGAAGTGGAACGTTCCCTGCGCGTACTCGACGGCGCTGTCGTTGTGTTCTGCGGTACTTCGGGTGTTGAGCCTCAGTCGGAAACCGTATGGCGTCAGGCCAACAAATACGGCGTTCCACGTCTTGTTTACGTAAACAAGATGGACCGTGCTGGTGCCAACTTCCTGCGCGTGATCGGTCAGATCAAGCAGCGTCTGGGTCACACTCCGGTGCCGATCCAGCTGGCTATCGGTTCGGAAGACAACTTCCAGGGCCAGATCGACCTGATCAACATGCAAGCTGTCTACTGGAACGACTCTGATAAGGGTATGGTTCCGGTTCGCAAGGAGATCCCTGCGGACATGCTTGAGCTGGCTGAAGAATGGCGCAACAACATGGTTGAAGCCGCTGCCGAAGCCAACGAAGAGCTGATGAACAAGTACCTGGAAGGTGAAGAGCTGTCGATCGCTGAGATCAAGGCTGCTCTGCGTCAGCGTACTCTCGCTGGTGAGATCGTTCTGGCTGTTTGCGGTTCCTCGTTTAAGAACAAGGGTGTTCCCTTGGTTCTCGACGCCGTTATCGACTATCTGCCTGCTCCGACCGACATTCCTGCTATCAAGGGTTCCAATCCTGATAACGAGGAAGAAGAGATGGAGCGTCACGCTAGCGACGACGAGCCGTTCGCAGCTCTGGCGTTCAAGATCGCTACCGACCCATTTGTGGGTACCCTGACCTTCGTCCGTGTTTACTCGGGCGTGTTGAACTCCGGCGACGGCGTGATCAACTCGGTCAAAGGCAAGAAAGAGCGCGTGGGTCGTATGGTGCAAATGCACGCAAACTCCCGCGAAGAGATCAAGGAAGTACGCGCTGGCGACATCGCGGCCCTGATCGGCATGAAGGACGTCACCACTGGTGAAACCCTCTGCAACGCTGAGAAGCCAATCATCCTCGTTCGCATGGACTTCCCGGAGCCGGTTATTTCGGTTGCTGTAGAGCCTAAGACGAAGGATGACCAGGAAAAAATGGGTATCGCTCTGGGCAAGCTTGCTCAGGAGGATCCGTCTTTCCGCGTTAAAACTGATGAAGAGACTGGTCAAACGATCATCTCCGGCATGGGCGAGCTGCACCTGGACATCCTGGTTGACCGGATGCGCCGTGAGTTCAACGTCGAAGCCAACATCGGCAAGCCGCAGGTTTCGTACCGTGAGCGCATCACGAAGAACTGCGAAATCGAAGGCAAGTTCGTTCGTCAGTCCGGCGGTCGTGGCCAGTTCGGTCATTGCTGGATTCGCTTTGCTCCTGCTGACGAAGGTCAGGAAGGTCTGCAATTCCTGAACGAAGTAGTGGGTGGTGTGGTTCCTAAGGAATACATCCCGGCTATCCAGAAGGGTATCGAAGAGCAGATGAAGAACGGCGTTGTTGCCGGCTATCCGCTGATCGGCCTGAAGGCTACCGTGTTCGATGGTTCTTACCACGACGTCGACTCCAACGAGATGGCGTTTAAAGTGGCTGCTTCCATGGCGACCAAGCAACTGGCCCAGAAGGGCGGTGGTGAGTTGCTCGAGCCGATCATGGCGGTAGAGGTTGTTACGCCTGAAGACTATATGGGTGATGTGATGGGCGACCTTAACCGTCGTCGCGGCATGATCCAGGGTATGGAAGACACAGTGTCCGGCAAGGTTATCCGTGCCGAAGTTCCACTGGGTGAGATGTTCGGTTATGCGACCGACGTTCGTTCCATGTCCCAGGGTCGCGCAAGCTACTCTATGGAATTCAAAAAATACGATACGGCTCCGTCGCACATCGTCGAATCCGTTACCAAAAAACAAGGCTGATTCAGCCCCTTTAGGCTAGGAGTTAATTGTCGTGGCTAAAGAAAAATTTGATCGTTCCCTACCGCACGTAAACGTTGGCACCATCGGCCACGTTGACCACGGTAAAACCACTCTGACCGCTGCTCTGACTCGCGTCTGCTCCGAAGTTTTCGGTTCGGCCGTAGTTGAATTCGACAAGATCGACAGCGCTCCAGAAGAAAAAGCTCGCGGTATCACCATCAACACCGCGCACGTTGAGTACAACTCGAACATTCGTCACTACGCTCACGTTGACTGCCCAGGTCACGCTGACTACGTGAAGAACATGATCACTGGTGCTGCGCAGATGGACGGCGCGATCCTGGTTTGCTCGGCCGCTGATGGTCCGATGCCGCAAACCCGTGAGCACATCCTGCTGTCCCGTCAGGTAGGCGTTCCGTACATCGTGGTTTTCCTGAACAAGGCTGACCTGGTAGACGACGCTGAGCTGCTGGAACTGGTTGAGATGGAAGTTCGCGACCTGCTGTCCACCTACGACTTCCCAGGCGACGACACCCCGATCATCATCGGTTCGGCTCGTATGGCGCTGGAAGGCAAAGACGACAACGAAATGGGCACCAGTGCTGTCAAGAAGCTGGTGGAAACTCTGGACAGCTACATCCCAGAGCCAGAGCGTGCTATCGACAAGCCGTTCCTGATGCCAATCGAAGACGTGTTCTCGATCTCGGGTCGCGGTACTGTTGTAACTGGTCGTATCGAGCGCGGTATCGTTCGTGTTCAAGACGCCCTGGAAATCGTTGGTCTGCGTGACACCACCACCACCACCTGCACCGGTGTTGAGATGTTCCGCAAGCTGCTGGACGAAGGTCGTGCTGGCGAGAACTGCGGCGTTCTGCTGCGTGGCACCAAGCGTGACGACGTTGAGCGTGGTCAGGTTCTGGTCAAGCCAGGTTCGGTTAAGCCGCACACCAAGTTCACCGCAGAAGTTTACGTTCTGAGCAAGGAAGAAGGCGGTCGTCACACTCCGTTCTTCAAAGGCTACCGTCCACAGTTCTACTTCCGTACTACTGACGTGACTGGTAACTGCGAGCTGCCAGAAGGCGTTGAAATGGTAATGCCAGGTGACAACATTCAGATGACTGTTACCCTGATCAAAACCATCGCGATGGAAGACGGTCTGCGTTTCGCAATCCGTGAAGGCGGCCGTACCGTTGGTGCTGGCGTCGTAGCTAAAATCATCGAGTGATCTCTTTATTGAGTCGGCTTTGATGAGTTGAAAAAGCCCCCGCTTAGCGGGGGTTTTTTTATTGGGTTGACACCTATATGGGGCGTCTATAGAATTGCGCCTCCTTTTAACGGGCGTATTGCGCCCGGTGGGAATAGCAGCCGGAGTCTGAAATCCAATGCAAAATCAGCAAATCCGTATCAGGTTGAAGGCTTTTGACCATCGCCTGATCGACCAATCAACCCAGGAAATCGTGGAAACCGCGAAACGTACTGGTGCTCAAGTGCGTGGTCCAATTCCACTGCCTACCCGTAAAGAGCGGTTCACCGTTCTGGTTTCCCCGCACGTCAACAAAGACGCGCGTGACCAGTACGAGATCCGCACTCATAAGCGCGTTCTGGATATCGTCCAGCCAACGGATAAAACCGTTGATGCACTTATGAAGCTTGATCTTGCGGCCGGTGTGGAAGTGCAGATCAGCCTCGGCTAAGACTCGGTCTTGGTCGTGTAACGCTCTGAAATGGGCGGCCATAGCGGGTGAAAGCCCCGTACACTCATGAGGTTTACAACATGACTATTGGTGTAGTCGGTCGTAAAGCGGGTATGACCCGTATTTTCACCGAAGAAGGTGTCTCCATTCCGGTCACGGTCATTGAGATCGAGCCGAATCGCGTCACCCAGTTCAAAACTGAAGAAACCGATGGCTATCGTGCAGTGCAAGTCACTGTCGGCGAGCGTCGTGCTTCCCGTGTTACAGCTGCTCAAGCTGGCCACTTCGCCAAGGCGAACGTTGCCGCTGGTCGTACCGTAATGGAATTCCGTCTTGAAGAAGGCGAGTACCAGGCCGGCGATCTGATCAACGCTGAAATCTTCGCTGCTGGTCAACTGGTTGATGTAACCGGTCAGTCCAAAGGTAAAGGCTTCCAGGGTACGATCAAGCGTTGGAACTTCCGCGGGCAAGATAACACCCACGGTAACTCCGTATCCCACCGCGTCCCAGGCTCTATCGGCCAGTGCCAGACTCCTGGTCGTGTATTCAAGGGCAAAAAAATGTCCGGTCATATGGGCGCTGAGCGCGTGACCGTGCAGTCCCTGGAAGTAGTGCGCGTGGACGCTGAACGCAATCTGTTGTTGGTCAAGGGCGCTGTACCTGGCGCTACTGGCGGCAACCTGGTTGTACGTCCGGCAGCCAAGGCTCGCGGTTAAGGGGAAGCTGACATGCAATTAAATGTAAATGACGCTCAAGCGATCGAAGTTTCCGAACTGACATTTGGCGGCGAGTTCAACGAGACGCTGGTTCACCAAGCAGTCGTGGCCTACATGGCTGGCGGCCGTCAGGGTAGCAAGCAGCAGAAGACCCGTTCCGACGTTCGTGGTGGCGGCAAGCGCCCATGGCGTCAGAAAGGTACTGGCCGTGCTCGTGCCGGTACTATCCGCAGCCCAATCTGGCGCGGCGGCGGCACCACCTTTGCAGCTCGTCCACAGGATCACTCCCAGAAGCTGAACAAGAAGATGTATCGCGCAGCAATGCGTTCCATCCTTGCTGAGCTGGTGCGTACTGATCGTCTGGTCGTGGTTCAGGATTTCGCAGTTGAAACTCCGAAAACCAAAGACCTGCTGGGCAAACTGAACAACATGAGCCTGACCGATGTTCTGATCGTGTCGGATGCTGTTGATCAGAACCTGTACCTGGCTGCTCGCAACCTGCCGCACGTAGATGTACGTGACGTGCAAGGTTCCGATCCAGTTAGTCTGATCGCATACGACAAGGTGTTGATCACCGTGTCGGCCGTGAAGAAATTCGAGGAGCTGCTGGGATGAACCAGGAACGCGTATTTAAAGTTCTGCTTGGCCCGCACGTTTCCGAGAAGGCTACGGTTCTGGCAGACAAGAAAGGCCAGTTCGTTTTCAAGGTTGCTACTGACGCAACCAAGCTGGAAATCAAGAAGGCCGTCGAAAGCCTGTTCAGCGTGAAAGTTGAGCGTGTTACTACCCTGAATGTTCTGGGTAAGAGCAAGCGCACCGCTCGCGGTCTGGGCAAGCGTAATGACTGGAAGAAGGCAGTTATCTCCCTTCAGCCAGGCCAAGATCTCGATTTCAGCAGCAGTGCTGAGTAAGGAAGGGGTGCATCATGGCAATCGTTAAATGCAAACCGACTTCCCCTGGCCGCCGTTTTGTGGTCAAGGTGGTCAACCAGGAGCTGCATAAAGGCGCTCCTCACGCACCGCTGCTCGAGAAAAAATCGAAGTCTGGTGGTCGTAACAACAATGGCCGTATTACCACTCGTCACATCGGTGGTGGTCATAAGCAGCATTATCGTCTGGTCGACTTCCGTCGCAACGACAAAGATGGCATCGCTGCCACTGTCGAGCGTATCGAATACGATCCAAACCGTACTGCTCACATCGCTCTGCTGCTGTACGCAGATGGCGAGCGTCGCTACATCATCGCCCCTAAAGGCGTGAGCGCTGGCGACCAGCTGATCGCAGGTGCGCTGGCACCGATCAAGCCGGGCAACGCTCTGCAACTGCGCAACATTCCAGTTGGTAGCACCGTACACGGCATCGAACTGAAGCCAGGTAAAGGCGCGCAAATCGCTCGTTCCGCTGGTGCTTCGGCTCAGCTGATCGCTCGTGAAGGCGTTTACGTGACCCTGCGTCTGCGTTCCGGTGAAATGCGCAAAGTGCTGGCTGAGTGCCGTGCGACCCTGGGTGAAGTCTCGAACTCCGAGCACAGCCTGCGTTCGCTGGGTAAAGCTGGTGCCAAGCGCTGGCGTGGCGTTCGCCCAACCGTTCGTGGTGTTGCCATGAACCCGGTTGACCACCCACATGGTGGTGGTGAAGGTCGTACCTCTGGTGGTCGTCATCCGGTATCGCCATGGGGCTTCCCGACTAAGGGCGCGAAGACTCGTGGTAATAAGCGTACCGACAAAATGATCGTCCGTCGTCGCAAGTAAATAGAGGGATACGACAGTGCCACGTTCTCTGAAAAAAGGTCCTTTTATTGATCTTCACCTACTGAAGAAGATCGAAGTGGCGGCGGAAAAGAACGATCGCAAACCAATTAAGACTTGGTCGCGTCGTTCGATGATCCTGCCACAAATGGTCGGTCTGACCATCGCAGTACACAACGGTCGTCAGCACGTCCCAGTTCTCGTTAACGAAGACATGGTCGGCCACAAACTGGGCGAGTTCGCCGGTACCCGCAACTATCGCGGGCACGTGGCAGACAAGAAAGCCAAGCGTTAAGGGGTAAGGAAATGGAAGTAGCCGCTAAGTTGTCGGGCGCTCGAATCTCCGCCCAGAAAGCCCGCTTGGTCGCCGACCAGATCCGCGGGAAGAAGGTGGGCGAAGCGCTCAACCTGTTGGCTTTCAGCAGTAAGAAAGCCGCCGAGATCATGAAAAAAGTGCTGGAGTCGGCCGTAGCCAACGCCGAGCATAACGAAGGCGCAGACGTTGATGACCTGAAGGTCAGCACCGTTTTCGTCAACGAAGGGCGTTCGCTGAAGCGCATCATGCCACGTGCCAAAGGCCGTGCTGATCGCATCGTCAAGCGGTCTTGCCATATCACTGTCAAGGTTGCTGACAAGTAACGGAGTCGAAGAGATGGGTCAGAAAGTACATCCCATTGGCATTCGCCTGGGAATCGTCAAGGAGCACACCTCCGTCTGGTACGCAGACGGTCGGACTTATGCGGACTACTTGTTCGCTGATCTGAAGGTGCGTGAATACCTCCAAGACAAACTAAAAAGCGCGTCCGTAAGCCGTATCGATATCCATCGTCCGGCCCAAACTGCACGCATCACCATCCACACCGCTCGTCCAGGTATCGTTATCGGGAAGAAAGGTGAAGATGTTGAGAAACTGCGTCAGGACCTGACCAAGCAAATGGGTGTGCCTGTGCACATCAATATCGAAGAGATCCGCAAGCCGGAGCTCGACGGTATGCTGGTTGCGCAGAGCGTAGCTCAGCAGCTGGAGCGTCGTGTAATGTTCCGTCGCGCCATGAAGCGCGCTGTACAGAACGCCATGCGCATTGGTGCCAAAGGCATCAAAATCCAAGTGAGCGGTCGTCTCGGCGGTGCTGAAATTGCACGTACTGAATGGTATCGCGAAGGTCGTGTGCCACTGCACACCCTGCGTGCCGACATCGACTATGCCAACTACGAAGCTCACACCACTTACGGTGTGATCGGTGTAAAGGTTTGGATCTTCAAAGGCGAAGTAATTGGTGGTCGCCAAGAAGAGCTAAAGCCACAAGCACCAGCGCCTCGTAAAAAAGCTGCTAAGTAAGGGGTACGCCAAATGTTGCAACCTAAGCGTACGAAGTTCCGCAAGCAGATGACCGGCCACAACCGTGGTCTGGCACTGCGCGGTAGCAAAGTCAGCTTCGGCGAGTTCGCGCTGAAGTCTGTAGCTCGTGGTCGTCTCACCGCTCGTCAGATCGAGTCAGCGCGTCGTGCTCTGACCCGTCACGTAAAACGTGGCGGCAAGATCTGGATCCGTGTATTCCCGGACAAGCCGATCTCCAAAAAACCTCTCGAGGTTCGTATGGGTAAAGGTAAGGGTAACGTGGAGTACTGGGTTGCCCAGATTCAGCCAGGCAAAGTCCTGTATGAAATCGAGGGTGTTTCTGAAGAGCTGGCGCGTGAGGCTTTCGCCCTGGCTGCTGCAAAGCTGCCGCTCGCCACCTCCTTTGTTAAACGGACGGTGATGTGATGAAAGCGAATGAACTTCGTGAAAAATCCGCACAGCAGCTGAACGAGCAACTGCTCGGCTTGCTGCGCGACCAGTTCAATCTGCGTATGCAGAAAGCAACTGGCCAGTTGGGGCAGTCTCATCTGCTCTCGCAAGTTAAGCGTGACATCGCTCGCGTGAAGACTGTGCTCAACCAGCAGGCAGGTAAGTGATCATGGCTGAAGCCGAAAAAACTGTCCGTACGCTGACTGGCCGTGTTGTCAGCGACAAGATGGACAAAACCATCACCGTTCTGATCGAGCGTCGCGTTAAGCACCCGATCTACGGTAAATACGTTAAGCGTTCGACTAAGCTGCACGCGCACGACGAAACCAATCAGTGCCACATCGGCGACAAAGTCACTATTCGTGAAACTCGTCCGATGGCCAAGACCAAGTCTTGGGCGCTGGTTGATGTTCTCGAACGCGCTGTGGAAGTCTAAGGGCTAGGGGTCGGAGAAATTATATGATTCAGACTCAATCCATGCTCGATGTGGCCGATAACAGCGGCGCTCGCCGTGTTATGTGCATCAAGGTGCTGGGTGGCTCCCATCGTCGTTACGCTGGTATCGGTGACATCATCAAAGTTACCGTGAAGGAAGCAATTCCTCGCGGTAAGGTGAAAAAAGGCCAAGTGATGACTGCTGTTGTAGTCCGCACTCGTCACGGCGTACGTCGTGCTGATGGCTCCATTATCCGCTTTGATGGCAACGCTGCTGTTCTTCTGAACAACAAGCAAGAGCCGATCGGCACCCGTATCTTTGGGCCAGTGACCCGTGAACTTCGTACTGAGAAGTTCATGAAGATCGTCTCGCTCGCCCCAGAAGTGCTGTAAGGAGATCCGACATGCAAAAGATTCGTCGTGACGACGAGATCATCGTGATCGCCGGCAAAGACAAAGGTAAGCGCGGTAAGGTGCTGAAGGTTCTTGCTGACAACCGTCTGGTTGTTGGTGGTCTGAACCTGGTCAAGCGTCATACCAAGCCTAACCCGATGTCGGGCGTACAGGGCGGTATCGTCGAGAAAGAAGCGCCACTGCACGCTTCCAACGTCGCCATCTTCAATGGCGAAACCAACAAGGCTGACCGCGTTGGTTTCAAAGTAGAAGACGGTAAGAAAATTCGTGTCTTCAAGTCGACCCAAAAAGCGGTTGATGCTTGAACACTGCTAGGTAGAAGACCATGGCACGACTAAAAGAGATTTACCGGAAGGAAATCGCTCCGAAACTTAAGGAAGAACTTAAGCTTTCGAACGTGATGGAAGTTCCGCGCGTTACAAAAATCACCCTGAACATGGGTCTGGGCGAAGCTATCGGCGACAAAAAAGTCATCGAGCACGCTGTTGCTGACCTGGAAAAGATCACCGGCCAGAAAGTCGTTGTGACCTACGCTCGCAAATCCATCGCTGGCTTTAAAGTCCGTGAAGGTTGGCCGATCGGCGTCAAAGTGACTCTGCGCCGTGAGCGTATGTACGAGTTCCTGGATCGTCTGCTGTCGATCTCCCTGCCTCGGGTTCGCGACTTCCGCGGCCTGAATGCCAAGTCCTTCGATGGTCGTGGCAACTACAGCATGGGCGTGAAAGAGCAGATCATCTTCCCGGAAATCGACTACGACAAGATCGATGCTCTCCGCGGTCTGGACATTACCCTGACCACCACTGCCAAGAACGATGACGAAGGCCGCGCTCTGCTGCGTGCTTTCAAATTCCCGTTCCGCAACTGATTGGAGTAGGAAAATGGCCAAGAAGAGCATGAAAAACCGTGAGCTGAAGCGTCAGCTCACTGTTGCCAAGTACGCCACCAAGCGTGCAGCGCTGAAAGCTATCATCGTTGATCTGAACGCAAGTCCAGAAGCGCGTTGGGAAGCTACCGTAGCTCTGCAGAAGCAGCCTCGTGACGCAAGCGCTTCGCGCATGCGTAACCGCTGCCGCTTGACTGGTCGTCCGCACGGCGTTTACCGCAAGTTCGGCCTGGGCCGTAACAAGCTGCGTGAAGCTGCAATGCGTGGTGACGTTCCAGGTCTGGTTAAAGCCAGCTGGTAATTGCTGTCAAAGTCTCGATGGCTTGGTTCGCAAGAACCTGACCATCGGTGGCCTTGAACATGAATCAAGCCCCTTTTGGGGCTTGATTCATTTCTGGGGTGTGTCTAGAATGACCGGCTCGCCTGAGCCCGTGTTTTTTATGCCCGGAATTTCTCGGCGACAAGTAGTAGCCGCAAGGCTAATTTTTCTGTATTAGGAGCGTCTAGCCCATGAGTATGCAGGACCCGTTAGCGGACATGCTAACTCGAATCCGTAATGCCCAGATGGCTGAAAAGTCCGTCGTAAGCATGCCTTCTTCCACGTTGAAGGTGGCTGTAGCTAAAGTCCTGAAGGACGAAGGTTACATCGCGGGTTATCAGATCAGCAGCGAAACCAAGCCACTGCTGTCTATCGAGCTGAAATATTTCGAAGGCCGTCCGGTCATCGAAGAAGTCAAGCGCGTTAGCCGTCCAGGCCTGCGTCAGTACAAGTCCGTCGAAGAGCTGCCAAAAGTACGTGGCGGTCTCGGTGTGTCTATCGTCTCCACCAACAAAGGTGTGATGACTGATCGTGCTGCGCGCGCTGCCGGTGTCGGCGGCGAAGTTCTTTGCACTGTGTTCTAAGGGGGGATAAGCATGTCTCGCGTCGCTAAGAACCCCGTTAAGCTGCCAGCCGGTGTCGAAGTCAAATTCGCAGGCCAACAGCTTTCGGTGAAGGGTGCCAAGGGTACTCTTGAACTGAACGTCCATTCGTCCGTTGAAGTCGTTGAAGAAGCCGGTGAGCTGCGTTTTGCTGCTCGCAATGGCGATCAACAGACTCGCGCAATGGCCGGTACCACTCGTGCGTTGGTAAACAACATGGTCCAGGGCGTAAGCCAAGGCTTCGAGCGCAAGCTCCAGCTGGTCGGTGTTGGTTACAAAGCGCAAGCAAAAGGTCAGGTGCTGAACCTGGCTCTTGGCTTCTCGCACCCAGTGGATTACGAACTGCCGGAAGGCATCACCGCTGAGACTCCTAGCCAGACCGATATCCTGATCAAGGGCATCGACAAGCAGCTGGTAGGTCAAGTGGCCGCCGAGATCCGCGACTTCCGTCCACCAGAGCCGTACAAAGGCAAAGGTGTGCGCTACGCGGACGAAGTCGTCCGTCGTAAAGAAGCCAAGAAGAAGTAGGGCATAGCAAATGACCGACAAAAAAGTTACTCGACTGCGTCGCGCTCGCAAAGCACGCCTGAAAATGCACGAACTCGAAGTCGTGCGTCTCTGCGTGTTCCGCTCTTCGCAGCACATCTACGCCCAGGTCATTTCGGCCGACGGCAACAAAGTCCTGGCAAGCGCCTCGACTTTGGATAAAGAACTGCGTGATGGCGCCACTGGCAACATCGACGCGGCCACTAAGGTTGGCCAGCTGGTCGCTACGCGTGCTAAGGCCGCTGGCGTCTCGCAGGTGGCTTTCGACCGCTCTGGCTTCAAGTACCACGGCCGCGTTAAAGCGCTGGCTGATGCTGCTCGTGAAGCTGGGCTGGAGTTCTAAGTTATGTCAAATAACGACCAAAAGCGCGACGAAGGCTACATCGAGAAGCTGGTTCAAGTTAACCGCGTAGCCAAAACCGTTAAAGGCGGCCGTATCTTCACTTTCACCGCGCTGACCGTGGTTGGTGATGGTAAGGGGCGTGTTGGCTTCGGCCGTGGCAAGTCGCGTGAAGTGCCTGCTGCGATCCAGAAGGCAATGGAAGCTGCTCGCCGCAACATGATCCAGGTTGATCTGAACGGCACCACCCTGCAGTACGCAATGAAGTCTGCCCACGGCGCTTCGAAGGTGTACATGCAGCCTGCTTCTGAAGGTACCGGTATCATCGCAGGCGGCGCTATGCGTGCTGTCCTCGAAGTTGCTGGCGTTCAGAACGTTCTGGCCAAGTGCTACGGCTCGACTAACCCTGTAAACGTGGTTCACGCCACTTTCAAGGGTCTGAAGGCTATGCAGTCTCCTGAGTCCATTGCAGCCAAGCGTGGCCTGCGTGTTGAGGAGATCAAGTAATCATGGCTACCGTTAAAGTTACGCTGATCAAAAGCATGACCGGCCGCATCCCTAACCACAAACTGTGCGTTAAGGGTCTGGGTCTGCGTCGCATCGGTCACACTGTAGAAGTCCAGGATACTCCCGAGAATCGCGGGATGATCAACAAGGCTTACTACATGCTGCGTGTCGAGGGTTAATCGATGAAACTCAATGATCTGAGTCCAGCGCCGGGTTCCCGTCGCGAAAAGCATCGTCCGGGCCGTGGTATCGGTAGTGGTTTGGGTAAGACTGGTGGCCGTGGTCACAAAGGTCAGACTTCCCGCTCCGGTGGCACTATTGCTCCAGGCTTTGAAGGCGGTCAACAGCCACTGCATCGTCGCCTGCCGAAGTTCGGTTTCGTTTCCCTGAAGGCCATGGATCGCGCAGAAGTGCGTCTGTCCGAACTGGCTAAAGTGGAAGGCGACATCGTCACCGTGCAGTCCCTGAAAGATGCCAACGTGATCAACGTCAACGTACAGCGTGTGAAAATCATGCTGTCCGGTGAAGTGACTCGCGCTGTCACTATCGGCAAGGGAATCGGCGCCACCAAAGGTGCGCGTGCGGCTATCGAAGCAGCTGGCGGCAAGTTCGAGGAATAAATGGCTAAGCAAGGTGCTCTCTCTGCGCTCGGCAAAGGCGGTATGTCTGAACTTTGGGCTCGTCTGCGTTTTCTGTTCCTGGCGATTATCGTCTACCGAATAGGCGCACACATCCCGGTTCCAGGTATCAATCCGGACCGACTCGCAGACCTGTTTCGACAGAATGAGGGGACCATTCTTAGCTTGTTCAACATGTTTTCCGGCGGCGCGCTGGAGCGGATGAGCATCTTTGCACTGGGGATCATGCCGTATATTTCGGCATCGATCATCATGCAGCTGATGACCGCTGTCAGCCCGCAGCTGGAGCAGTTGAAGAAGGAAGGTGAAGCTGGCCGTCGCAAGATCAGCCAGTACACCCGCTACGGCACCGTCGTCCTCGCTCTCGTCCAGGCCATTGGCATGTCCATTGGTCTGGCGGGGCAGGGCGTTGCGTTCACTGGTGACTTTGGCTTCCATTTCGTCGCGGTCTCCACGTTTGTGGCTGGCGCGATGTTCATGATGTGGCTGGGTGAGCAGATTACTGAGCGTGGTGTAGGCAACGGTATCTCGATGTTGATTTTTTCGGGTATCGTCGCCGGTCTTCCGAGAGCAATCGGGCAGTCTTTCGAGTCTGCGCGTCAGGGCGATATCAACATCTTCGCCTTGGTTGCCATCGGTTTGCTGGCAGTAGCGATTATCGGTTTCGTGGTGTTCATTGAGCGTGGTCAGCGGCGTATCGCTGTTCACTACGCCAAGCGTCAGCAGGGCCGAAAGGTTTTTGCTGCGCAGACAAGCCACTTGCCGCTGAAGGTGAACATGGCCGGTGTTATTCCGGCTATTTTCGCGAGCAGCATTTTGCTGTTTCCGGCTTCGTTGGGTGCCTGGTTTGGTCAGTCTGAAGGTATGGGCTGGTTGCAGGACATCTCGCAGTCGATCGCTCCTGGTCAGCCGTTGAATATTCTGCTGTTTAGTGCAGGGATTATTTTCTTCTGCTTCTTCTATACGGCGTTGATGTTCAATCCGAAAGACGTAGCGGAAAACCTGAAGAAGTCCGGTGCCTTTATTCCGGGCATCCGTCCAGGTGAGCAGTCCGCACGCTATATTGATGGCGTTCTGACTCGCTTGACCATGTTCGGTGCTCTTTACATGACGGCCGTGTGCTTGTTGCCCCAGTTTCTGGTGGTTGCAGCAAACGTTCCGTTCTACCTTGGCGGGACCTCGTTGCTGATCGTGGTCGTGGTTGTGATGGACTTCATGTCCCAAGTACAATCGCACCTCGTTTCGCACCAGTACGAATCCCTGATGAAGAAAGCCAACCTGAAGGGTTACGGCAGCGGCATGTTGCGCTGAGTACCCATAAGGTTCGAGGAGTTGGTGATGAAAGTTCGTGCATCGGTGAAAAAGCTGTGCCGTAACTGCAAGATTATTCGCCGCGAAGGTGTTGTTCGAGTAATTTGCAGCGCGGAACCGCGTCACAAACAGCGCCAAGGCTGAGTGTGATTGTGCTTCAAGCCCGGTAGCTAGTGCGCTACCGGGTTGATTATTTGTTATTACAGCGATATTATCTCGCGCCCTATTTCTTGGCTTCCGGGGCGTAGGTAGCTGTCAATTGGAGTCCCACTGAATGGCCCGTATTGCAGGCGTTAACATTCCAGATAACAAGCATACTGTTATCTCGCTGACCTACATCTATGGTGTTGGTCGCACTACTGCACAGAAGATCTGTGCAGAGACTGGGGTAAACCCAGCCGCAAAGATCAAGGATCTGAGCGACGAGCAGATTGAACAGCTGCGTGGCGAAGTGGCGAAGTTCACCACTGAAGGTGACCTGCGTCGCGAAATCAACATGAAAATCAAGCGCTTGATGGACCTCGGTTGCTATCGCGGTCTGCGTCATCGTCGTGGTCTGCCAGTACGCGGTCAGCGTACCAAGACCAACGCGCGTACCCGTAAAGGTCCGCGTAAGCCGATCCGCAAGTAATCGCCCCAGCGAATCGACAGGAATTTAATCATGGCAAAACCTGCTGCTCGTCCTCGTAAAAAAGTTAAAAAGACAGTGGTTGATGGCATCGCCCACATCCATGCCTCTTTTAACAACACCATCGTGACCATCACCGACCGTCAAGGTAACGCTCTTTCCTGGGCTACCTCCGGTGGTTCGGGTTTCCGCGGTTCCCGCAAGTCCACCCCGTTCGCTGCTCAAGTAGCTGCTGAGCGTGCTGGTCAAGCTGCGCTGGAATACGGCCTGAAAAACCTCGACGTGAACGTCAAGGGCCCAGGTCCAGGTCGTGAATCCGCAGTCCGCGCTTTGAACGGCTGTGGCTACAAGATCGCCAGCATCACCGACGTGACGCCAATCCCGCACAACGGGTGCCGTCCGCCGAAGAAGCGCCGCGTGTAATCCAGGAGATTGTAAAGAATGGCTCGTTACATTGGTCCAAAATGCAAACTCGCTCGTCGCGAAGGCACCGATCTCTTCCTGAAGAGCGGCGTGCGCGCGATCGAATCGAAGTGCAACATTGAAGCAGCACCTGGTATCCACGGCCAACGCCGCGGTCGCCAGTCCGATTACGGCACCCAACTGCGCGAAAAGCAGAAGGTCCGTCGTATCTACGGCGTTCTCGAGCGTCAGTTCAGCGGCTACTACAAAGCTGCTGCCAGCAAGAAAGGTGCAACCGGTGAAAACCTGCTGCAACTGCTCGAATGCCGTCTGGACAACGTTGTATACCGTATGGGCTTCGGTTCGACTCGTGCCGAATCCCGTCAGCTGGTATCGCACAAGTCGATCAGCGTTAACGGTCAGACCGTAAACGTTCCGTCCTACCAGGTTCGTGCTGGTGACGTGGTTGCTGTTCGCGAGAAGGCAAAGAACCAACTTCGCATTGTCCAAGCTCTCGAGCTGTGCGCCCAACGTGGTCGCGTAGAATGGGTAGAGGTAGATGCTGAGAAGAAGTCGGGCGTTTTCAAGAACGTTCCTGCTCGCAGTGATCTGTCCGCCGACATCAACGAAAGCCTGATTGTCGAGCTCTACTCCAAGTAAGTAAGGGCTAGAAAATAGGTGCATCCATGCAGATTTCGGTAAATGAGTTCCTGACACCCCGCCACATTGATGTGCAGGTTGTCAGTCCAACCCGCGCCAAGATCACTCTCGAGCCTCTCGAGCGTGGTTTTGGCCACACCCTGGGCAACGCGCTGCGCCGCATCCTGTTGTCCTCAATGCCCGGCTGCGCAGTAGTCGAGGCCGAGATTGACGGTGTGCTCCACGAGTACAGCGCCATCGAAGGTGTACAGGAAGACGTAATTGAAATCCTGTTGAACCTTAAAGGTCTGGCCATCAAGCTGCACGGTCGTGACGAAGTTACGCTGACCTTGTCGAAGAAGGGTTCGGGGGTGGTTACCGCTGCCGATATTCAGCTGGATCATGATGTCGAGATCGTTAATCCCGATCACGTAATCGCTAACCTGGCGTCTAACGGCGCCCTGAACATGAAGCTCACCGTAGCTCGTGGTCGTGGTTATGAACCAGCCGACTCGCGTCAGAGCGATGAAGACGAAAGCCGCAGCATCGGTCGCTTGCAGCTCGACTCTTCGTTCAGCCCGGTTCGCCGTATCGCATACGTGGTGGAAAACGCCCGTGTCGAGCAGCGTACCAACCTGGACAAGCTGGTTATTGATCTGGAAACCAACGGTACCCTGGATCCTGAAGAGGCTATCCGCCGTGCTGCAACCATCCTGCAACAGCAGTTGGCTGCGTTCGTCGACCTCAAAGGTGACAGTGAGCCAGTGGTTGTCGAGCAGGAAGACGAGATCGATCCGATCCTGCTTCGCCCGGTTGACGATCTGGAACTGACTGTACGTTCGGCTAACTGCCTTAAGGCGGAAAACATCTACTACATCGGCGACCTGATTCAGCGTACCGAAGTAGAGCTGTTGAAGACTCCGAACCTGGGCAAGAAATCCTTGACCGAAATCAAGGACGTTCTGGCCTCCCGCGGTCTGTCCCTCGGCATGCGCCTCGACAACTGGCCGCCTGCAAGTCTTAAGAAGGACGACAAGGCGACTGCCTGATCGTCGTAATCACCGAACGTAGTGTTTGGTAAGGAATGAACCATGCGTCATCGTAAAAGTGGGCGTCACCTGAGCCGCACCAGCTCGCACCGCAAGGCCATGTTCCAAAACATGGCGGTGTCGCTGTTCGAGCACGAGCTGATCAAAACTACTCTGCCAAAAGCCAAAGAACTGCGCCGCGTTGCCGAGCCGCTGATCACTCTGGCCAAGACAGACAGCGTTGCTAACCGTCGTCTGGCTTTCGACCGTACTCGTTCGAAAGCTATCGTTGGTAAGCTCTTCAACGACCTGGGCAAGCGTTACGCTACCCGTGAGGGTGGCTACCTGCGCATCCTCAAGTGCGGTTTCCGCGCTGGCGACAACGCGCCTATGGCGTACGTCGAACTGGTTGATCGTGCTGTCGGCGGTGAAGCTGTATCCGCTGAGTAAGACATCAGTCTGAAACAAGGAACCGGGCCTAGTGCCCGGTTTTTTGTGCCTGTAAGAAATGCGCTGTTCGTACAAGTTTCTAACCTGTTTGGGTCTGCACTATATGCGGGGAGTTATCGTTAGTTTTTCTCTATTGATGACTATAAGTTAATGAATTTGTGGCTGTCATATTGATGATCGATACTCCCCAACAAGCCGATTAGCCGGCAGTTCAAGACCGATAGAGGAAGAAGATCGCATGAGCCAGAACAAGACGCTTACGACCGCCAGTGGCGCACCTGTCGCCGATAACCAGAACTCTCGCTCCGCTGGCCCTCGTGGCCCTTTGCTGCTCGATGACTTCCATTTGATCGAAAAGCTTGCTCACTTCAACCGGGAAAATATTCCTGAGCGCCGTGTACACGCCAAGGGTTCGGGTGCCTACGGGACTTTCACCGTCACCCGTGACATTACGCAGTACACCAACGCCAAACTGTTTTCTGTTGTCGGCAAGCAAACCCCGACCTTTCTGCGTTTTTCAACAGTGGGTGGCGAGCGTGGTTCAGCCGATACCGAACGCGATCCGCGTGGCTTTGCACTCAAGTTTTATACCGAAGAAGGCAACTGGGACATCGTTGGGAATAACACGCCAGTGTTCTTCATTCGCGATCCGCTGAAATTCCCTGACTTTATTCATACCCAGAAACGCCTGCCGCAAAGCAACCTGAAAAGTGCGCAGATGATTTGGGACTTCTGGTCGCATTCGCCTGAGGCGCTGCACCAGGTCACCATTCTGTTCTCCGATCGCGGCATTCCGGACGGCTATCGCCATATGCATGGTTTTGGCAGTCACACCTACAGCCTGATCAACGCACAAGGTGAGCGTCATTGGGTGAAATGGCACTACAAGACCAAACAAGGCATCAAGAACCTCGCGCCGACAGAGGCGGCGCGCCTGGCGGGCACAGATCCCGATTACGCACAGCGTGATTTGTTCGAAGCGATCGAGCGCGGTGATTTCCCGAAATGGCGCGTTTGCATCCAGATCATGACTGAAGCCCAGGCTGCTGCGCACTACGAGAACCCGTTCGACGTGACCAAGACCTGGTCGCAAAAGGAGTTTCCACTGATCGAAGTGGGTGAGCTGGAATTGAACCGTAATCCGCTCAACTACTTTGCCGAGGTCGAGCAAGCGGCGTTCGGTCCAAGCAACATGGTGCCCGGTGTCGGTCTGTCACCAGATCGCATGCTGCAAGGTCGTGTGTTTGCTTACGCCGATGCCCACCGCTACCGCGTCGGCACCAACCATCAGCAACTGCCGGTGAATGCGCCGCGCAGCCCGGTGAACACCTATCAGCGCGACGGTTCGATGGCCTTTGGCAACAACGGTGGAGCTGCGCCGAACTACGAGCCAAACAGCTACGTAGAGTCGCCTAAGCAAGCGCCGCACTATGCCGAGCCTGCACTGGCCCTGAGCGGCGCGGCTGATCGCTACGATCACCGTGAAGACACCGACTACTACAGTCACGCCGGTGCGCTGTTCCGCTTGATGAGCGATGAGCAGAAAGCGTTGCTGGTCAGCAACATCGCCGGTGCGATGGCAAGTGTTTCGAGTGATGTCGTCGATCGTCAGCTGCAGCATTTCTACAAGGCCGATCCGGCGTACGGAGAAGCAATCGCCAAGCTGCTCAACGTACAGCTTAACGAAGTCTAAACGAGAAGCAGAACCGCCCTCATTAGGGCGGTTTTTGCGTTATTTAGGCTGCTTTTCTCAGAATTTCTTCGCTTTTATTGCGCGAAGTGAGTGACCTTCCAGTCAGGTTGGTTCAAACTACAGACTTTCAAGCAGGGAGATGTAGGGCGATGCAAGGCCACCCAGACGTTATCGATTACCTCAACACGTTGCTGACCGGCGAACTGGCCGCGCGTGACCAATATTTTGTTCACTCGCGGATGTATGAGGACTGGGGATTCACCAAGCTCTACGAACGAATCAACCACGAGATGGAAGAAGAGGCCGGTCATGCCGATGCGCTGATGCGCCGGATTCTGATGCTCGAAGGCACTCCGCGCATGCGCCCGGATGACCTGGACGTCGGCACCACCGTGCCGGAAATGCTCGAAGCGGATCTGCGCCTCGAATACAAGGTGCGCGCCGCGCTGTGCAAGGGCATCGAACTGTGCGAACAGCACGGCGACTATGTCAGCCGCGAGATCCTGCGGGTGCAGCTCAATGACACCGAAGAAGATCACACCTACTGGCTGGAAAAGCAGCTGGGCCTGATCAAGCTGATCGGTATCCAGAACTACCTGCAGTCCCACGCGTCCTGATTGCAGCCGATACAAAACAGCCCCTGTCACTGACGAAGTGACAGGGGCTTTTTCATGCCTGGCAATCAGGCCCGATCGCGGATCAGCAGCGGCTTGAGGTAATGGCCGGTGTGAGACTGTTTCATCTCGGCCACTTCCTCCGGCGTACCGGTGGCGATGATCTGTCCGCCTTTCGAACCACCCTCAGGGCCAAGATCCACCAGCCAGTCGGCGGTCTTGATCACGTCGAGGTTGTGTTCGATCACCACCACGGTGTTGCCGTGGTCGCGCAGGCGATGCAGTACGTCGAGCAATTGCTGGATATCCGCGAAGTGCAGACCGGTGGTCGGCTCATCGAGGATGTACAGGGTTTTGCCGGTATCGCGCTTGGACAGCTCGCGGGACAACTTGACCCGCTGGGCCTCACCGCCGGACAGCGTGGTCGCCGACTGCCCTAGCTTGATGTACGACAAGCCCACATCCATCAGCGTTTGAAGCTTGCGCGCCAGCGCCGGCACCGCGTCGAAGAACTCCCGCGCTTCCTCGATAGTCATCTCGAGGGTTTCGTGGATGCTCTTGCCCTTGTATTTGATCTCGAGGGTTTCGCGGTTGTAGCGCTTGCTCTTGCACACGTCGCATGGGACGTAGATGTCCGGCAGGAAGTGCATTTCCACCTTGATCAGGCCATCGCCCTGGCAGGCTTCGCAGCGACCGCCCTTGACGTTGAACGAGAAACGCCCCGGGCCGTAACCACGGGAGCGGGACTCGGGCACGCCGGCGAACAGTTCGCGAATCGGCGTGAACAGCCCGGTGTAGGTCGCCGGGTTGGAGCGCGGCGTGCGGCCGATTGGACTCTGGTCAATGTCGACGACCTTGTCCAGATGTTCCAGGCCCTTGATGCTGTCGTGGGCTGCCGCTTCCAGGGTGGTCGCGCCATTGAGTGCCGTGGCGCTCAGCGGGAACAGCGTGTTGTTGATCAGCGTCGATTTGCCGGAGCCGGAGACGCCGGTCACGCAAGTCAGCAGGCCGATCGGGATTTCCAGGTCGACGTTGCGCAGGTTGTTGCCGCGCGCGCCCTTGAGCATCAGCACCTGTTTCTTGTTGCGCGGTGTGCGCTTGGCCGGCACTTCGATCTTGACCCGGCCCGACAGGTATTTGCCGGTCAGCGAGTCCGGGTGCGCCATGACTTCGCCTGGCGTGCCTTCGGCGACGATCTGTCCCCCGTGAACACCGGCGCCCGGGCCGATATCCACTACGTAGTCGGCCAGGCGGATCGCGTCTTCGTCGTGCTCGACCACAATCACCGTGTTGCCGATGTCGCGCAGGTGCTTGAGGGTGCCGAGCAGCCGATCGTTGTCGCGCTGGTGCAGACCAATCGACGGCTCATCGAGGATGTAAAGAACACCCACCAGGCCTGCGCCGATCTGACTGGCCAGACGAATCCGTTGCGCCTCGCCGCCGGACAATGTATCGGCACTGCGATCCAGCGACAGATAGTCCAGGCCGACGTTGACCAGAAACTGCAGGCGCTCACGGATCTCCTTGAGAATCTTGTCGGCGATTTCGCCACGGCGGCCGGTCATCTTCAGCGCGCCGAAGTAATCGCAGGCGTCGCCGATCGGCAGGTTGGTCACCGCCGGCAGGGTTTTCTCGCCCACCCACACGTGCCGCGCTTCGCGACGCAGGCGAGTGCCACGGCAATCCGGGCACGACTGGGTGCTGAGGAACTTCGCCAGTTCTTCACGCACGCTGGCCGATTCGGTTTCGCGGTAGCGGCGCTCAAGGTTCGGCACGATGCCTTCGAACGGGTGCGAGCGTTTGACGATGTCGCCCCGGTCGTTGAGGTATTTGAAATCGACGTTCTGCGAACCACTGCCGTGCAGGATGAACTTCTGCTGATCGGCCGGCAGCTCGTTGAACGGCTGCTCCAGACTGAAGCCGTAATGCGCGGCCAGTGAGCCGAGCATCTGGAAGTAATAGACGTTGCGCCTGTCCCAGCCACGGATCGCGCCTTCGGCCAGGGTCAAATCACCGTTGACCAGTCGCTTGATGTCGAAGAACTGCTTCACCCCCAGACCATCGCAGGTCGGGCAGGCGCCGGCCGGGTTGTTGAAGGAAAACAGCTTGGGTTCCAGCTCGCTGATCGCGTGGCCGCAGACCGGGCAGGCGAAGCGCGCGGAGAAGATCATCTCTTCGCCCGGTTCATCGTCCATCGGCGCCACCAGGGCAATGCCGTCGGCCAGCTTCAGCGCGGTTTCGAAGGATTCGGCCAGACGCTGCTGCAGGTCGGCGCGAACCTTGAAACGGTCGACCACCACTTCGATCGTGTGCTTCTTCTGTTTATCCAGTTTCGGCAGTTCGTCCAGCTCGCACAGCCGGCCATTGACCCGAGCCCGGACGAAGCCCTGGGCACGCAGTTCCTCGAATACCGACAGGTGCTCGCCCTTGCGCTCGCGGATCACCGGCGCCAGCAGCATCAGCTTGCTGCCTTCCGGCTGAGCCAGCACCAGGTCGACCATCTGGCTGACGGTCTGCGCTTCCAGCGGGATGTCGTGATCCGGGCAGCGTGGCGTACCGACGCGCGCATAAAGCAGACGCAGGTAGTCGTAGATTTCGGTGATGGTGCCGACCGTGGAACGCGGGTTGTGCGAGGTCGACTTCTGTTCGATGGAGATCGCCGGCGACAGGCCTTCGATGGTGTCGACGTCGGGTTTTTCCATCATCGACAGGAACTGTCGGGCATAGGCCGACAGGGATTCGACATAGCGGCGCTGACCTTCGGCGTACAGCGTGTCGAAGGCCAGGGACGACTTGCCGGATCCGGACAGGCCGGTGATGACGATCAGTTTGTCCCGTGGCAGGGTCAGGTCGATGTTCTTCAGGTTGTGGGTGCGGGCCCCACGAATCAGGATCTTGTCCAAAATGGCCTCGCTCGGCGGGCGTCGAAAACACAGGAGTATACGGCCAAATACTGGATGGATGCACACTATCAAGTGAAGGGTTTTTTGCCTTACATGAAGAGAGTTTCATCTGTACGCGTCAAAGCGTCGCGATATACCCCGTCTCTCGATGGGACTGGTAGAATCGCCGCCGGTTCACACGAGGTTTTTCCATGCACGATCCCCACAGCGAACGCATGAGTGGCAGCGAGACCCGCGCGGCGAGCGGTCTGGCCCTGGTGTTCGCCTTCCGTATGCTTGGCATGTTCATGGTGTTGCCGGTACTGGCGACCTACGGCATGGATCTGGCGGGAGCGACCCCGGCCCTGATCGGGCTGGCGATCGGCGCTTACGGCCTGACCCAGGCGATTTTCCAGATTCCGTTCGGGATCATTTCCGACCGCATCGGCCGGCGTCCGGTGATTTACCTGGGGCTGATCGTCTTCGCCCTCGGCAGCGTGCTGGCGGCCCAGGCCGATTCGATCTGGGGCGTGATTGCCGGGCGGATCCTGCAGGGCGCCGGCGCTATTTCCGCGGCGGTCATGGCTTTGCTTTCCGACCTGACCCGCGAACAGCACCGCACCAAAGCCATGGCCATGATCGGCATGACCATCGGCCTGTCGTTCGCCGTGGCCATGGTGGTCGGCCCGCTGCTGACCCGTGCGTTCGGCTTGTCCGGCCTGTTTTTCGCCACCGGCGGCATGGCCCTGGTCGGGATCGTGATCGTGATGTTCATGGTGCCGAAATCCACCGGACCGCTGAGTCATCGCGAATCCGGCGTGGCGCGTCAGGCATTGATGCCGACGCTCAAGCACCCGGACCTGCTGCGGCTGGACCTGGGCATTTTTGTGTTACATGCGATGTTGATGTCGAGCTTCGTCGCACTGCCCCTGGCGCTGGTCGAAAAGGCCGGCCTGCCCAAAGAGCAGCACTGGTGGGTGTACCTCACCGCGTTGCTGATTTCTTTCTTCGCCATGATCCCCTTCATTATCTACGGCGAGAAAAAACGCAAAATGAAACGAGTTTTGCTCGGCGCCGTGATGACGCTGATGCTGACTGAGCTATTCTTCTGGCAGTTCGGCGACAGCCTGCGGGCTCTGGTGATCGGGACGGTGGTGTTCTTCACCGCCTTCAATCTGCTGGAAGCATCGCTGCCGTCGCTGATCAGCAAGGTTTCACCGGCAGGTGGCAAGGGCACGGCCATGGGCGTGTACTCCACCAGTCAGTTCCTCGGCTCGGCACTCGGCGGGATTCTCGGCGGCTGGATGTTCCAGCATGGCGGTCTGTCGGTTGTGTTCCTTGGATGTGCCGGGCTGGCTGCACTTTGGCTGGCCTTTGCTGTTACCATGCGCGAACCTCCCTACGTGACGAGCCTGCGCCTGCCGCTATCGCCCGAAGCGATCCGCGAAGCGGGTCTGGTCGAGCGTCTCAAGGCCCTCGTAGGGGTAACTGATGCAGTGATAGTCGCTGATGAAGCGGCGATCTACATCAAACTGGACACCGAATTAATGGATCGCACCACTCTCGAGCGCCTGGTGAACAACCCGGCGCAGACTGCGTGCGAAGCCTAGGAGAACGTTATGGCCCGTGGGGTTAACAAAGTCATTCTGGTCGGTACTTGCGGCCAGGATCCCGAAGTCCGCTACCTGCCCAACGGTAACGCCGTGACCAACCTGAGTCTGGCGACCAGCGAGCAATGGACCGACAAGCAGACCGGTCAGAAGGTCGAGAAGACCGAGTGGCACCGCGTATCGATGTTCGGCAAGGTTGCCGAGATTGCCGGCGAATACCTGCGCAAGGGTTCGCAGGTCTACATCGAAGGCAAGCTGCAGACCCGCGAGTGGGAAAAGGACGGTATCAAGCGTTACACCACCGAGATCGTGGTCGACATGCAAGGCACCATGCAGCTGCTGGGCGGCCGTCCACAACAGGGCGACCAGCAAGGCGGTGGCAATAATTATCAGCAGCAGGCGCCACGCCAGCAGGCTCCGCGCCCGCAGCAGTCGGCACCGCAGCAGCGTCCGGCCCCGGCTCCACAGCAGGCCGCACCGCAACCGGCTCCGGATTTCGACAGTTTCGATGACGACATTCCGTTCTGATTCGCTGTTGTATTCGCGCTAAACAAAAAAGGCCCGTCGCTGAACACGACGGGCCTTTTTCATGTGTGCAGGTTTTTCAGTCAAGAATCAGATGCGGCAGAAACCGGCTCGAATCCTTGGTGATCAGGCTGTTGTCTTCGCGCACGCCAATCCCGGCCGCCTGATCGCCGATCACCCATGAGCCGATCAGCGTGTAGCTGTCGTCGAACTTCGGCAAAGGGGCAAATTCCTGCAGGATGAAGGGCGCGTCGGTGTAGGGCCCATCCTCTTTGACAATCAGGCCCTCGGCGGTCTGCAGCTCGATGTTGGCGCCTTCCCGGGAGAAGTATGGCTTGCGTACCCAACCCTTGGGCACCGGGCTGCCCGGGTTCGGATCGAGGTGCGCGGCGAGCAGGTTCGGATGGCCTTTGTGCAGTTCCCAAAGCAACGGCAGGGCGCCCTTGTTGGAGAGGATCGACTTCCACGCCGGTTCGAAAAACTGGGTGTCGCACTCAGCGATCGCCGCGCCAAACGGTTCGTGGAAGATGAACTCCCAGGCGTGCAGCTTGAACAGGTGCGGGATCCAGCGATCCTCAAGATCCACGAAACGACCGTCAGCGCTCAGGCCGATGTCTTCGATGTCGATATGCCGCGATTCGATGCCGACCTTCTCTGCGATCAGCCGCAGATAATCCGTGGTGCCCTTGTCTTCGACCGAGTCTTTCATCGAGGCGAAGTAAAACGGCCGCGTGAGTTTCAGTTCGGCGAAGGCCTCGTGCAGGCGGGTGTCGATGCTGTTGAACTGGTCGGCATGGCGCGGCAGCAGCCCGCGCTCGATGCACTGCTCCAGCCAGCCCCACTGGAACGCTGCCGCTTCGTAAAGACTGGTGGGCGTGTCGTAGTTGAGTTCGAGCAGCTTCGCCGGGCCGTTGCCGCTGTAGGAGAAGTCCATGCGCCCGTACAGATGCGGATGACCTTCCAGCCAGGACGTTCGGATCATGTCGTAGTACGCCGCCGGAATGCTCAGGCGATCCAGCAGTTCTTCGCTGTGCACGACGCGGTCGACCAGATCCATGCACATCTCGTGCAGCTCGGTGGTCGGGTCCTCCAGATCGGTTTCGATCTGCGCCAGCGTGAACTGGTAATAGGCGCGCTCGTCCCAGTACGGCTCGTCGTCGATGGTGTGAAACAGAAAGCCGAGGCTTTCGGCGGTCTGTTTCCAGTCATGGCGCTCGGCGCAATGGATTTTCTTCATGGTCAGCTGCTCGAACGGCCCCAGCCGCCCCAACCGCTGCGCGCGCTGGACTGGCTGCCGAAGCCGCCACGGGAGGTGGACGAAGCGACGTTGACCGGTTTGCGGTAATCGCTGTCGTAGTCCCGCTGGCTGCGGCTCGGCGCCGATTCGATGCGACGGTTCAGCGTCGAGGTGTCGTAGGTCTGGCGGGTATTGCGCTCACGATAAACCGGCCGCGAGTCGCTTGCGCGGTTGTTGCTCATGGCATTGCCGATCAGCCATCCGGTGAGCCAGCCATTGCCGGCACCGCCTGAGGAGTGCGAAGTGCTCGTCTGATTGCTCTGTACGGCCGCAGCGTCGCCAGCGGGCATCTGGGCATTGGCGATTGCATCGAGGTTCTGCGCCGGCTCACCGTCCTGCGGCACCTTGAAACCACCGAGCTTGGGCACGAAACGGCCGGCGGAATTTTTCTGACACCAGTCGGCGGCAAAGTCCGCGTCGCAGGCCGCCTTGTCGTCGTAGGCCGGGGAGATCCGTCGGTGCTCGGCCAGGGCCGCGACGTAGGCGTTCGAGCAGACATCCGGCGCCACTTCGGCATCGACGCATTGCTCAACACTCTGGAAGTTGCGTTGCTGCTCTTGGGCGGCTGCTTCACCGGAAATCGCCAGGGCTACCGAAGCGGCCAGCGACAGTTGAACGTACTTGCTTCGTTTCATCTCAGGCTTCCTGCCGATCAGTAGGACGGGGTCATGCACGCGGCGTTGAGCATGCCGACGCTGATCGCCACCGCCGCCACATAAATGCCCGCAGCGATTTCACCGTTGGCGATGCGCTGGGACGTGCCCTTGAGCACCAGCCCGGTCGCCAGGAAAGCCAGCAATTGCACCGCGGCCGCGATCACCGCCCAGAGGACGAAGTCGAGGACGTTGATCGAATGGGCGATCACGTTGCTCGCCGGAATCGCGAAGCCGATGATTGCGCCGGCCAGGGCAATGGCGGCGGCGACGTTGCCGGAACGGATCAGCTCGAATTCCTTGTGCGGTGTGATGCGGGTGTAGACGAACTGAAACAGCATGAACAGCAGCACGGCGCCGATCAGGTACGCGACGAAACCGACCAGCGCGGCTTTGTTCAGGGAAATGGACAACGCTTCCAGCATGGAAAACTTCCTTTTAAATGGTGCTCAAATCGGTGGTGTACAGCGAGATGCCCAGCGAGGTGCTCAGGCTGACGGTGCCTTCTTCATCCTGCTCGACGGAGAACAGCAAGAGTTCGCGGCGATCGGTCAGGCCGGTGTCCCGGGCGTAGAGCATCGAGTGATGGTTGATGGTGTAGGACTCGTCCGGGTTGATCACCTGTTCGGTGAGCGGCACCAGTTCGGTCTGGCCGCGTTCGGTGCCCCATTCTCGGGTGTACTCGACACCTTCGTGGCGATAGGTCGGCAGGCCGATCAGGCTGTTCGGCCCGGCCAGGCGCTGCAGTTCGGCGTCACTGTTGACCGTCACATAGCTGACGTAGTTGAACAGCGTCACCGATTCGATCTGGTCGTCGCCGGTGACATGGATCTGTACCCAGAATTCTTCATCGTTCAGGTAGTAGCGATGCAGTTTGTTCGACTGACCGAGGTCGATCCAGCCCGCGCTCCAGATGGCCTGGGCGTCGGGAACCCGCACTGAAGTGCTGCCGTCGAGCAACAGGCCGAGGGTCGTGTCGAAGCGGATCGCCTTGCCCTGCGCCAGTCCGAGGGGGCCGCCGGCAGACCCGGACGCCGGCGCTGCCGACTGCCAGTTGCTGGTGCCGAGCAAATCTTTGAACCATCCCATGGGTACATTCCTTGAAGCGGGTGGAGGTATTCGTTGGCAAAACGCCGCTAGTGTACCGGGCGCGCGGCGAACGAGCAGGCAAAAAAGAAGGGCACCCGGTGCCCTTCTTTACTCCCGCCGCCGTTACGGAGCGGACTTCTGCTTCAGACGCTCGAGGATGGCGTTGGCGCTGCCTTCGTTCGGCGTGATGCCGGCTTCGCGCAGCTTGCGGTCCAGGTCGTTGCCGGTCGAAGCATCGGCCAGTTCGTCGGCAGCACTCAGCTCGGCCGCGCGTTGCTGCTGTTTGGCTTGCAGACGGTTCAGGGTACCGACGGCAGTTTCCAGCTTGCCGTTGGCGCCGCCGCTGGCGATCGAGGCGCTGACCTGAGCCTTCTGCACGCTTTCACGGGCCTTGGCCATGTCCACTTGCTGGCGCAGGCTCTTGATCCGCGCTTCGGCCTTGTTGATGTCCTTGCGCATGTTGTCGGCGTAGGTGCCGAACTCGTCGCTCTGCTTTTTCTCGACGTCGAGGTCGTTGGTCAGGGTCGAGATCGCTTCAGCCACTTCCAGCGCCAGGTCTTCACGGCCGGCGTTCAGGGCGGAAACGGCCTTGGCTTCCAGGTCCTTGATCTTGGCTTCGTACTCGCTCACGCGGTCGGCGGAGAGTTTGTGCTTGGCCATGATGGTGACAAGTTCGCGACGGGCGTTGGACAGCGCGCTGTCGGCGTCACGGATTTCCTGATCGAGGATGCGCAGGGCCTGCTGGTCGGCGATCGCTTCGCCGACTTCGTTGGCGCCGCCGCGCAGCGCGGTGAACAACTTGCTCCAGATGGACTGAGTCATTGGATATTCCCTGTTGATTACTTGAAGAAGTGTTCGAAGGCTTCGCTGGCGCGCTGCACGTTATCGACCAGGGTTTTCACCTCGGTCACCACGTTGGTCAGGCTCGAGTCGGCACTCAGTGCACCGAACATGTTGTAGACGGTCTGGCCGTTGGGCATGGTCTCGATGCCGATCGACGACAGCGGAAACATTTCCCGGCTGCGCAGCACGGCGTCGTTGAACGCGCGCACGTCGGTGATCGAATCGATGTCCACCAGCACGGTGTCGACAATGATCTGCTGACCGGCGATGGCGATGTGAATCGGCAGACCGCCGAATTCGTTCATTTCCAGCTTGAGGCTGGGTTCGGAGCTCTGGATCAGAGACAGCGTGATCTCTTGCGAAGCCACCTCGTCCAGCGCCTTGAAAGCGTTGTGGAGGCTATCGATGTTCCAGTTGTTGCCTGCGCTCATGTAATTCTCCGACATGAAAGAGCCAGCCAGAATCGGTTGGCGTAGCTGTTGCTCCATTTGCTTGAGCAAGCTTCGGTTTTCCGGAAGCACCCAAGTTTCGTGTTTCACATAACCGGCGGCAGCCAGGCCCGCGCGCATCTGCTTCATGTAGAAGCTCGACGGTTTTTTCGCGGACGGTGTCGAGCGCACTCCCTTTGAGCTCTCTGACGGCGTAGCAGGGGAGCGGCTTTTCATGGCGATGACTCCGTTATGAACATCTCACGCGTGAGCCACACTACAACCAAATCAAAATGCCATCAATGGCTCACGCGTGAGATTTTCATGACCCATGAAAAAACGCCCGCAACGAGGCGGGCGCAGGCTTTGTCACTTGTACTTAGCGGATGGCGGAGAGGAACTCATCGGTGGATACCACGCTGGCGTAGGCAAAACCCAGTGCTGACATGAACGCCGCATGCACGTGGGCGGCGGGCACGGTCAGGCCGTTGAATTCCAGGTCGCGGGTGGCGCAGGCATCGTGGATGACCGTGACGGTGTAACCCAGATCGGCCGCCGCACGGGTGATGCCGTCGACGCACATGTGGCTCATGCTGCCGACCACCACCAGCTCCTTGATGCCTTGTTCGTCGAGGATTGATTGCAGTTCGGTTTCGCGGAACGAGTTGACGAAGTGCTTGAGCACCACCGGCTCGTCTGCACGGTTGAGTACTTTCGGATGCAGTTTCGCGCCTTCGGAGCCCGGGGTGAAAAACGGTGCCTCGGGCGAGGTGAATTCGTGGCGGATGTGCACCACCGAATCGCCGGCCTCGCGGAATGCCGCAATCAGCCGGGCAGCGTTGTCCGCGGCGGCGTCGGCCCCCGCCAGCGGCCACTTGCCTTGGGGGAAGTAGTCGTTCTGGATATCGACTACGATGAGCGCTTGCCTGGCCATGGGTGTGTCCTCGAAGTATGGGTGGGTGTGGGTTCAGTATTGGCGCTGGCCACGTCTTCGAGGATTGGCCGCACCGACAATACACAGGGGAAAACTGACAATGGACGCGAAACCGGCGGTCGTCGAACTGGGGGTGCTGATCTATCCCGGCGCGCAGATGGCGGCGGTGCATGGCCTGACCGACCTGTTCGGGGTCGCCAACCGGATCGCCGCCGAACACCAGGCCACGCAATTGCCACTGCTGCGGATCAGCCATTGGCAGGTCGATGGAGATCGGCCACCGGTACGTGTCCATGACACTCATCCAGCTGCCGACAACGGTTTGCTGGCGGTGTTGATCCCGCCATCCATTGCCGGTTTTTCCGCGGCACAGATGCCGGCCGGGCTGCTGCCCTGGCTGCGTGAACAACATGCTCGTGGCGCGACACTTGGCGGGGTCTGTGTCGGCTCGTGGCTGCTGGCGGAGAGCGGGTTGCTCGATGGTCGCAGTGCTACCACGCACTGGACTTCGGCCAAGGCCTTCGCTGAGTGTTACCCGAAGATCAGGCTCAAGGCCGACACGCCGATTGTCGACGACGGTGACCTGATAACGACGGCGGGGCTGATGGCCTGGTCAGAGCTTGGTTTGCGTCTGGTGGACCGATTGCTCGGGCCGAGCATCGCCAGCAGCACCGCGCGGTTTCTGGTGGTGGAACACAGCGACAGCGCCAGTGCCTGCGGAAGCAATTTTGCGCCAATCCTCAATCATGGCGACGGCGCTATTCTCAAGGTTCAACACTGGCTGCAAGGCAATGGCGCGACGGATGTCTCACTGACGGCGATGGCAGAACGCGCGGGGCTCGAGGAACGTACCTTCCTGCGCCGCTTCCGTGCGGCGACCGGCCTGAAACCCACCGAATACTGCCAGCACTTGCGGGTCGGCAAGGCGCGGGAAATGCTCGAGTTCACCAATGGCACCATCGATTTCATCGCGTGGACGGTGGGCTATCAGGATCCGGGAGCGTTTCGCGCCATCTTCAGGAAAATCACCGGGCTGGCGCCGAGTGAATACCGGACGCGATTCGGCGTGAGTCCGCCGACGGCCGTGGTGAAGTAAAACGCACCCGTCGTGCAGAATACCGGAGTCATCGAGCCGGTCGTGCAGATTGAAACAGGCGCGGTGCCAGTACGGTTTTTACAAGTGGCTGATTTTCACCACGTTTCAGGCAAACCCCGGTTGGCCTGATCTCTGCACCCTCTGACCTACATTCAACCCGCCGTTGGAAGGGGGGCGCATGACCCCGAAACCCCGCAGGAAACTGGTCGTCGCCCATTCGGTCCGGCCCGGCGCGCCACAGCATGAAGTGCAGACCAACAAGGCCCTCGCGCGATGGCTGGCGCAGATCCTTGGCCTCAAGTTCGGCGGCAGTTACGACGCTGAAAAACATCGCGGCCGGGATATTTATCTGTTGCCGACCCAGACCCTCGTCGGCGCCGCGGCCCGTGAGTTGGGCGTGAGCGGCCCGGACGATTTATGGGGCGGCTTCGTCGAGCACGATTTCATCTGCACCAAAGCCATCAGCCACGGTTTGCGCAGCCATCAGGCCCAAGCGCCGCAAGGCTGGTCGCCCTTGTTTTCCGAGCGGGTGCGCACCGTGGTGCTGGACGGGCTCAGCGTCTTTGCGCTGGAGGATGCGCGGGCCGCTGCCGAACATCTGTTGTACAGCGGACCGATCCGGATCAAGCCGATCCATGCCTGTGCCGGGCGCGGTCAGGAAGTGATCAAGAGCCTCGATGCATTCGACGAAATCCTCGCCCGACCCGAAGCCGGAAAACTGTTCAGCGAGGGTGTGGTGCTGGAGCAGGATTTGAGTGGGGTGGTCACCCACAGCGTCGGTCAGTCATTCATCGGCGACCGGGTGCTGAGTTACTGCGGTGATCAATACTTGACCCAAGACACCCACGGCGAAGCGGTGTATGGCGGTTCGAACCTGCTGGTGGTGCAGGGCGGTTACGAGGATCTGCTGGCGCTGGATCTGCCCGACGACGTGCGTCTGGCCATCCAGCAGGCGCAGGTGTTCGACCGGGCGGCGGACGAAGCCTATCCGCGCTTCTATGCCTCGCGGCGCAATTACGACATCGCCCAGGGCCTGGACAGCGAAGGCCGGCCGCGCAGTGGCGTGCTCGAACAGTCCTGGCGAATGGGCGGCGCCAGCAGCGCGGAAGTCGCGGCGCTGCAAAGCTTCGTCAACGACCCCTCGATGCACGCGATCCGCGTGTCGTCGGTGGAAACCTATAGCGATCAGGCGCTGTCGGCGGATGCCATCGAGGTGTATCGCGGGCCTGCCGAAAACAGCGACTTTCTTCTCAAATACGTAACGGTCAAATCCTATGACGGCTAGAAGCGAAAGCATTCAAATCGACATTGATGATGAACAGATGAGCGGGACCTTCCTCAGTCCCAAATCGAAAGTCCCCGGCGTGTTGTTCGTGCACGGCTGGGGTGGCAGTCAGGAGCGGGATCTGGAGCGGGCCAAAGGCATCGCGGGTCTGGGCTGTGTCTGTCTGACGTTCGACCTGCGCGGGCACACCGGCGGTACCGGCATCCCGCTGAGCCGGGTCACCCGCGAAGACAATCTGCGCGATTTGCTGGCAGCCTACGACCGGCTGCTCGCCCACCCGGCGCTGGACACCTCGGCGATTGCGGTGGTGGGCACCAGTTATGGCGGTTACCTCGCCTCGATCCTGACTTCGCTGCGCCCGGTGCGCTGGCTGGCGCTGCGGGTGCCGGCGCTGTACCGCGACGAGCAATGGCACACGCCCAAGCGCGACCTGGACAAGGCTGACCTGCGGGATTATCGCGGCACGCGGGTGCGCGCCGACAGCAACCGCGCCTTGCACGCCTGTTCGAAATTCACCGGCGATGTGCTGCTGGTGCAGTCGGAAACCGATGAATACGTACCCCACGCGACCATCATGAGTTACCGCGCCGCGTGCCAGCAGACCCATTCGCTGACCCACCGTATCATCGACGGCGCCGACCATGCCCTGAGCGATCCGACTTCGCAGCAGGCCTACACCTCGATCCTGGTCGACTGGATCACCGAGATGGTGGTGGGCGAGCGGTTGAGCATCATTCAGTCGCGCTGATCACGACGTGGGTTTCTTCTCGATCCGCAACGCCTTGGCCTTGGCTTCCACCACCAGGTACATCAGCACGGTGATCAGCAGCGGCAGCAGAAAATAGATCGCCCGATACGCCAGCAATCCTGCCACCAGACTGCCGCGCGAAGCCTCGTGTTGCAGCAGCGCCACAAACACCGCTTCCAGCACGCCCAGCCCGGCGGGAATGTGGGTGATGACCCCGGCAATCGCGCTGATCAGCAGAACCCCGAGCACCAGCGGATAGTCGAGCTTGTTCGGCAGCAAGGTGAATATCACCGCCGCCATCAGCGACCAGTTCAATGCCCCCAGCAGCAATTGCAGGACCGCCATGCGCAGCGACGGCAGGTTGATTTCCACCCCGCGAATCGACCACTCGCGACGCCGGGAAAACTGGCAGGCGACCAGATAACCGACACTGACCAACAGCAGCAACACGCCAATGCCCTGCAACGCGCCGCTGCTGATTTTCCAGCCCGGTGGCATGCTCACCAGCCCGCTGGCGAACACCACGCCGGCGATGGTCATGTAGCCGAACCAGTTGGTCGCCAGGCTCAGACCGAGGATCTTGGCGATGTTGCTTTTGCTCACCCCGAGCCGCGAATACAACCGATAACGCATGGCGATCCCGCCGACCCATGCACTGAGGTTGAGGTTGAATGCATAACTGATGACGCCCACCGGCAGGATCTGTTTCCAGGTCAGGTCCTGGCGGATGTAGGTGCGGCCGATCAAATCGAAACTGGCGTACACCAGAAAGCTCAGCAAGGTCAGGCTGGAGGCGATGATCAGCGTGCGCACCTTGAAGTCGGCAAGGGTTTGCAACACCTCGGCCCATTCGATGCGGCTGGCGAACATCGTCAGCAGGACGATCAGCGCCAGAAAAAACAGCAGGGTCAGCGGACGTTTCCAGCGACTCCAGCGGGACTTGCTCGCCGGTGCCGGATGCACCGCTGCGTGGGCTTCGGAATGGCTCATGAAGGATCGCTCCCGGCGGCTGGGGTAAAGGGTTTGAGCCGTGGCTTGTGCGCCGGCAGCCAGCCGGCCATGGCTGGAAAGTGCCGCAAGAAGTGAAACACCAGAAAACCCACGGTCATGTGCCAGATCCGCCCGCGTGGCGATTTCGCGGCGTCCATCGCCTTGCAGTGGTTGTGGCTGAGGTCTTCGAGGCGCTCGAACAAGTGGCGATTGAAAGCGCGGTCGCGGATCAGCACGTTGGCCTCCAGGTTCAGCGACAGGCTCAGCGGGTCGAGATTGCTCGAGCCGACGGTGCTCCATTCCTCGTCCACCAGCGCCACTTTGCCGTGCAGCGGCCGTTCGCAATACTCGTGGATCTGCACCCCGGCCTTGAGCAGGTAGTCGTAGGTCATGCGCGCGGCGAGTTTGGCCACCAGCATGTCCGGCTGGCCCTGCAGGATCAGCCGCACCTCGACCCCGCGCCGGGCGGCGTTGCGGATCTCGCGCAGCAGGCGATAGCCAGGAAAGAAGTAGGCGTTGGCGATCACCACCCGCCGTTGAGCGCGGCGCAGCACCTGCAGATAGACGTCTTCGATATCGGTGTGGTGGCGGTCGTTGTCGCGGAACACCAGGCGCACCTGACCGTCGTGATCTTCGAACGCCATCTCGGCACGCCGCTGTCGACGGCGTTGCCACCAGAACCTTGCGCGTCCCGGACGGCCGCTTTGCAGCAGGGCGAAATGATGGATGTCGGCCACCGCCGGGCCCTGAATTTCCACCGAGTAATCCTGCTTCGCTTCGGGGCCGAAATCGGCCAGGTGATCGCCGGAAAAGTTGATGCCGCCGATGAACGCAACCAGCCCGTCGACCACCACAATCTTGCGATGCAAGCGCCGGAACCAGTTGGTGCGAATGCCCAGATGCCTGGGGGCCGGATCGAACATCTGCAGGTGCACGCCGGCATCGCTCAGCGCGGTCAGATAACCGGTGCTCAGTTCGCCGCAACCGAAGCCGTCGAGGCTGACGGTGGTGCGCACGCCACGGCGGGCGGCATCGATCAGAATTTCCTGCAACTCTTTCCCGACCTTGTCTTCGAAGACGATGAACGTCTCCAGCAGGATTTCGCTTTTCGCTGCGCGCATCGCTTCGAACACCCGGGGGAAATACTCCTCGCCGTTTTCCAGCAACTCGACGCGGTTGTTGCCTTGCCAGCGATACTCGACATCGACGGTGCCGGGCTCGCGCACGGGCGGGGTGATGCTGACGGGCTCCACGGCGGTTTTCTCCAGCGGTGCACTGCTCATAGTTCAATCTCCACCGATAGCGGTGCGTGGTCGGAAAGGTGTGACCAGGGGCGGTTCGCCAGCACTTTGGGCTGGCTGGCTTTGAGGTTGCGTACGTAGATCCGGTCCAGGCGCAGCAACGGCAGACGTGCGGGAAAACTGCGCGCTGCCCGGCCGTGATGCGCAGCGAACACCTCACGCAGACCACAGGGTTCAAGCAAGGCATCGGCGCGCTGGCGCCAGTCGTTGAAATCGCCGGCGACGATCACTGGCGCATCATCAGGCAGTTCGGCCAGACGTTCTCGCAGCAGGCGCAGTTGGTCGTTGCGATGGCTTTCGCGCAGGCCCAGGTGGACGCAGATCGCGTGCACTTCACGGTCGTCTCCCGGCAGGCGCAGCACGCAGTGCAACAGCCCGCGGTTTTCGTGGCCGCTGATCGAAACGTCGAGATTGTCATGACGCACGATCTGGAATTTCGACAGCACCGCATTGCCGTGATCGCCCTCCGGGTACACCGCGTTGCGCCCGTAGGCGAACTGCGGCCAGAGACTGTCGGCGAGAAATTCGTACTGCGGCATCGTCGGCCAATTGTTGTAGCGCTTGGGATGATGTTCGTGGGTGCCGTGGACTTCCTGAAGAAACACCACATCGGCGGACACGCTGCGCACCGCTTCGCGCAGTTCCGGCAGGATGAAACGCCGGTTCAGTGCGGTGAAGCCCTTGTGGGTGTTGACCGTCAGCACGGTGAAACGGCGCAGCGTGGTGACCACTGTGGTCTGCTCGTCGGTGAAGCCGAGCGGCTCGGGGATGCTCATGCGAGTACTCCTTCGGCGGCCGGTTCACCGGGCACGGTTTCGAGGTTTTTATCCAGATCGAAACGCTGCAACAGGCTGCGGGCATCGAAAGGCGCGCGCACTTTGATGTCGTTGTCGAAGTAACAGAAAATCTCGCGGGATTTACGGGCCCGAGGCTTCAGGCGCGGCGCGATCAAATGGGCGTCGCCCGGTTGCCGGCCATGGTGCCAGGCATCAATCCGTTCGGCCCAGCGTTGCAGCGCGGCCCGGGTGTAGCCGCTGGCGTAAAGTTCTTCGGCACCGTGCAGGCGCAGATAGACGAAGTCGCTGGTCAGGTCTTCGCGGTACGGCCATTTCCCGGCGGTGTCGGCGATCACCAGCGCGGTGTTGTAGCGTTTGAGCAGGCGCACGAAATCAGGGTCGATGAAACTGTCGTGGCGGATTTCCACGGCATGGCGCAGCGGTTTTTTACCGTAGGCCTTCAGGCTCGCGTGGCCGGGCAAGTGTGAGTCGTGCTGATGGGCGAGGGCGGCAGCGGCCTGCGTGTCGCGGGGTAGCTGGTCGAGAAAGGCTTCGAAACGCTCGGGGTCGAACGTGAAATTGGGCGGGAATTGCCAGAGAACCGGGCCGAGTTTTTCCTTCAGTTCCAATACCCCGGAGGCGAAGAAATTGGCCAGGGGTTTCTCGATCTCGCGCAGACGACGGATGTGGGTGATGAAGCGCGGCGCCTTGATGCTGAACACGAAATCATCCGGCGTTTCGGCGTACCACCGGGCATAACGTTCAGGCCGCTGCAGGGCGTAGAACGATCCGTTGATTTCGATGCTGTTGACCGCCCGTGAGGCGAATTGCAATTCGCGTTTGTGCGCCAGCCCCTTCGGGTAAAAGTCCCCGCGCCACGGGGCGTAACGCCAGCCTGAAATGCCGATATGAATCGTTGCCATGCCGCCCTCCCGTCGAAAGTCCCCATTCGGCCTCTGTCTGTGGATGACTGCGGACGATTGGGGAAAGTTTCGCCGGGATTACGGACGGTCAGGCTGTGAAGGTTCAGTGGCCGGTGATGACCCGGGCCGAGCCGTCGGCGGGTTCGGCATACACCGGGCCCAGCCGGTCGAGGCGTCCGCTCCAGGCGGTCAGGGCCAGCGCCACCAGCACCACCAGGCCGCCGAGCCATGCGGTATGGATCAGGCCGATGTGCTCGACGATCAAGCCGCCCCCCCACGCACCGCCGGCAATCCCGAGGTTGAATGCGGCAATGTTCAGGCCCGAGGCCACGTCCACGGCGTGCGGTGTGTGATGTTCAGCCTGACGCACCACATACACCTGCAAGCCCGGCACGTTGCCGAACGCGACTGCGCCCCAGACCAGCACGGTGGCCAGTGCCAGCCACGGGTTGCCGGCGGTGAAAGTGAGTACGAACAGCACGGCGGCGAGCAGGGCGAAGATGATTTTCAGCGCGCTGATCGGCCCGCGCTTGTCCGCCAGCTTGCCGCCCCAGAGGTTGCCGACGGCGACCGACACGCCGTACACCAGCAGCACCAGGCTGACAGTGCTGGCGCTGAAGCCGGAGATGTCCTGAAGGATCGGCGCCAGGAACGTGAAAGCGATGAACGAGCCGCCGTAGCCAATGGCGGTCATGGCATACACCAGCAACAGGCGCGGTTGCTTGAGCACCTGCAATTGCTGCAACAGCGAGGCTGGTTTGCTGTGGGCAATGTTGTTCGGCACATACAGCAGGCTGCCGATGAACGCGATCACGCCGAGTGCCGACACGGCGAGGAAGGTTTCACGCCAGCCGAAATGCTGACCGATGAACGTGCCCAGCGGCACGCCGGTGACCAGCGCCACGGTCAGGCCGGTGAACATGATCGCAATCGCACTGGCGGCTTTTTCCTTGGGCACCAGGCTGGTGGCAATGGTCGAGCCGATGGAGAAGAACACGCCGTGGGCCAGACCGGTGACGATCCGCGCCAGCACCAGCGATTCATAACTCGGTGCCAGCCAGGCCAGCAGGTTGCCGAGGGTGAACAGCACCATCAGCGACAGCAGCAACAGTTTGCGCGGGACCTTGCCGGTGAGTGCGGTCAGCACCGGCGCACCGATGGCTACGCCGAGGGCATACAGACTGACCAGCAGACCGGCGGACGGCAGGCTGACGCCGAGATCGGCGCCGATGGTGGGAAGCAGGCCGACGATGACGAACTCGGTCGTCCCGATGGCGAAAGCGCTGAGGGTCAGCGCGAGCAGGGCAATGGGCATGACAGCACTCCGGTGGGGGATTGAATGGAGCGCAGTGTCGGGGTTTGGTGGGGGTGGAAAAATACACGGAGGGGCATTTGATATTTGCGTACCGCGCAAATATCCCCCCTAAGGTGATCGTTCCCATGCTCTGCGTGGGAACGATCAAGGAGGGGAGTGGAGCGTGGGAGCGATCAACCGCAAAAGCCGAACTTGCCCGCGATTTACCGATCAGTTCCTTACAGGTTCAACCAAGGGATTTCTGCGTTTTGACCAGGTTCAGGATCGCGATTCTATTGGGGGCATTGCTGTTGTTCGGCGGTCATGCCGTGCAAGCCGCCAGCCTGCCGCTGTTCCTGATCGGTTTTCTCGCCGCATTGAGTGACGCCCTGACCAGCCCGCAGATCGCCCGGCAACTGGGCGGCAACATCACCAGCAGCATCGCGGTGCTCAAGGTCTGCTGGCAGCAGGTTTTGTTGCCCGAGCGCCAGGAAGAGGAGGGCACGGCAACGCAGGCATTGCGAATTGAATAGTCGATTTTGTGGTGGTAATGCAGGCCCCCATCGCGGGCAAGCCCGGTTTACATCAATGCCGAATCAGCTTGCTGCGAACCTGCTCCATGGAAACCTGATCCAGCTCCACCCAGAATTGCTGTTTGCCGGCGACCTCGGCAGCGACCGGCAAGCCGTCGCGATACACCAGCCGATTGCTCGCCAGCGCCGGCACTTTTGCCCCTGGCAACAAGGTCCCCGCGAGGTTCAGCGGGTCGACGCCGCACACCGCGATCAGGCTGCCATCATGGGGGCGACGGCGGACTTCGCGCAGCAGCGGAATTGCCTCGGGCAGGGCGAATTGCTCGCCCGCCAGACCACTGACAAAGCGCCCGCCGCGAATCTCGCCCCGTGCTTCCAGCCGATGGAACGTGCGCAGCAACTCGCGCCAGCTCGGCAGCCAGTCGGCTTCGCGTTCCAGCAGGCGCCAGAACACCACGCCATAGCGGCGCAACAAGGTCATGGCGATGTGTTCGAGGGTTTCGGGCGAGGCCATTTGACGGTTTTCCACCACCGGCCCGCGACGCAGTAACGCCCAGCGCCCGGCATCGTCCATGCCTGCGACAAATGCCCCGCGTCCGCGTCGACTGCTGCGCTGCTGGCGCTTGCTCGCCGGGGTGATCAGCGCGCGCAGTCCGGCAAAGCTGTCGGCATTCACCAACCCGGCGCCGACCAGTTCCTGCAAGGCGATTTCCAGCTCGGTGCGCAGCAGGTGTGCTTCATGAATCAGCTCATCGAAAAACAATGCACCGTGCTGGCTCAGCGTGTCGAAAACCTTGCGGGTTTTGGGCGACAGGTCATTGACCGACGTCTGCTCGGCCAGCGCGCTCCACAAGCCGACCTGAGTGCGCGGCAGCAACACGATCGGTGTGCTGCGCAATGCCGTGCCGCCGATGTTTTGCCGGGCGCTGAGGCGCGTCCATACCAGTTTGCCGCTGCGGCACAGGTCATCCAGCCAGCTCGGTGAATAATCCTTGAGCCGCGCGGGAAGAATGTCGCTGTCCCATGCCGAAGCGGCAGCCGGATAGCCTTCGAACTGAGCGACAATCGCCGATAACGCGGCGCTGCCCTGACCACGGTTGGAAGGGGACACGTGCTGCCAGTCGAACAGAAACCGCATGAAATCCTGCAACGCCACCGGCTCGATTTCCCGGCGCAGACGCTTGAGCGTGTAGCGGTGAATTCGCGCCAGCAGATGGCGTTCACACCATTGCTCAACGGTCGATCCCGGCGTGAACTGACCCCGCAGTACATAACCCTCGCGCTCCAGATGAGCGAGGGCTTGATGGACAGCGGTCGGCATCAGGGCCAGCGGTTCGGCAATCGCCGCCAGCGGTAGCGGGCCGAATGCGCCGAGTCGCGCGCGGATCACCTCAATCAGTGCGTCATCGGCCGTCCATGCTTCGTCGAACCCGGGCAACGGGGGCAGTACCGAATGCGCCTGTGGATAAAGCGCTTGCAGACAGTTCAGGCGTTCTCTTGCCAGCCACAGTGAATGCTCGGGATCGATCTGCAATCGGCAGGCTCGCCCGGTTTCGGCCAAGGCACCCAGCCACTCGCGCCAATGCGGATTGGCCTCGACTTCGCCGTCGTTGATGCAGGCCAGGCTCATCAGCGCTTCGTGCATTTCGTCGGCGCTGTTCGGCGTCGGCCAGGCTTCTTCGCGCACGGCGTCGATCGCATCGGCGTCCAGCGCGCCGAGGTCGTCGGTGGATTGCGGATCGCTCCAGCGGCGGTTGAGCACGGCCTGGGTGCGACGCTCTTCCAGCGGCGCATCGTCGAGAAAGGTGTAAGGGCGGGCGCTGAGGATTTCCGCCGCCAGCGGCGAGGGCGCCGGCAGGTCGCGGGCGATCAGGCGCACTTCGCCGCGCTCCATGCGCCGCAGCAGTTCGAGCCAGCCTTCGCTGTCCATCGCTTCGTGCAGGCAATCGTCGAGGGTCTGCTCCACCAGCGGATGCTCGGGAATTTCCCGTTCGCCGGCGAGGTTTTCCAGGCAGGCGATCTGATCGGGAAACACACTGGCGATCAGGTCTTCGCTTTTCATCCGCTGCAATTGCGGCGCGACCTTGCGCCCGCCGCTGTAGCGCGGCAGGGCCAGCGCCACGCCGGCATTCCAGCGCCAGCGCACACCGAACAGCGGCGCATCCAGCACCGCTTGAATCAGGATGTGCTCGGCGCTGTTGCTGTGCAGGTAACGCCAGACCTCGTCGAGTTCGAAACTGTGGCTGGTGGACAGCGACAGCACGATCGCGTCTTCGCTGGCGGCGGCCTGCAATTCGAAGTTGAAGGTGCGGCAGAACCGCTTGCGCAGGGCCAGGCCCCAGGCGCGGTTGATGCGACTGCCGAACGGCGAATGAATAATCAGTTGGGTACCGCCGGACGCGTCGAAAAACCGCTCCATCAGCAGCGTGTCCCGGGATGGCAAGGCACCGAGGGCGAGGCGGGCGCGGGCCAGGTAATCCACCAGTTGCTCGGCGCTGGCCAGGTTCAGGCCGAGGGTATCGGTCAGCCAGGCAAGGGCCGGTTGCAGGTTGCCGGGGCTGGCGCTGAGCCGTTGATCCAGCTGCGCGTGCAGGCGCGCCACGGCCGCCGACAGTTCGTCGCTGCGCCCCGGTGCCTCGCCGAGCCAGAACGGAATGGTCGGCGGCTGGCCTTGAGCGTCCTCGACCCGCACCTTGCCGGTGTCCACCCGCAGGATGCGATAGGAGGCGTTGCCGAGTTGGAACACATCGCCAGCGATGCTTTCCACAGCGAAATCTTCGTTGACGCTGCCGATGTTCAGGCCCTGGGGTTCGAGCAATACGCTGTAGTCGGCGTTGTCGGGGATGGTGCCGCCGCTGGTGACTGCCGTCAGCCTTGCACCGCGTCGTCCGCGCAGGGTTCGGCTGACGGCGTCGCGGTGCAGATAAGCGCTGCGGATGCCCTGACGGCCGTTGTAGCCCTCGGCGAGCATGCTCAGCAGCGCCTGATAATGTTGTTCGTCGAGGCGGGCGTAGGGCTCGGCCCGGCGCAGCAGCGCGAGCAAATCGTCTTCGGCCCATTCCTGGCAACTGACCTCGGCGATGATCTGCTGCGCCAGCACATCCAGCGGCGCTTCGGGGATGTGCAGGGTATCGAGTTCACCCCGGCGCACGCAGTCGAGCAGGGCGGCGCACTCGATCAAATCGTCGCGGGTGGTGGCGAACAGGCGTCCCTTGGGCGTGCCACCGACCTGGTGTCCGGAACGGCCGACCCGTTGCAGAAAACCGGCAATCGAACGCGGCGAAGCGATCTGACAGACGAGGTCGACTTCGCCGATATCGATGCCCAGCTCCAGCGAGGCGGTGGCGATCAGCACTTGCAGCTCGCCGCGCTTGAGCCGTTGTTCGGCGTCGAGACGAAACTCTTTGGCCAGACTGCCGTGGTGCGCCGCCACCGCGTGTTTGCCGAGGCGTTCGCTGAGGTGTCGGCTCAAGCGTTCGGCCAGACGTCGGGTGTTGACGAAAATCAGCGTGGTGCGGTGTTCACGAGCCAGTGTGGCGAGGCGGTCATAAACCAGTTCCCAGACGTCATTGGCCATCACGGCCGACAACGGCACCGGCGGCACTTCGATGTCCAGATCCCGTGGGCGCGCGTGGCCGATGTCGATGATGTCGCACGGGCGCTCATGACCCACCAGAAACCGCGCGACCGCCTCGATCGGTTTTTGCGTGGCCGACAGGCCGATGCGCGTCAGTGGTTCAGGACACAGTGCTTGCAAACGTTCGAGACTCAGTGCCAGGTGACTGCCGCGTTTGCCGGCGGCGATGGCGTGGATCTCGTCGACGATCACCGTGCGTGTGGTGCCGAGCATTTTGCGGCCGGACTCGGAGCCGAGCAGCACGTAGAGCGACTCCGGGGTGGTCACCAGAATGTGCGGCGCGCTCTTGCGCATGGCGGCGCGGTCTTTCTGCGGGGTGTCGCCGGTGCGCACGGCGGTGGTGATTTCCAGCGCCGGCAGATCCATTTGGCGCAACTGGTCGGTAATTCCGGCCAGCGGGTTCTGCAGGTTGATGCGGATGTCGTTGGACAGCGCCTTGAGCGGCGAAATGTAGACCACCAGCGTCTCGTCCGGCAGGCCATCCGGGGTTTCCAGGCCACGGTGGACCAGCTCGTCGAGCACGGCGAGGAACGCGGTAAGGGTCTTGCCGGAACCGGTGGGCGCGGCGATCAGCGTCGAGCGGCGCTGGCGGATCAACGGCCATGCGCGGGCCTGGGCGGCCGTCACCGTCGGGAAGGTACTGCTGAACCAGGCGCTGACGGCGGGGTGAAAGCCTGCCAGGGCCGCGTCCTTGGGGAGGGGCAGATTCATGGCTTCAGTTATGCGGGTGCGCAGGCGAAGTTGCAAGTACCGCTCGGGATCTACACTTTACGGGTGACGGTTGCGCACTAAACCCGCAAAATGCAACGATTCCGGCAATTATCGACGGCGGTGCCACAAGCATCGTCGCCAAAGCCATCGTTCCAATCAGACTGGGCCTGCTGACTCTATGCGAATGCGCCTTATGTTACTGGGCGGCGGAAATGCCCTTGGGCAGGCGCTGATTCGCCTCGGGGCAGAGGAAGACATCGGTTTCCTCGCCCCCCGCCCGCCCGAAGACGGCTGGGATGCCGCGAGCCTGACCCAATTGCTCGACGACACCCGTCCCGATGCATTGATCAACCTTGCCTACTATTTCGACTGGTTCCAGGCCGAGGCCGTCAGCGAAAGCCGTCTGGCCGGGCAGGAACGCGCGATCGAGCGCCTGGCCGAACTGTGCCAGCACCACAACATCGTGCTGGTGCAGCCGTCCAGTTATCGGGTGTTCGACGGTTCCCGCGCCACCGCCTACAGCGAAAAGGACGAACCGGTGCCGTTGGGGCTGCGCGGTCAAGCCTTGTGGCGGATCGAGCAGAGCGTCCGCGCCACTTGCCCTCAACATGTGCTGCTGCGCTTCGGCTGGCTGCTTGACGACAGCGCGGAAGGCATCCTCGGGCGCTTCCTGGCCCGTGCCGAACAGCCGGAAGAATTGCTGCTGGCCGATGACCGCCGTGGCAATCCGACCCCGGTCGACGATGCGGCACGGGTGATTATTTCGGTGCTCAAACAACTCGATTGCGCCGCGCCGCTGTGGGGCACTTACCACTACGCCGGCCATGAGGCGACTACGCCGCTGGCGCTGGGACAGGCGATTCTTTCGGAAGCGCGCAGCCTGCACCCGCTGGCCATCGAAGCCCCGACCGCCCAGGCCCACGCCGCGCGGCCAGATGCCGCCGAAGAGCCGCAACACGCGGTACTCGCCTGCAAGAAAATTCTGCACACTTTCGGGATCAAGCCGCGCGCCTGGCGTGCCGCGCTCCCGGGCTTACTGGATAGGTTTTATCGTCATGGCTGAAGGCCCTGTTCTCATCACCGGCGGCGCCGGTTTCATCGGCTCGCACCTGACTGACGCGCTGCTTGCCCAGGGCCATTCGGTGCGGATCCTCGATGATCTGTCGACCGGCAAGCGCAGCAACCTGCCGCTGGATAATCCCAAGGTGGAGTTGATCGTCGGCGATGTGGCCGATGCCGCTCTGGTCGCCCGTGCGATGCAAGGTTGCAGCGCGGTCGCGCACCTCGCGGCCGTCGCCTCGGTGCAGGCGTCGGTGGACGATCCGGTGAAAACCCACCAGAGCAATTTCATCGGCACGCTGAACGTCTGCGAAGCCATGCGCGAGGCTGGCGTCAAACGTGTGCTGTACGCCTCCAGCGCAGCGGTCTACGGCAACAATGGCGAAGGCGAGTCGATTGACGAAGACACGCCCAAGGCACCGCTGACGCCTTATGCGTCGGACAAGCTGGCCGGCGAGCAGTACTTCGATTTCTACCGCCGCCAGCACGGTCTGGAACCGGCGATCTTCCGGTTCTTCAACATCTTCGGCCCGCGCCAGGATCCGTCCTCGCCGTATTCCGGGGTGATCAGCATCTTCAGCGAGCGCGCGCAGAAAGGCTTGCCGATCACCGTGTTCGGCGATGGCGAACAGACCCGGGATTTCATGTACGTCGAAGACCTGGTCGATGTGCTGGTGCAGGCGATCGAAAAGCCGCAAGTGGATATCGGTGCAGTGAACGTCGGCTGGAATCAGGCGACCAACCTGAAGCAGATGCTGGCCGCGCTCGAAGCGGTGGTCGGCGAGTTGCCGCCCGTCAGCTACGGCCCGGCGCGCTCCGGTGACATCCGTCATTCGCGGGCGAACAACAGCCGGTTGCTGGCGCGATTCAAGTGCCCGACGCCAACGCCGATGAGCGTCGGCCTGGCCCGATTGCTCGGCCGCTGAGTTTCTCGCAGGCATGAAAAAGGCGCCTTTTGACAGGCGCCTTTTTCACGGCCGGAAATCGGGTTTCAAAAACATTTCCTGCAGCGAGGGAGCTTGCTCCCCGGTCGATGGCGTTACATCGCCGCCAGTTCTGAGCCTGCTCGCCACCCAGCCTCATTCACCACCACGTGAACGTTCTTTAGAACTTGTAGCCTAGACCAACCATGTAGATGAAGGGATCGACGTCCACGTTCACCCGTGCACGGGTGCCCGGAGCCACGGCGTTGTTCTCGACGGTGGCGCGGGTGTCGATGTCGATGTAGCGCACCTGAGCGTTGAGCATGATGTTGTCGGTCAGCATGTAGTCGGCGCCGACCTGCCAGGCCAGGCCCCAGGAGTTTTTCGCCTTGAAGTTGCTGAAGCCGTTGGACTGGGCTTCGCTGCCGACGTGCTCGTCGTAGATCCAGGTGTAGTTGATGCCGCCGCCGATGTACGGCTGGAACGGCGACTTCGCGTCCAGCGGGTAGTAAACGACGCTCAGGGTCGGCGGCAGGTGTTTGAGGGTGCCGAGCTTGCCGTTGGCGGCGGGCAGGGCGGTGCCCTTGAGCTTCACGTCATGCTCGAACGGCGAGGCGGCCAACAGCTCGATACCGATGTTGTTGGTCAGCATGTAGGCGAAGTTCAGACCCAGTTGGGTGTCGCTGCTCATGGTCGCCTTGCCGCCCAGGTTGGTGCCGCTCAGCGGACCCTGATCGACCTTGACGCTGGAGCTGTCGGCCTTCGGGTTGACGGTGATCGCACCGGCACGAACGATGATGTCACCGGCTTCGTGGGCGTGGGCGAGCGGGGCTGCGAGCGCGAGGGCAAACAGCGAGGCGCTGAGCAAGGACTTGTTCATGGAAGCTCCCAAAGGACGTTAAAAATGTTGGATGTCCTATGGTACGAATCCGTCTGATACGGTCTTTTGACTCAGCTCAATGAAACAGTGATGCCCCGGATTTTTGTGGAACTTTCAGGGCCCCATCGCTGGCTTGCCAGCGATGGGGCCCTTACAAGCAGCATGGAACCCGCAGGTTTACTCCGGTAGTTCGTACACATAAATCTTGTCCGCTTCCATCTGATACCCGGCGTCGGCCAGTTCGCTGGTGGACGGCTTGACCTGCAACGGCCCCTCGACCCAGTACGGCTGATACAGCTCGTCGAGCTTCACGCCGAGTTCGCTTTTCACGTGCACGATCTGATTCGACGGCGGTGGCGGCACGTGGATGCAGGCGCCGAAATACGGCACCAGCAGGAAGTCCGTGGTGCGGCCCTCTTCGCTCACCTCCAGCGGCACGATGTAGCCCGGCAGGCGAATGTTCTGGCCGTCGAGGCTTTGCACCACGGGGGCGTTGGGCATGTCCTGTTTGGCCGCCGGCGCGGACTCGGCCGACAGCGCATCGCCCATCTTCGACAGGTCGTGCAGCGGCGTCATGTTCGGTACTTCCGGCGCCGCGTCCGGCGGGATCATTTCCGACCAGGTCAGGTCTTTCGGTGCCGCCGCCCACACGGGCAGGGCGACCAGCAACAGCAGCGCGAGCACGGCGCGGGGCATGGGGAGCATCCTCATAAACGGATCGACAGGCCATCGGCCAGGGATTGGCGATATGCACGCCAGGCCGGCACGCTGCCCATCAGCAGCGCGGCCGCCAGAATGCCACCGAGCAGCGTCCATTCATACTCGCTTGGCCAGGCCAACGGCAGATACAAGCCGTAATTGGCCTGCACATAACCTTGAGCGGCGGCGATGCCGATATACAGCAATGCCAGACCCGCGATCACCCCGGTCAGCGCCAGAGCGAACGCTTCCAGCACCAGCAGGCTCGCGATATGCCACGGCCGCGCGCCCACCGAACGCAGGATCGCCATCTCGCGGCGACGTTCGTTGAGACTGGTGAGGATTGCCGTGAGCATGCCGATCAAACCGGTCAGCACCACAAACAGCGAGACCACGAACAGCGCTTTTTCGGCGGTGCTCATCAGGCTCCACAATTCCTGCAAGGCCACGCCCGGCAGAATCGCCAGCATCGGCTCGCCACGGAATTCGTTGATCTCCCGTTGCAGGGCGAAGGTCGAGATCTTGCTGTTGAGGCCGAGCATGAACGCGGTGATGGCTTGCGGTGTCAGGTCCATGTTGCGTGCCTGATCGGCGCTGATTCGCCCGTTGCCCCGGGCCGGCACGCCGTTGTGCCAGTCGATGTGGATCGCCTCCATGCCGCCGAGGCTGATGTGCAACGTGCGGTCCACCGGGGTGCCGGTGCGCTTGAGAATGCCGACCACGGTGAATGGCTTGTCATCGTGCTTGACCAGACTGATCGCCGCCACGCCGTGGGCCAGCACCAGTTTGTCACCGAGTTTGTAGTGCAGTGCTTCGGCCACTTCGGCGCCGAGCACCACTTCGAACGGATCGGTGGCGAAGGCCCGGCCATCCGCCAGTTGCAGATGCTGCTGGCGACCGTACTGGTAATGCTCGAAATAGGCTTCGGTGGTACCCATCACCCGGTAGCCACGATGGGAATCGCCGAGGGACATCGGGATCGCCCACTTCACTTTCGGGTTGCTGGCGAAGTGTTCGAAGCTGTCCCAGCGGATGTTGTTGGTGGCGTTGCCGATGCGAAATACCGAGTACAGCAACAGGTTTACCGAGCCCGAACGGGCGCCGACGATCAGGTCGGTGCCGCTGATGGTGCTGGCGAAACTGGCCTTGGCTTCGGTGCGCACCCGCTCCACGGCCAGCAGCAGGCAGACGGAGAGGGCAATGGCGAAAGCGGTGAGCAGGGCGGTGAAGCGACGGTTGGCGAGGCTGGCCATGGCCAGACGGAACAGATACATCTCAGACCTCGGCAGACGTGGCGGCGCGATTGAGTTCGGCCAGGGACAGATGACGATCGAACAGCGGCGCCAGGCTTTGGTCGTGGCTGACGAACAACAGACTCGAACCGGCTTCACGGCATTCGGCGAACAACAGGCGAATGAAGTTTTCCCGGGCGTCGTAATCCAGCGCCGAGGTCGGTTCGTCGGCGATCACCAGTTCCGGTTGCCCGATCAAGGCGCGGGCAGCGGCGACCCGTTGTTGCTGACCGATCGACAGCGAATCGGCGCGGCGACTCAGGAGGCTTTCGTCCTTCAAACCCAGGTGGGCGAGCAGGGTGGCGGCGGCCTGATCGACGCTGCCGTGGCGCTGTTTCGCACGCTCGGCCCGCAGCGTCGAAAAGTGGCACGGCAGCTCGACGTTCTCGCGCACTGAGAGAAACGGCAGCAGGTTGAACTGCTGGAAAATGTAGCCGGTGTGATCGACGCGAAAGCGATCACGGGCGCCGGCACCCAGTTCGGTCAGTTCCTGGCCGAGCAGGCGAATGCTGCCGCGACCGGGTTTCTGCACCCCGCCCAGCAGGCCGAGCAGGGTGGTCTTGCCGCTGCCGCTGGGGCCCTTGAGGAACAGGGTTTCGCCGGCTTCCAGACGAAACGCCGGGATGTCCAGCAGCGGCGGGTGACCGGGCCAGTTGAAGCCCAGGTCGGACAGTTCGATGAGTGCTTGGGTCATGGCGCCGTTTCGTGTCAGAACTTCAGGGCGGCGGCCTTGGCCGTCACTTCCGTGCCTTGCTGGCCGCTCGGGCCGATCAGTTGTACCTGAATTTTCTGGGTGGCCGGGAAGGTCGTGAACAGGTTCGCCAGGTCCAGGGTTTTCAACGCACCCGGCGCCGCACAGCTGAACTGGTAGTGGGCGTGGATTTCACTGTGGTCGTGATGATGCTCGTGACCGTCCTTGCCGGCTTCCTCTTCGTCGTGGTCGTCGGCATCCGGTTTGTCACCGAACAGCGGGCTCTCCAGCTCTTGACGGGTGACTTTGCAACCGGCGGTGGCCGGCAGGCTGAACAGCGCCAGTGGTTTTTCCAGTTGCGCACGAGCGGCGGCGACCTTGGCCTTGTCGGCATCGCTGGTGGCGACGTGCTCAAAACCCACGAGGTTCATCGCCGGGCTTTCCAGCTCCAGCTCCAGGGTCTGGCCGTCGAGGGCGGCGTTCAGGCGACCGACGCCATGTTCGTGAGCACCGAGGCTACCGTGCTCATGATCGTGATCATGCTCATCGGCAGCATGGGCGATGGCCAGCGGCAACAGGGCAAACGGCAAAGCGAGCAGCAGACGACGCATGACGGTCTCCGGGAAGTAAAGTGAAGAGTTTGTTATGTAATCTTATAACGAAAGTGCGCAGAGTTTGCCCGCCCGCTTGGCGTTACACAAGCCCCATGGGAGCATGCAGGTCAGATAGGTGCGGGAGAACAGCTTATGTTGCGGATACGCGGAACCGTCGGCGACTTGCCGGTGGATTTGACCCTGGAACTGGATGAAAGCGACTGGGCGCGGCTCGGTTCGCAGTTTGGCGCGCAGGTGCAGGCCGCTCAGCCGCCGACAGCAGCGGCGCCAGTGGCGAAACCGGTGAGTCAGGACGATGCGTTGTGGCAGGTCGCCAGGGATCTGCTGCGCAAGGCCGGGCAGCTCAGCGGCCCGGACCTGCTGGATCAGCTCGAAGGGCTGACCGGCAGCGCGGCGGCGGGCAAGCGCTTGCTGGTGCGCCTGCGTCATTCATCCGATGTGAAAGTGGCGAGCGGCGGGGATACGCCGCTCTACAGCTGGATCGAGTAAGCGCTTAGTACAGCGCCGCAAACACCTTGCGCCGGTAAGCGGTCACCAGCGGATGATCGTTGCCCAGCAGTTCGAACACTTGCAGCAAGGTCTTGTGCGGCAGGCCTTCGCCGTAGCTGCGATTGCGGATGAACAGCTTGAGCAGTGCGTCCAGCGCCGCTTCGTATTGCTGACGGGCCAGTTGCTGGATCGCCAGTTGGTACACCGCTTCATCGTCCTGCGGGTTCTGCGCCAGACGGCTTTTCAGGTCAGCGGCGTCCGGCAGGTCACGGGCCAGGCCGAGGAACTTGATCTGCGCCTTGGCGCCGGCCAGCGCGGCTTTGTGTTCGTCGCTCTTGACCGCGTCGAGCACGGTTTGCGCTTCGCCCAGCTCGCCGCGTTCGGTCAAGCAGCGAGCGTAGAGAATCAACGCCTTGGCGTTGGTGTTGTCTTCATTGAGCATCACCGCCAGCGCGGCTTCGGCATCGGCGAAACGACCGTCATCGAACAGCGCCTGGGCTTGCTCGAACGGATCAGCCGCTGCCGGCGGTGGCATTTTTACGTGAGGTTCGAGCAGGGCGCGCACGGCGGATTCCGGTTGCGCACCGGCAAAGCCGTCCACCGGTTGACCGTCCTTGAACAACACCACGGTCGGCAGGCTGCGGATGCCGAAGCGGGCGACGATGTCCTGCTCGATATCGCAATTGACCTTGGCCAGCAGCAGCTCGCCCTGATAGCTCTCGGCGATGCCTTGCAGCATCGGCATCAGCGCCTTGCACGGCGCACACCATTCGGCCCAGAAATCCACCAGCACCGGTTTTTGAAAGGATGCCTCGATTACCGACTGGTCGAAGTCGGCCGTCGTGGCGTCGAAGATGTACGGCGTTTGCTGACTCATGGGGTCTCTCGTAAAAGCGTGAATGGGGCAACTATACGGTCAGGCGCGGGCCGCGTGGTAGAGGCTGACATGGCGAAACTCTTCGGGCTCGGCCAGGTCCGGCAGGGTCATGGCTTCAAGCATTTCGATGCGCCGGTACAACGGATGACGGAAATCCCGGACCCGCGAATCCGCCACCAGCGCTTCGCGACCACGGCTCAGGAAGGCGTCGAGCAGCGGAAGATTTTCCCGGTCGTAGAGAACGTCGGCCACCAGGATCAGATCGAAGCGATCGGCCTCGGCGAAGAAGTCTGTGGAATAACTCATCTGCACATCATTGAGATCGGCGTTCGCCCGACAGGCGGCAATCGCCAGCGGGTCGAGGTCGCAGGCCACCACCTCCAGCGCACCGGCCTTCACCGCCGCGATGCCGGCGATCCCGGAACCGGCGCCGAAATCCAGCACGCGTTTGCCTCGAACCCACTCGGGAAACGCCGCCAGGTAGCGCGCCACCGCCAGACCGCTGGCCCAGCAGAAACTCCAGTACGGCGGTTCATGCAGGATCCGTTGGGTTTCTTCCTGGCTGAATTCGCGCGCCATGTTGTCGCCGTCGATCAGCCACAGCTGCAAATCGGTGTCCGGCAACGCACAGGCTTTCAGTCGGGCGTCGCCGAGCAACTCGCCCAGCGACTGTTGCAGGTCTGACGGTGCATTCATGGGGCTTTGACAAATTGCAGCTGGCCCAACGCCTGGGTGGTTGGCTGAGTGATGGTCTGCGACGGCAGGTGCAGGATCAACTGGCCGGATTGACTGGCGCGGCCGCGCAATTCAACCCGCGCGCCAACCGGGAAGGATTCGGGGTTGAAACGCAGGTGAAACGGCAGAATCTGGTTGTTGCCGATCAGGCTGGAACTGGCGAGCAATTGTTGCGGGCGATCCTTTTCGTCGATCACCAGCAGCGCCAGTTCGACTTCGGCGCCGGCCGGTACGCCTTGCAAGGTGCCGCTCAGTTCGCGTTGATACGCCGGCAGCGGGCCGAGGTCGGCGGCTTCCCGGGCTTTTTTCTGCGCCTGTTGCGGCGCCGGGCCCGGCGTGGGCGGCTGAGGCTTGGGCGCATCGCTGCCGCAGGCCACCAGCAGGCTGAAAACACTGAGCAAAACGAGCGGTCGTAGGGACATTGGTGGCTCCAGCAAAATGAAATCCATGGATCAATCGATCATGGCAGTCTGTATACCGCAAAGCCTATGGCTTGTCTTGCCACCGGGATGCGCTACCATGGCCCTCCCTTTTTTTGTTGCCAGCCACCATGCACTGTCCCTTCTGCGGTGCCAACGACACCAAGGTCATCGACTCGCGTCTGGTCGCCGAGGGCGAACAGGTGCGCCGCCGGCGTGAATGCCTGGCCTGCGGCGAACGTTTCACGACGTTCGAGACGGCCGAACTGGTGTTGCCGCGCCTGATCAAAACCGATGGCAGCCGCCAACCGTTCGACGAAGAAAAACTCCGCGCCGGCATGCAACGCGCCCTGGAGAAACGTCCGGTGAGCGTCGAGCGCCTCGAATCCTCGCTGGTCCATATCAAGCACAAGCTGCGCGCCACCGGCGAGCGCGAGGTCAAGTCCCTCGTGGTCGGCGAACTGGTGATGGCCGAGCTGCAAAAGCTCGATGAAGTCGCCTACATCCGTTTCGCTTCCGTGTACCGCCGTTTTCAGGACCTCAACGAGTTCCGCGAAGAGATCGACCGCCTCGCCCGCGAACCGGTGAAAGAATGACCACCGCCGCCGAGCAGGCCATTCTCGACGCCCACTTCATGGCTCGGGCCCTGGAACTGGCGCGCAAGGGGCATTACACGACCCATCCCAATCCACGGGTCGGCTGCGTGATCGTGCGCGACGGGCAGATTGTTGGCGAAGGCTGGCATGAGCGCGCCGGTGAACCCCACGCCGAAGTCCACGCCCTGCGCGCCGCCGGTGAATTGGCCCGTGGCGCCACGGCTTACGTGACCCTTGAACCTTGCAGCCACCACGGCCGCACTCCGCCGTGCGCCGATGCGCTGGTCAATGCCGGTGTTGGCCGGGTGGTTGCGGCAATGCGTGATCCGAATCCGCAGGTCGCAGGACGCGGTCTGCAGCGTCTGGCCGATGCCGGCATCGCCACCGAAAGCGGTGTGCTGGAGAGCGAAGCACGCCAGCTCAATCAAGGTTTTCTGAAACGCATGGAACACGGCTTGCCGTTCGTGCGGGTCAAGTTGGCCATGAGCCTCGACGGTCGCACGGCGATGGAAAGCGGCGAAAGCCAATGGATCACCGGCCCTGCCGCACGTTCGGCGGTGCAGCGTCTGCGCGCCCAGGCCAGCGTGGTGCTGACTGGCGCCGACACGGTGCTGGCCGATGGTGCACGTCTGACCGTTCGCGGCGATGAGCTGGGGCTGGATGCCGAACAAACCGCACTGGCCCTGAGCCGTCCGCCGCTGCGGGTGTTGATCGACGGACGTCTGCGAGTGCCGCTGGATGCGCCGTTCTTTAAGGCCGGCCCGGCGCTGGTCGCCACCTGCGTGGCCATTGAGGAGCAGTACGCCCACGGCCCGGAATGCGTGATCGTGCCGGGCGATGACGGGCAGGTCGATCTGCATCGATTGCTGATCGAACTGGCCAGTCGAGGCGTCAACGAAGTGCTGGTCGAGGCCGGCCCGCGACTGGCCGGCGCGTTTGCCCAGCTCGGTCTGGTCGACGAGTTCGTGATCTTCATCGCCGGCAAGTTCCTCGGCTCCACGGCGCGTCCGCTTCTGGACTGGCCGCTGGCCTGTATGAAGGATGCGCCGGAGCTGAAAATCACTGAAATTCGCGCGGTTGGCGATGACTGGCGAGTCACTGCCATCCCTGTCCCATCGGCGAGCGTATAATTCCCGGCCATCGCGTTAGCGCTGGCTTCGTTCTCAAGGAGAACCCCATGTTTACCGGCATCATCGAATCCATCGGCAGTATCCGCGCACTGACCCCAAAGGGCGGTGATGTGCGGGTGCATGTCGAAACCGGCAAGCTCGACCTGAGCGACGTCAAACTCGGCGACAGCATCGCGGTCAACGGCGTGTGCCTGACCGCCGTGGAACTGCCGGGCAACGGCTTCGCCGCCGACGTCAGTCGCGAAACCCTCGACTGCACCGCCATGAATGACCTGAAAAGCGGCAGCCCGGTCAACCTGGAAAAAGCCCTGACCCCGACGACCCGTCTCGGCGGCCATCTGGTCAGCGGTCACGTCGACGGTGTCGGCGAAGTGGTCTCGCGCAGCGACAATGCCCGTGCCGTGGAATTTCGCATCCGCGCGCCCAAAGAGCTGGCCAAGTACATCGCCCACAAAGGCTCGATCACCGTCGACGGCACCAGCCTGACCGTGAACGCGGTCGATGGCGCCGAATTCCTGCTGACGATCATTCCGCACACCCTGAGCGAAACCATCATGGCGTCCTACAAACCAGGTCGCCGGGTGAACCTGGAAGTCGATCTGCTGGCGCGTTATCTGGAGCGTCTGCTGTTGGGCGACAAGGCTGCAGAGCCAACGTCCGGGGGCATCACTGAAAGCTTTCTGGCCGCTAACGGCTACCTCAAATCCTGACTGAAGGGGGTGCCTTGTGGCGCTCAATAGCATCGAAGAACTGGTTGAAGACATCCGCCAAGGCAAGATGGTCATCCTCATGGATGACGAAGACCGCGAGAACGAAGGCGACCTGATCATGGCCGCCGAATGCTGCAAGGCCGAGCACATCAACTTCATGGCCAAGTACGCCCGTGGCCTGATCTGCATGCCGATGAGCCGCGAGCGTTGCGAAACCTTGAAGCTGCCGCTGATGGCGCCGCGTAACGGTTCCGGTTTCGGCACCAAGTTCACCGTATCGATTGAAGCGGCTGAAGGCGTGACCACCGGTATTTCTGCCGCCGACCGCGCACGCACTGTGCAAGCGGCCGCCGCGAAAGACGCGAAAGCCGAAGACATCGTCAGCCCGGGCCACATCTTCCCGCTGATGGCCCAGGCCGGTGGCACCCTGGCCCGCGCCGGTCACACCGAAGCCGCCTGCGACCTGGCGCGCATGGCCGGTTTCGAGCCGAGCGGCGTGATCTGCGAAGTGATGAACGACGACGGCACCATGTCCCGTCGCGCCGAGCTGGAAGCCTTCGCCGCCGAGCACAACATCAAGATCGGCACCATCGCCGACCTGATTCACTACCGGATGATCCACGAACGTACCGTTCAGCGGATTGCCGAGCAGCCGCTGGACAGCGAACTGGGCCAATTCAATCTGGTGACCTATCGTGATTCCGTGGAAGGCGACGTGCACATGGCACTGACCCTGGGCACCGTTTGCGCCGAAGAGCCGACCCTGGTTCGGGTGCACAACATGGATCCGCTGCGCGACCTGCTGATGGTCAAGCAACCGGGCCGCTGGAGCCTGCGCGCCGCCATGGCTGCGGTCGCCGAGGCCGGCAGCGGCGTGGTGCTGTTGCTCGGTCACCCGCTCGATGGCGACGTGCTGCTGGCGCACATCCGCGAAACCGGCGATCAGGCAGCGCCGAAAAAACCGACCACCTACAGCATCGTCGGTGCCGGTTCGCAGATCCTGCGTGACCTTGGCGTGCGCAAAATGCGCCTGATGTCGGCCCCGATGAAGTTCAATGCGATATCCGGTTTCGATCTGGAAGTTGTAGAATACGTGCCCTCCGAATAATGACCGGTTGTTTCCGGCCCTGTATTCGCGGCAAATAAATCACTGAGGGACGCGAAACAGACGCGTCCCGGCTCTTTAAGAGATCTGACGAATGACCCTGAAGACCATCGAAGGTACCTTCATCGCCCCTAAAGGCCGCTACGCTTTGGTAGTGGGCCGTTTCAACAGCTTCGTGGTTGAAAGCCTGGTCAGCGGTGCAGTTGATGCCCTGGTTCGCCACGGCGTGAGCGAAAGCGACATCACCATCATCCGCGCACCTGGCGCCTTCGAAATCCCGCTGGTTGCGCAGAAAGTCGCCCAGAAAGGCGAGTTCGCAGCAATCATCGCCCTGGGCGCGGTCATTCGTGGCGGCACTCCGCACTTCGAATACGTGGCGGGCGAGTGCACCAAGGGCCTGGCCCAGGTGTCCATGGAATTCGGCGTACCGGTCGCTTTCGGCGTCCTGACCGTTGATTCCATCGAGCAAGCCATCGAACGTTCCGGCACCAAGGCCGGCAACAAAGGTGCTGAAGCTGCCCTGTCCGCTCTGGAAATGGTCAGCCTGCTGGCGCAGTTGGAGGCCAAGTGATTAGCGACGAAAGCGATCGTTTCAACCCGCGCGATCCGAAACCTGCGGATGCCGGCAAGCCATCGAAGAGCGCCAAGCGCCGCGAAGCCCGTCAGCTCGCGACCCAGGCCCTGTATCAATGGCACATGGCTCGGCAGTCGTTGAACGAGATCGAAGCGCAGTTTCGGGTCGATAACGATTTCACCGATGTCGACGGTGCTTACTTCCGCGAAATCCTGCACGGGGTTCCGCAGTTCAAGACTGAAATCGACACCGCGCTCACGCCGTGCCTGGACCTGGCGATCGAAGAGCTGGACCCGGTTGAACTGGCGGTTCTGCGCCTGTCCACCTGGGAACTGCTCAAGCGCGTCGACGTGCCATACCGCGTTGTGATCAACGAAGGTATCGAGCTGGCCAAGGTGTTCGGTTCGACCGACGGCCACAAGTTCGTCAACGGCGTGCTCGACAAGCTGGCTCCGCGCCTGCGTGAAGCTGAAGTGAAGGCGTTCAAGCGCTGATCCGCGCTTGAATACTTTTTCTCAGCCATGGGCGAGTTTGAGCTGATCCGCAATTTCTTTGCCGCCGCGCCTTGTGCGCAGGGCGGCGAAGGCGTTGCACTGGGGATCGGCGACGACTGCGCCTTGCTGGCGGTTCCTTCCGGGGAACAGCTGGCGGTTTCCACCGATACGCTGGTGGCCGGCGTGCATTTCGCCGATCCCTGCGATCCGTTTCTGCTCGGTCAGCGCTCGCTGGCTGTGGCGGTCAGCGACCTCGCTGCCATGGGCGCCACGCCCGTCGCCTTTACCCTTGCCCTGACCTTGCCGACGGTGACCGCCGATTGGTTGCAAGCTTATGCCCACGGTTTGAACCGCATGGCGCAGGGCTGTGGCGTGGCGCTGGTTGGCGGCGACACGACTCGCGGGCCGTTGAGTCTGACCGTCACTGTGTTCGGTCGCGTCCCGGCCGGCAAAGCGCTGACCCGCAGCGGCGCACAGCCGGGCGATCTGCTGTGTGTCGGCGGTGAGCTGGGCAATGCCGCCGGGGCCTTGCCGCTGGTGCTGGGGCAGCGAGACGCCGAACCACACATCGCCCAACCGCTGCTTGATCATTACTGGTCGCCGCAACCGCAACTCGCCCTCGGTCAGGCGCTGCGTGGCAAGGCCACTTCGGCGCTGGACATCTCCGATGGCCTGCTCGCCGATTGTGGTCACATTGCACTGGCCTCGAAGGTTCGCCTTGAAGTCGAGCGCGAGCGTGTTCCGTTGTCGGACGCACTGGTGGCGTTTCTCGGTCAGCGCGGCGCCGAACGTGCGGCGTTGAGCGGTGGCGATGATTACGTGCTGGCCTTTACGCTGCCTTCCGGCGAGTTGCCGGCGCTGCTCGCCGATGGCCGGCCGATCCATGTGATCGGTCGCGTGACGCAAGGGCAGGGCGTGGTGCTGCTGGACCGCGACGGGCACGACATCACCCCGCACATCCGGGGTTATCAACATTTTCAGGAGTCACCGTGACAGATCACCCGAAACAGGTTCCGGCCGAATTCGTTCCGCCGTCGGTCTGGCGCAATCCCTGGCATTTCCTGGCGTTCGGCTTCGGCTCGGGCACCTTGCCCAAGGCGCCGGGCACCTGGGGCTCGTTAGTTGCGCTGCCCTTCATCCCGTTGTGGCAGATGCTGCCCGACTGGGGGTACTGGCTGATGCTCGGGATCACCATGCTGTTCGGCTTCTGGCTGTGCGGCAAAGTGGCCGACGATCTGCGGGTGCACGACCACGAAGGCATCGTCTGGGACGAAATGGTCGGGATGTGGATCACCCTGTGGCTGGTGCCGGAAGGCTGGTACTGGTTGCTCGCCGGGTTCCTGATGTTCCGCTTCTTCGACATTCTCAAACCATGGCCGATCCGCTGGATCGACCGGCATGTGCACGGCGGCGTCGGCATCATGCTCGACGACGTGCTGGCCGGCGTGTTTGCCTGGCTGGCGATGCAGGGACTGGTGTGGGTTTTCGCCTGATTTCCAGGCGTGGATGAGGGGCACAGGGATGACTCGACGGTGGTTGGCGATAGTGCTTTTGACCTTGCTGGGCGCCATGGCCCAGGCACAGGACGCGCCGCCGTCGGTCATCCACCTGGCCAGTGAAGACTGGGAGGACTACACCGCCGCCGATGGCCATGGCCTGGGCTGGGATGTGTTGCGCAAAGTGTTCGAGCCGGCCGGCGTGACCCTGGATATTCGCACCGTGCCCTACACCCGCTCGGTCGGGCTGGTGCAGTTGAGGGAAGTCGACGCATTGGTCGGCTCCTATCGCGGTGAAGCCGAGCAGGTGCTGTACCCGAAATGGAATTTCGATTCCGACCACATCTACGCACTGGGTCTTGCCAGCAGTCCATCGCCGACTCAGGCGACACTGGGCAAGTACCGACTGGCCTGGGTGCGCGGCTATCGCTACGAAACCTACCTGCCGAACGTCAAACGCTTCAACCAGATCGAGCGCCGCACCGGGATCCTGTCGATGCTCAAGCAAGGGCGGGCGGATTACTACATCGATGCGCTGACGGAAATCGAAGCGGTGCTGCGAAACGCCGCCGATCCTTCGCAGTACCGTTATTCACATCTGGCGGAATTGCCGCTGTACCTCGGGTTCGCCGACACCCCGCAAGGACGGGCGCTGATGTCGCTGTACGATCGGCGCATGGAACAACTGGTGAAAAGCGGTGAGTTGAAGCCGGTTTTCGAGCACTGGAAGCAGCCGTATCCCTTCGAATGAGCGCGACAAGGCCGAGCCTGTCATCAAACTTTTTGATAGTTATCCCCGATAATTCAGCCTAAGCGCCTGCGGGAACCTGCTGTTACAATGCCGCCCAGCGAATCTCGGACTTTTCAGATCAGGAGCACACCGGTGCCTGTCGTTTTTGTCGCCGCTTCCAAGCTGCCAACGCCTTTTGCGCAATTCACCATGCACGGTTTTCTCGATGAAGCCACCGGCCGCGAGCACGTTGTGCTGAGCCTGGGCGAGATTGCCGACGGTGCCCCGGTACTCGGCCGTCTGCACTCCGAATGCCTGACCGGCGATGCCTTGTTCAGCCAGCGTTGCGACTGCGGTTCGCAACTCGAAGGCGCCCTCAAGGCCATCGCTCGCGAAGGCCGTGGCGTGTTGCTGTACCTGCGTCAGGAAGGGCGCGGCATCGGTCTTCTGAACAAGATCCGTGCCTACGAACTGCAGGACGGCGGCGCCGACACCGTCGAGGCCAACGAGCGTCTGGGCTTTGCCGCCGACCAGCGTGACTACGCCATGTGCCTGCCGATGCTCGAGCATCTGGGCGTCAAATCCCTGCGTCTGATGACCAACAACCCGCGCAAGGTCAAAGCCTTGACCGACATGGGGATCGTCGTCGCCGAGCGCGTGCCGCTGCACACCGGTCACAACCCGCACAACAAGCTCTATCTGGCGACCAAGGCCAGCAAGCTCGACCACATGATGGGCAACGAGCATCAGGGCGAGGTAGACCGGGCGTGACCCGTGGGCAGGTGCGGCGCCGTCTGTCGATCGCCTGGTGGAAATACTTGGCGCTGGCACTGGTGCCGCTGTTCGTGATCAACGGTGTATTCGGCCAGGGCGAGGCGATTCTGCCGGTGCTGGCGATGCCTTTGTTTATCGCTGGCATGGCCTCGATGTTTGTCAGCCTGAAGTTTTTCGGACGCTACAAGCACGCGCTGATCGCCACACAAAAAGCCCTCGATACCCCTGAAGAACCCGCTGCCTGGATCGCCCTGGCCGCATGCCTTCGCAGTGCATTCGTGGTCGCGGCGCTGCCGGCATGGATTGGCGCGCTGGCAGTGTTTGTCGGCCTTGAAGCAGTGCCGCTGATGTTGCTGGCGCTGTCCACGGCGGTGCTGTTTTACCTCTATCGTATCCCGCGTCAACTCGCTTGATGCGTCGTCTCTGGCTGGCGGTTCTGCTGCTGGCCGTCAGCGGTGAAACGCTGGCCGCCCTGCGGGTGGTCAGCCTCGCGCCATCTCTGTCTGAAATTGTGGTTGAACTGGATTCGGCCGATCTGCTGGTCGGTGTGCTGGATGCCGGTGAGCGGCCATCCGCGATCAAGGACGTGCCGTCGGTGGGCCGTTATGGCCAGCTCGACATGGAACGGTTGCTCAGCCTCAAGCCTGACTTGTTGCTGTTGTGGCCTGGCAGTGTCGGCCCGGCTCAGCGCGATCAGCTCAAACGCCTGAACATCCCGACGTTGGTTGCCGAACCCCGCAGTCTCGAACAACTGACCGCGCAGATTGAAGCCATCGCGTCACAGCTCGGTCGTCCTGAACGTGGGATCGAACGGGCCGGGGCGCTGCGGCGCAACCTCGATGAGCTGCGCCAGCGCTACTGGCGGAATGTGCCGTTGCGGGTGTTCTATCAGGTCTGGGACAAGCCGCTGTACACCGTCGGTGGCGGACAGATCATCAGCGATGCGCTTGAAGTGTGCGGTGCGCGCAATGTGTTTGCCGATTTGAGCCTGCCCGCGCCGCAGGTGAGCATCGAAGCGGTTCTACAGCGTGATCCCGAGGTGATTCTGGCCAGCGATCAGCCGCAACTGGATGCGTGGAAAGACTGGCCACAGGTGGCAGCGGTCAAGCATCGGCAATTGCTGCTGGTCACCGACAAAGGCCTTGAGCGCCCGAGCGGGCAGATGATCGAGGCGACCGCCAAACTCTGCCACCTGATCGCGCCAGATCGTTAGCGCTGCGGCGTCCAGGTCACGCCGAACATGAACGCCCGACCTTCCTCGTGATAGCCATACTGACTGCCGTCATGGCTGTACAGCGCCCGGCTGTAACCCTTGTCCAGCAGGTTATCGACCTTGAAGTCCAGCTTGATCTCGCGGTTCAACGCCCAGCTGCTGCGCAGTCCGAGCAGTGCATAACCGCCCAATGGTTGCTGATTGTTCAGGTCGTCATAACTGCTGCTCACGGCCTGCCAACTGGCACCGAGGCCAAGGCGATCGAACTGTCGGTCCAGATCCCAGCTCAAGGTGCGACGTGCACGCCGGGCCAGGGTGTGGCCGGTGTCGCGGTCGCGGGGATCGATGATCGCCACGCCGAGGTTGCTCTGCCAGCCGAACAGCTCCTGCTTCAACGCCGCTTCGAAGCCGTTGATCCGCGCCGAGGCGACGTTTTCCGGGCGTGAGTTGCTGCCGAAGATGATCGCGTCTTCCAGGTCGGTCCGATACAGCGAGGCTTCGAGGCGAGTGCTGTCGCTCAACTGGCTGCGCCATTGCAGCTCGTAGCTTTTCGAGGTTTCCGGTTTCAGGTCGGGGTTGCTGAAATCCGGGTAATACAGATCGTTGAAGGTCGGCGCGCGGAAGCCTTCGCTGTAGCTGAGCAACAGATCGTTGTCCGGGTTGACCGGCAACGTCAGTGTGCCGCTCCAACTGTTCTGGCCACCGAATTGCTGGTTGTCGTCGCGGCGCAGGCCCAGTTCGGTGGAGAAGCTGTCGGCCTGAAAGCGATGCTGGATGAAGGCTGCGCGGTTCCAGCGGCTGTCTTCGTCGAACGCGGTGCTGCTGTTGATCCGGTCTTCGTACCAGTCGCCGCCGAGGATCAGGCTGTTGCGCGCATCGAGGGTCAGGTCGTTCTGCCAGGTCACCGAGTCGCGGTAGGTGTTGAACACCGAGCGTTCGTCGCTGAGCTTGTCGAAGGACTTCTCGCGGTTTTCGCTGTGGCCGAGTTCCAGGCGCGACTTCCAACGCTCGTTGATCCGCGCATCGATGTAGCTGCTGAAACTGCTGACGGTGAAATCGCTGTAAGGCTGCTGCTGGAGGGCGTCGAATGTCACCGGGTCGAAGCGCCCGAACGGGTTGTCGAACTCGCTTTTGCCCCGGTTATCCAGCAGGTTGGCGCCGACTTCGATGTCATCGCTCAGTGCATGGCTGAGGCTCAGGCTGATGGATTTATTGCGATAGGCGTCGTGGTCGCTGTCGCTGGGGTACGACTCGTGGGTGCGGTCGATCCCGGCGGTTTCATCGAGGCTGGCGCCGAGGTTGAAACGGGTTTTCTCGTCGCCACCAGACAGGCCGACGCTGCGTTCCCAGGTGTGGTTACTGCCGAATCCGACATGCATCCGAGGCTGCGAGCCTTGTTCGCCGCCGCGCCGGGTGAAGATCTGGATCACCCCGCCAATTGCATCGCTGCCGTAGATCACCGAACGCGAACCGCGCAGCACTTCCACGCGTTCAATCTGCTCGATGTTGAGGTGTTGCAGGTTGCTGTCGCCGGACGTCGAGTTGCCGATGCGCTGGCCGTCGACCAGCACCAGGCTTTGCGCCGATTGTGTGCCGCGAATGTAGATCCCCGGCAGGCTGCCGCGCCCGCCGGTTTGTGCGACTTGCACGCCCGGCACCCGTTGCAGCAGGTCGGTGACACTGCGCGGTTGCAGGCGCTCAATGTCTTCGCGGGTGAACACGGTATTGGCGGCGCTGCTGTCGTTGCGCGCTTCGACCTGGCGGTTGGCGCTGATCAGCATGTCCGGCAGCTTCAGGGCCTGGTCGCGTTCGAAGGTGTCGGCGAGGGTGTTGGCGGTTGGCAGCAGCAGGAAGGGCAGGGCGAGACGCGAGAGGTTCATCGGGGTCCGTTGGCACTTGAAGTGTTCACAAATCAAATGTGGGAGCGGGCTTGCTCGCGAAGGCGGAGTGTCAGTCAACTCATCATCGACTGATCCGACGCTTTCGCGAGCAAGCCCGCTCCCACATGGGGTTTTGCGTTGATCCAGCGAGTTAGCGGTTAAGCAGCTCCAGGCGCTCACGCACCGCCGCTTCGATCCCCGCCTCATCCAGCCCGCACTCGGCCAGCATCTGTGCCGGTTTGGCGTGCTCGACGTAAACGTCCGGCAAGCCCAGGTGCAGCACCGATTTGAGGATGTTCTCGCGGGCCAGAAACTCGCTGACCGCGCCACCGGCGCCGCCCATGATCGCGTTCTCTTCGACGGTCACCAGCAGGTCGTGGCTGTTGGCGATCTCGCGCACCAACGCGTCATCCATCGGTTTGACGAAACGCATGTCGACCACGGTAGCGTCCAGCGTTTCGCCGACCTTCAGGGCTTCGGCCATTTGCACGCCGAACACCAGCAGGGCGACCTTGCTGCCCTGGCGACGCACCACACCCTTGCCGATCTCGATCGGTTCGAGGTCTTTCTCGATGGTCGCGTTCGGGCCGGTGCCGCGTGGGTAGCGCACCGCCGCCGGGCCGTTGTACAGGTGGCCGGTAGTGAGCATCTTGCGCAGTTCGTTTTCATCGCTCGGGGTCATGATGACCATGCCCGGGATGCAGCGCAGGTACGAAAGATCGAAGCTGCCGGCGTGGGTCGGGCCGTCTTCGCCCACCAGACCGGCGCGGTCGATGGCGAACAGCACGTCGAGATTCTGCACCGCGACGTCATGCACCAACTGGTCGTAACCGCGTTGCAGGAACGTCGAATAGATCGCCACCACCGGTTTCGCGCCTTCGCAGGCCATGCCGGCGGCGAGGGTCACGGCGTGTTGTTCGGCAATCGCCACGTCGAAGTAGCGCAGCGGGAAACGTTCGCTGAACGCCACCAGATCCGAGCCTTCCTTCATCGCCGGGGTGATGCCCACCAGACGCGGGTCGGCAGCGGCCATGTCGCACAGCCATTCACCGAACACGCCGGAATACTTCGGCCCGCCGGCCTTTTTCGGCGCAGCGGCCGGGGCGTCCAGCGGTTCAAGCTTGGTGATGGCGTGGTAACCGATCGGGTCGACTTCCGCCGGGGCGAAGCCTTTGCCCTTCTTGGTGACGATGTGCAGGAACTGCGGGCCTTTCAGATCGCGCATGTTGCGCAGGGTGGCGATCAGGGTCGGCAGGTCGTGGCCGTCGATCGGGCCGATGTAGTTCCAGCCCAGCTCTTCGAACAGGGTGCCGGGAACCAGCATGCCCTTGGCGTATTCTTCGGTACGACGGGCGATTTCCCAGGCACCGGGCAGACGCGACAGCACTTTTTTGCTGCCTTCACGCATGCTCGCGTAAGTGCGACTGGAAAGGATCTTCGCCAGATAGTTCGACAGCCCGCCGACGTTGCGCGAGATCGACATGTCGTTGTCGTTGAGGATCACCAGCATGTTGGCGTCGACTTCCGGCGCGTGGTTCAGCGCTTCGAACGCCATGCCGGCGGTCAGTGCACCGTCGCCGATCACCGCAATCGCCTTGCGATCACTGTTCTGCAGGCGGGCGGCGATGGCCATGCCCAGCGCGGCGCTGATCGAGGTGCTGGAGTGGCCGACGCCGAAGGTGTCGTACTCGCTCTCGGAGCGACGCGGGAAGGCCGCGATGCCGTCCTTCTGGCGCAGGGTTTCCATGCGCTCGCGACGACCGGTGAGGATCTTGTGCGGATAGGCCTGATGACCGACGTCCCACACCAGCCGGTCGTCCGGGGTGTCGAAGACGTAATGCAACGCGATGGTCAGCTCGATGACGCCCAGGCCGGCACCGAAATGCCCACCGGTCTGGCCGACCGTGTAGAGCAATTCCAGGCGCAACTCATCAGCCAGGGTTTCCAGCTCGGCTTCGCCTAACCGGCGCAGGCCGTCCGGCGTGTTCGCGCGGTCGAGCAGGGGCGTGGTCGGGCGCTTGCGGGGAATCTCATGAAACGTCGTGGGCATCAGGCGAATCGTTATAGGTATAAAAGATGCGGCAGTTTACCTGATGCATCGCCCCCTGCCCACGCGTTGGTCTTTTTTGGCAGATAAGCCTTCAGTTGCGCCGGTCGACGATATACCGGGCCAGATCGCGCAATGGCTCGGCAGCCGCGTCAAACGGTCGCAGCGCGTGCAGGGCCTGATCGCGCAGTTCCAGCGCGTAAGCCTTGGCCGCGTCCAGACCGAGCAGGGCCGGGTAGGTCGGTTTGTCGCGGGCGATGTCGGCGCCCTGGCGCTTGCCGAGGGTTTGGGTATCGCTTTCGACGTCGAGGATGTCGTCCTGAACCTGGAACGCCAGACCGATGGCCTGAGCGTAAGTCTGCAGGGACTTGAGTTCGTCCTTTTCGGCACGGCCGCAGGCCAGGGCGCCGAGCTTGACGCTGACTTCGATCAGCGCGCCGGTCTTGTGCCGGTGCATCTGTTCCAGGGCTTTCTGATCGAGCTTGAGGCCGACCGAACCGAGGTCGATGGCCTGACCGCCAACCATGCCGGCCGGGCCCGCTGCGTGCGCCAGCGCCGTGACCTGTTGCAGGCGGATGTCCGCGCTCAGGTCGCTCAGGCGCGGGTCGAGCAGGGCGCTGAACGCCAGGCTCTGCAAGCCGTCGCCGGCCAGAATCGCGCAGGCTTCGTCGAATTTCTTGTGAGTGGTTGGCTGGCCGCGACGCAGGTCGTCGTCGTCCATCGCCGGCAAATCGTCGTGCACCAGCGAATACGCATGGATCAGCTCAACCGCACAGGCCGCGCCGTTGGCCTGTTCAGCCTTGCCGCCCAGGGCTTCGCAAGCCGCGTAGGCCAGCAGCGGACGCACCCGTTTGCCGCCGTTCATCACGCTGTAGCGCATGGCTTCATAGAGGCGCGCCAGTTCTGGCAGCGGGGCGTTGAACAGGGTTTCCAGCGCCGCGTTGACCCGCGCCTGGCTGGTGGCCGAATACGCTGCAATCATTCTGGCTGATCCGCGTCGAAGGGTTCCTCGGCGAGCTCGCCATCGCGCTCCAGCAACACCTGGACCTTCTGCTCGGCCTGGGCCAGCGCCGCCTGGCAGTCACGGGTCAGGCCGATGCCCTGCTCGAAAGCGGTCAGCGAGTCCTCCAGCGACAATTCACCGTTCTCCAGACGCTCCACCAGCGTTTGCAGATCGGCGAGGGACTGTTCGAAATCCAGTGCAGCTTTTTTGCGGGCCATGGCGGCTAATTCCGGTTGACGTTAAACCGGCGCGACACTAGCAGATAGGGGGGGTATGGGCAAATGAGCGGGGTGTTGTGGCCGTTTCATCATGGTGTCGATATCGATCTTGTCGGGCCCGAAAGTTATTCGGCTCATTTTGTGAGCCGAATAAGTCCGCTATTCGGCTCACGCCCCGTCAATGTGCGCGATTCCCACCGCAAATCCACATGTATCCGATTGTTAAAAAACTGCCGAATCGCTAACCTTCGCGCCTTCTACGACCCGACAGTCACGGGTCTTTCAGACGAAACGCAGTCTCGCCCACTGTGAAGCGCCGAGGATCGGGTGCAAGGTTTCGTCAGGCATGGCAGGAGGCATCACATGCGTTCACTTCTTTTGCTGCTGATCGGCTTGGCCTGCGCGCCCGCGCTGCTGGCGGCGCCGAGCGCGGAGCTGTCGGAGCCGGTGGGTGGCTGGCGCTATCACGGGCTGCTCGATCGCACGGAAAACCCGCAGGTCGCCTACCCCACGCCGCCGATTGATCGCGGCGTTCAGCGCAATCGCACGATGATCCAGGGCCAGCTCAAGGCGCTCGGGCATCTGCGCCCGCCCCACAGCCTGGCGGTGAATGGCAATCCACTGAATCTGTACACCGACGACGATGGACGTTTTGCCCGGCCGTATGCGTTCGGAGCCGGCTCCAACAGCGTCGAGGTGAACAGTGCCGACGGCCAGTCGCTCAAGCGTGTTCAATTCTACGAAGCCAACAACCTGCGCACACCGGCGCGGATCCGCGTGGTGCTCGGTTGGGACGACCCTAAAGCCGAACTCGACCTGCACGTCATTACGCCTGACGGCCAGCACGCCTTCTGGGCGCGCCCGGCGATGAGCAACGGCGGCGGCCTCGATCCGGACGGCGTCGATGGTCCCGGCCCGGAAATGTTCACCATGACCGCGCCGTTGCACGGCACCTATCTGGTTTACGTCAACTATTGGGGCAACTTCGGTAACGGGGGCTATAACTTCGAGGAGACCAGCAACCAGAACGAGGTGATCACCTCGCAGATCACGCTGGTGCTCAACGAAAACACCGTCGACGAAAAACGCGAAACGTTCATCGTGCCCCTGCGGGCCATCGGTGATCTGCTGCTGGTCAAGACTTTCAACTATTAAGCATCCCGCCACGGATGAATTCGGGTTCTGGAAAGATGAGCGATAACACTGCTGCACCGGCCGCCGTTACACCTGCCGGCAAACCTTCCCGGCGCTGGCCGTTGCTGGCGGTCGGGCTGTGCCTTGTCGCCGGCGTCGCGGGCGGGCTCGGATGGCTGATGCACAAACCCAAGGCGCCAGCGGCGGAGTTGGCCAGCGACAAGCTCGGCCTGAGCCGCCCGGACGCGCTGCTGGAAACCCGCTCCCTGAGCCAGTTGCCCAAGGACCTGCTGACGGTGCCGTTTCTCAAGGCCACGCTCACCGAGGATTTCGTCTTCTATTACGAAACCCACGCCGACCGCCTCGGGCTGATCGGCAGTTTGCGGCGGATCATCTACGAGCATGACTTGAAACTGCAGGACAGCCTGATCGAGCAACTCTTCGATCAACCGGCTGACGTAGCGTTGTGGCGCGGCGCCGATGGTCGGCTGAAGGATTTCCTGCTGGTGATGGATCGCGGCGGGCTGGCCAAAGTGCTGGAGCCGCTGGCGAAAGTCGCGCTGGATGATTCGCAGTTGAGCGTGTTCAGCACTCTGAAAGTCGGCGGCGATGAAGTGCCGCTGTATCAACTGACCTACAACGCCGGCAAATCCCTGTTGTTCGCCTCCCGTGGCGACAAACTGGTGGTGCTGTCCAACCCGACCAAATTCTACGACCCGGAAGGTGGTGCTTCCGAGGAGTCCGGCCACGTTTCGCCGCAAGCGCTGGCGGCGCTGCTCAACGGTGAAAAACTGTTCCCCGAAGCGTTCGGGTTGCCGGCCAGGACGCCTGAAACCAAACAGCGCCTGTCGGTCAATTCCAGCGTCCTGGCCATGGGTTACCAGCGCTTCATCCCGAATTTCGCCGGCCTGCGTTTCGACATGGACGACAAGGGCTGGCACAGCTATCTGGCGATGGACGAACTGGAAAACCAGCCGGACTTCGATTTCAAACCGGTCTGGCAAGCCATGCCGCTGGGTGCCAGTGCCTGCGTGACCTTGCCGGTCGCCGCCGAACCGCAGAAACCGTTGCTGGTGAAGCTCGGCGCCGAAGAAGCCGTGGCGCAGACACTCACCGAGCACGTGGCCGGCGCGGCGGGCCTGTGCTGGTACGCCGATTCGCGGTTATACACGCCCTTGCTGGTGGCCAGTCTGAACGACGAAGACAACGGCAAACTCGACGCGGAGATCGGCACGCTGTTCGATTCGATGGTCGGCGCCTATGAAAGCAAGGTCGACGACCACGCGTTCCCGGTGGTCGAGAAACAGGAAGGCCAGAGCCACCTCTGGCAGCGTCAGGTCAGCTCCAATTTCGGCCCGTACGCGGCCAAGGATGCCGAGAACCCGGACGCAATCACCGGCCGTGCCTTCATGAAAGTCAGCCTGGCGCGCCACGGTTCGACGCTGCTGTTTTCCCTCGACGACAAACTGGTCGACAAGGCCCTCGGCACCCTCGACAAACGCTTCCCGCCGATGGCCGATGTGTTGCCGAAAGACGTGCTGATGCCGATCTACTTCGGCCCGGATTCGATGGCGCAACTGATTCAGCAGGAAACCCTCGACAGCCTGCCGCAGGACATGGAGCCGGTGTTCTACAACGCTGCGCAAACCTACCTGATCCCGAAACTGCGCACCCTCGGCGGCATGGGCAAATACGCCCTGACGCTGCCGGAAGGCAGCGAGCCTGACGGTCACTGGCAATGGCTGCCGCTGGAGTGGAAAGCGCTGTGACCGGGTTGATCCGCAGCCTCGGCTTGCTGGCGCTGTTGCTCAGCGCCGGGGCCCGAGCCGTTGAAGCGCCGGCCCTGGATCCAGCGCAGTCCCAGGTCTTTCGCGCCTGGTTCGTGCGCATCGCCCAGGAACAATTGAGCAAAGGCCCCAGCCCGCGCTGGTACCAGCAGGACTGCGCCGGGCTGGTGCGGTTTGCCGCCAACGAAGCGCTGAAAGTCCATGACGACAAATGGCTGCGTAGCAACGGCGTGTCCAACCGCTACCTGCCGCCGGAACTGGATCTGAGCGCCGATCAGCGCAAGCTCGCCCAGCAATGGCAGCAGGGCGGCGGCAAGGTCGGGCCCTACGTCAACGCGATCAAACTGATTCAGTTCAACAGCCATCTGATCGGCCGCGACGTGTCCCAGGCACGGCCCGGCGATCTGATGTTTTTCGATCAGGGCGATGACCAGCACCTGATGATCTGGATGGGCCGCTACATCGCCTATCACACCGGTACGACCACCCCAACCGACAACGGCATGCGTTCGGCAAGCCTGCAGCAACTCATGACATGGAAGGACACCCGATGGATACCCGACGCAGCCAACCCCAACTTCATCGGCGTCTATCGACTGAATTTTCTCTCCCAATGACCGGTGCCCGCATGCTGCGTTTACTGCCCTTTCTGTTGCTGTCAGTGCTGCCTTTTTCGGCCGTGAATGCTGAGGACACTGTCGAGCCGAGCGGCTACACGCCGGTCTCCGGTGAAAGCTTTTTCCTGCTGGCCGACAGCAGTTTCGCCGCCGATGAACAGGCGGTGGTGCGCCTCGAGGCGCCGGGTCGCGACTACCGTCGATTCCGCATGGAGCCCTACGGCGGCGCCGACATCCGCGTGTACAAGATCGACAAGCCGCTGGACTTCCTCAAGCGCCAGAAGAACCTGCACCGCGTGGTCAGCGACGGCCAGTTCAAGGGCGAAGGCCTGTCCAACACCCTGTCGTACTTGTGGGACAACTGGTACCGCAAATCCCGTCGGGTGATGCAGCGTGCGTTCTCTTACGAGTCGCGCCAGCAGGTCACCGAAGAAGTGCCGGAGCTGAAGATGGGCAATGCCATCGCCGCACCGACGCCGTACGACGCGCAACCGCAGTTCGCCCTGATTCCGGGTCTGCCGGTGGTCAGCCAGTTCCGTTATCCGCTGTGGCAAGCGAAGCCGATCCAGCCGCCGACCGGAGTCAACCTGGCCGGGTCTTCCAGCGAGTTCGTCAGCGTCGCACCGGGTAACGTGTACATCCCGCTGGGTAACCTGAAACCGGGCCTGTATCTGGTTGAAGCGCTGATCGGCAAGTACCGCGCAACGACCATGGTTTTCGTTTCCAACACCGTCGCGGTGAGCAAGATTGCCGGTGATGAATTGCTGGTGTGGGCTGCGCGCAAGCACGAAGGCAGCTCGGTGCCGAAGGTCAATGTGCTGTGGACCGACGGCCTCGGCGTGATGAGCAGCGGCGCCACCGACACCGATGGTTTGCTGCGCCTGAAACACGTCAGCCCGGAGCGTTCGTTCGTGATCGGCGAGGACGAAGAGGGCGGGGTGTTCGTCTCGGAAAACTTCTACTACGACAGCGAAATCTACGACACCAAACTCTACGCCTTCACCGACCGACCGCTGTATCGCCCGGGTGATTGGGTGTCGCTGAAAATCGTCGGCCGCGAATTCAAGAATGCGCGGGACTCGGTCTTGCCGGGTGCGGCGGACGTCAATGTCAGCGTGCTCGATGCGACCGGCACCGAGTTGCAGCGTCTTGATCTGAAACTTGATTCCAAGGCTGGCACCCAGGGTCGTTTCCAGTTACCGGACAACGCCGTGGCCGGTGGTTATGAGCTGCATTTCAACTATAAGGATCAGGCCTACAGCAGCGCGTTCCGGGTGGCGGAGTACATCAAGCCGCACTTCGAAATTTCGCTGAACCTGGCCAAGCAGGATTACCGCACCGGCGAACCGGTGAAGGGCAGCCTGGTGCTGCTGTACCCGGACGGCAAACCGGTGGCCAATGCCAAACTGTCCCTGAGCCTGCGCGCCCAGCAACTGTCGATGGTCGACAACGAGCTGCAATACCTCGGGCAATTCCCGGTGGAGCTGACCAGCACCGAACTGACCACCGACAGCAAGGGCAACGTGACCCTCGATCTCCCGGCCGCCGACAAACCCAGCCGCTACATGCTCACCGTGTTTGCCAGTGATGGCGCGGCGTATCGGGTCAAGACCACCAAGGAAATCCTCATCGACCGCGGTGCTGCCAGCTTCCGCCTGAGCGCGCCGCAGCGCTTCAGCGCAGTCGGTGACAAGGTCGCGTTCAGCTACGCCAACGAAGGTGGCAGCGAACAGGCTCAGGCCGTGGTGCCGAGCGGCTACAGCTGGGTTCGCCTCGAAGACCAGACCACCGGCGAAGGCAAACTGACAGCGAAAGACAAAGGCTTCAGCGTGGCTTTCGAGCGCCCGGGCACCTACAACCTGTCGCTGAAAGATCAGCACGGCCGAGTGCTCGGTGCGACCGGTCATTCGGTCACCGGCGACGGCGTCAAGGCTGTGCCAGGCACCGTGGAAATCGTCCTCGACAAACCCGAGTACAAGGCTGGCGACGAAGCGCTGGCGCTGATCACTTTCCCGGAGCCGGTCAGTGACGCACTGCTGTCACTGGAGCGCGACAAGGTTGAAGCCACCGCGCTGCTGGCCAAGGGCGGTGACTGGCTGAAACTGGAAAAGCTCAGCGATACCCAATACCGCGCGCGCATTCCGGTGAAGGACAACTTCGCGCCGAACCTGACGTTCTCGGTCCTGTACACCAAGGGCGGTCAGTACAGCTTCCAGAACGCCGGGATCAAGGTCGTCGCGCCGCAGATCGACGTGGCGATCAAGACCGACAAAGAGACCTATCAGCCGGGCGATACCGTGACGGTCGACCTGACCACGCAGTTCGCCGGCAAGGCTGTGCCGGCGCACCTGACGGTCAGCGTCGTGGATGAAATGGTTTATGCGCTGCAACCGGAAGTCGCACCGACCATCGACCAGTTCTTCTACCATCCGCGCCGCAACAACGTGCGCACCAGCGCCAGCCTGTCGTTCATCAGTTACGACGTGGCGTTGCCGGGCAGCCCCGGGGCACCCGGCAAGGCCAACCGCAGCGAACGCGGGGTGAAAGTGCTGGAGCGACCGCGTCGCGAAGACGTTGACACCGCCGCGTGGCAACCGGAGCTGCTGACCGACGCCGACGGCAAGACCCGCTTCACCTTCAAGATGCCGGACTCGCTGACCCGCTGGCGCATCACTGCGCGGGCGATGGCCGATGATGGTCAGGTCGGGCAGAAGAAGCAGTTTGTCCGTTCGGAAAAACCGCTGTATCTGAAGTGGAGCGGGCCGAGCAAATTCCGCAAGGGCGATCAGCCGCAACTCGGCGTGTTCGCCTTCAGTCAGGCCGAAAAACCGGTCAAGGCCGAGCTGGTGACGCATTACGCCGGCGCCGAACAGCGCCTGCCGGTGACGCTCAACAACGGCATCAACTACCTGCCGCTGCCGGCCTTCGCACTGGCCACGGGCGAATGGACAGCGGAACTGGTGCAGGACGGCAAGACCGCCGACGCCCTGGCTGTGCGCCTGACCGCCACCGGCGAAGGCTGGCAGGTGACGCAGACCCAGAGCCTCGACGTGGCCAGCGGTGACACGCCGCTGAGCCTGCCGGCGGACGCCACCGACATTCGCCTGCGTCTGGATGACAGCCCGCAAGCGCTGTTCCGTTCGGCCCTCGACGACCTGCTCAGCTATCCGTACGGCGGCGTCGAACAGACCGCCAGCCGCTTGCTGCCGCTGAGCATCGCCTATCCGTCGCTGGCGTCGAGCCCGCAGATCCGCGACCGCTTGCGTCTGATCATGCAGAACAGCCGCTTGCGTCTGGTGCAAATGGCCGGGCCGTCGGCGAGCTTCACCTGGTGGGGCTTTGACGGCGAACCGGACGCGTTCCTCACTGCTTACGCCTATTACGCTGATTGGAACGCCAGCCAGGTGCTGGACCTGAGCCTGCCGCCGGAGCATTGGCAGCGGGTGCTGGAGGTTTACGCCAAGCAGGCGCCGAATACACCGTTGCTGCAACGGGCGCTGATTCTGTCGTTTGCCAAACAGATGCACTTGCCGGTCAACACGCTGCTCAGCGGCTTGATGGACGATCTGGGCAAGGCTGGCGAAGGCAATGCCGAAACCCTGATGGACGACGGCGAAGACAGTCTGGTGATGAGCGACCCGGACTCGGCGCTCGGTCTGGCGGCGGCGCGAGTGTTGAGCGCATCGGTGGCCACGCAGTCGAAAGTTGCTTTGCCAGATGCGTTCAATCGTCAGTTGGGCGCTGCGCAACAGCGCTTGGCCGTCAGTTCGCAGCCGTTTGCCGAAGCGCTGAACCTGTCGCTGCAACCGTTCGATCAGGCGCGTGCAACAGCGTTGTTGCAACGCCTGCTGCCGCAGCAATCGACCCTCGAACGGGCGCTGGCGCTGACCTGGCTGCAACGCAGCATCGCCCTGGCATCGCCGACCATCGCGCTGGCACCGGGCGAGGGCTGGAAGAAAAACTACGGCGCGACCGGCGAGATGTACTGGACGTGGCAGGGGGCGGCGCCGGTGCCGAGCGTGTTGACGGTGTCGGGCATTCAGGAGCGTCCACTGCGTGCGGCGCTGAGCTTCCAGACTCAGCAACCGGCGGTCGATCCGATGGCGGTGACCATCACCCGTCGCCTGTCGCGCCTGGTGCCGGGTGACGCAGCCTTCACCTTCAAACTGGAGCCGGTCGGCAGCAAGCCGTTGTCCAGCGACAGCCTGTACCTGGACGAAGTGATCCTCTCCAGCAAGGCACCGAAACCGCTGCGCTACGGCATGCTCGAAGTGCCGCTGCCGCCGGGCGCCGACGTCGAGCGCACGACTTGGGGCATCAAGTTGCAGGGCAAGGACGGCACTGAACCGACCGCGCTGGAGAAAGCACGGTTCGAACCGGGCCAACTGGCCTACGCGGTGCCGGTGGATGCGCTGAGCGGCGAATGGCGTCTGCGCCATCTGGTGCGGTTCTCGCAGAAAGGTCAGTTCAACCTGCCGCCGGTGCGTTTCACGCAGGTCTACGCGCCGCAGCATCAGGCCCGGGAAGCGAAAGCCGCCCTCGGTCAGGTCACGGTCAACTGACATGACCCGGCCGCTGGTCTGGCTGCTGATGTGTGTGATTCCTGCGCTGGCGACGGCGCAGGATGAACCGTTGCGCGTGGCCTACGAGGGCGAATTGCTGTCGCTGAACACCACGCAGTTGATCGCTCGCGAGCCGTTGTCTTCGTCGCTGGATACGCCGCTGGGCAGTCTGTGGAAGCTGTTTGTCTACGCGTGGCTGGTGGATACCGGTGCGCACGAGCCTGCTTATGAATGTCGCGGGCAGTCGAAGGAAGAAGTCTATTGCTGCACCGCGGGCGGCAAGATCGAGCGTGATCAGGCGCTGGTGAAATCCTGCGGGCTGTATTTCGAGCCGGCGCGGTTGGGTATAACCGCTGACGATTGGAGAACCTATTGGCAGGCGCGACAGGCGCCGTCATGGTTGCTGGATTTGCCATCGGTGCAACCGGCTACTCGGGTTTCCGTGGCTGACTTGCTGAAGGTTTTGTCTTTGTTGCCGGCTCAGAATCAGATGCGTCGTGTTCTGCTCGATGTAGTGCTGAACGCGGCGGACGGCAATGTCGTCGGTGAACTCGGTGGGCGCTTGCGGGTGAAAACCTGGAGCTGGCTCGGCGATCAGGACCCGCAATCACGCCAGGGCGGATTCGCCGGCTGGACGGCGGACGGCTCGCCGATCTGGGCCGGTGGCCGGGGTACCAGTCAGAGGGTGTTGCGGCGTTACGGTTCGGCGTTGGCGACGGTGTTGCCTGCATCATGGCCGGCGGACGCGGGGCGCTGCGTTGAGGTCGGACTGTTCTCGCGTTATCCGGTTTCGCGGGTGCTGTCGGGTGAGCGCGTAGTCGGTTCCGGCCCTTTGCAGGGCGATTACCGCGTCGAATTCGCCAACGGCAATGCGCTGGATATCCACAGCGACGGCGAGCTGTTTCTGCTCAACGACAAACTGGTCGCCCGGCTGGATCGCGAGGAGTACGTCGCCCGAGTGCTGGAGCGTGAAGCCAGGCCTGAACCGGCCGAAGCCGCCAAAGCCCTCGCCGTGGCGATCCGCACCTATCTGCTGCAAAACGCCACGCGCAACGGCGACTGTTTGAGCATCGATGACAGCAGCACCCGCCAACGGGTCGCCCCGCGACCTGCTTCCGCCGAGTCCCGCAATATCGCTGCATGGACGGCGGATCTGGTCCTGGCCGGCAGCACCGTCACCTATCACTCCGATCAACCCGGCCCCGACAAACTCGCCTGGCAACAAGCGGTCGAGCAAGCCAAGGCCGGCCAGCGTTACGACGCGATCCTGCTGCACGCCTATCCGCGCGCCAGCCTCAGCCGCTGGGACAACCCGGTGGCGTCCTGCGAAGCGCTGCCCGCCGCGCAAGACTGGCTGCAAAAACAACGGCGCGGCTGGCGCCCGAGGCTGGAAAGCGAAACCGGCTACAACGAAGTCAGCACGTTCGCCGTCTGCAAACTCGCCTTCGGCCGCCCCTTCGTCGACCGCGAACGCCAGCGCATTTACGTGCGCGGCGTGCTGTCCTTGCAGGATCGCCTCGACCTGACTCACGAATACCTGCACCTGGCCTTTGAAGCACACCCCAACGGCCAGGACGAAACCTATATCGAAGGGCTCGCCCGTCACCTTTTGCTGGAATAGACCATGACACTCCGTTATCCACAGGTCTTGCTGTTGCTCTGCGCATTTGCCGCGGTTTCGCCGGTGATCGCCGCTGACGGCGTCAAACTCGACACCCCGGTCGGCGGCTGGCGCAGTGGCGCGCCCGAAGGCGAGGGCGAGAGCTTCCGCCAGACCGTCAACTACCCGGCCTCCTCGGTGAACACTCCGCTCGGCCAGGCCAACACCGCCCGCATCAGTGGTGAAATCAAAGCGACACCGAAAAGCAAAGAGCCCGGCCGCCTGATCGTCAACGGCGTCAGCATGCCGCTGAAAATCGACGACAGCGGCCGCTTCGACCGCCCGTTCTCCTTCCCCAACGGCAGCAACAGCGTCGAAGTCCGCAGCCCCGACGGCCAGCAACGGCATCGCACGCAATTCCTCAATACCAGTGGCGGCGCGACTCCGGCAAAACTCCGGGTATTGCTGGCGTGGGACAGCGACGGCACTGACCTCGACTTGCACCTGATCACACCCGACGGCGCGCACATCTGGTACGGCGATCGCGTTGCCCCCAATGGCGCTGCTCTGGATGTCGACGTGACCACCGGCTACGGCCCGGAAATCTTCGCCATGCCGGCGCCGATCAAGGGGCAGTATTTGGTGTATGTGAATTATTTTGGCGGTGGGTATCGCGGGGATGATGAGGGTGGGGAAGAGGCGGTGCAGCCGTTGACTACGGCGCAGGTGACGGTGATTACCGAGGAGGGGACGCCGAGCGAGAAGATGGAGACGTTTCTGGTGCCGATGCGGGCGGTGGGGGAGTTGACGTTGGTGAAGTCGTTTAGTTATCCCTGACGGTAATTGGGCAGAAGGTTGCTGCCCAATTCTATTCAATCACTCAGGCCGCTAATTCAGGTCGGAAGCTGCTGGTGGTCAGACGCTTGAGCGCAATATCAAGAGACTGATCATCGAACAGTTTGCTCTTGCGCGCCGCCGCACCGGCGCCACCGTCCCAGTGCTTCAATGCTTCGCGCACTGCGGGAACGGTTGCCGAAACGCCTTCCTGGCTCAACAGCCAGTCAACTGTCGCCAGCAACTCCATGCCGAATGGCGATTCAAAACCGTCAATGAGCTGAGCTGTGCGTTCCAATGCTTGAGAGTATTCCTTGGCCTCAGTCTTGAGATAAGCCTGCAAAAAGGCTTTGCGTTCTTGATCAAACCAGATCACATCGCTAATGCCAGCGTCACTGATTCGCTTGTCACAATGCAGATAGCTTCCATCAAGGTTATCGAGCAGATGCTCCAGACGGTTAGCGTACGGGCCGTATTTATGTGCGACGAACTTGAGGTTGAGCGGGTTTTCAATTTCCGGCAGCTTCTCGATAGCGCGCTCAAGAAACCAGGCTAGTTTCTGGATTTCCAGCAGGCTGCATTCCATGCCCAACACCCAATAGCGTCGAACCAGTTCGGCGATAAGGGCACGAGCCGGGGTGAGTTTCTCTACACCGCTGCGCTTGGCGACATTCAGATATTGATTGGTAGGCTCGAACACCAGTACGTCGACATCCAGATCCCCCAAAACCTCAACGATGTGTTCGCGGACTTCAGGCCACTTCAATCCACCGTTACCAGCACCCAGTGGCGGGATCGCGACGGATTTCACGTCATTCTCAATTAGAAAACGACGCAGGTCGTGCAGACCTTCTGTTATCCAGGCCATTTGCGAAGGTGAACGCCAGTGACGTTTGGTCGGGAAATTCACGATCCAGCGAGGTCCTTCAAGTTCGTTGGTGGCGGTCACGTGCATCTTACCGGTTTCAACTTCCTTGGCCTTGCACGCCGCTGCGTACAAACGATAGTTCTGCGCAAAGCGTTCTTTGAACATCAGCGCGATGCCTTTGCCCATCACGCCCACGGTGTTCACCGTGTTGACGAGGGCTTCGGTCTTGGCTTCCAGCAGGTTGCCCTGGGTAAATCTGATCATTGGAAATACCATTTGGGACGCGCATGGACAGACAACGTCAGGCCTCGAGCGGCGACGTCTTGTTCTATGCGTTCTTTCATTGCATCGGTGTGGCACATGATGCCCAGTAGTCCCGTGATCGGTAAGTGATGGTGGATTAGCGCTTCCGCTTGATAACGCTCCATTTTACGAGGGTCATCAGGATCGCGCTTGAAGTCGCGCCGTTGAAGGATAGTCCAATCGATCTGGTCGAGATTCGCCAGATCGCTGTAGTAGTCTGTCCAACTCGGATAGGCATGTGCGTTTGTGAAGACAAACGGTAGGCCGAGCTCTTCAACGCGATAAAGGCTTGAGACCAGAATGACGATCTCATCATTGCTGCGTTGCTGCACGCTCCACCCGGAGTGGATGTTCTGCATCATCACCGAGAAGGGCGTGAAATAGAAGGGCACGTAGTCGGCCAGGACGCCTTCGGGTGCGATAGGCACCTGACGGGAACGGCGCTTGTCGATCAAGTCGACGTTTCCTATGTTCACGTACTGAGGTGCCTGTATTTCCGAGTTTGCGCAATGCAGGCCGTTGTCCAGAATCCAGGGCAGGTTATCGCGATGGACGATACGCCAAATCAGAGCTTTCTCTGGATTCAGGCTGGTGTAGTTCATTGATAAAACATTCTCTGATTCACGCTGGTCTGCACATTAACATCCGCTGCCTGCAATTTAGCTACGCAAAGTGCATCGACTTCTTCGCTGGGGGTGAAGATTTTGAAGAAGGCCTCAGGTTTAACAACCCCCGGTGCGAGACACTCGGCCATGCAGATGCTTTTGCAATGAGGGTCCAGGTAATCGCGACTGCTCATGACATCCCACTCGATGGCTTCGAAACCCTGTTCGTAATCAAGGAGCTGTATTGAGTCGCCTGCTAACGGGTGGCGTGGAATGATTTTCCAGCCGTATTGCCTGGCTGTTGATCTGTAGACCGAGATCAACACAAATTGTGCCTCTGGCCTGTTGCGCTGGACGCTTCCGTCAAATGGATTCTTCGCAAACTAGTGGAAGGGAACGTATTTATCGAGCTGCAAAGCCTGACGCTTTTTCAGGATTTCAGCATCTGCGACGTCTTTGAAACCCGAGAGGCTGGCGCGAGGTTTCAGGCCATCCGTGAAAATTCCATCCAGGTTTTCAACCGAAGTGAGATGGTAGAGAAGCTTCTGATCCTTGATGCTTTTAACGTCCGACATAGTGGTCTCCTTGACCTGCACATCAAACTAATCTGGATTCAGTCCCGGCCTCGCCCCGTGCTGATGTAACCCTCGATCCGTGGGGGTTGGTCGAACAATTACGGTGATTCTAGTGTGCCATCATTTTTGGCCACAAGCCTAATATGGGAATTGATTAACAGGGCCAAATCGCAAGACTCATGAATTCACTCCTCATCAAAGTAATCGCGATCCAGCGTCGGCAGGCGTAACAAGCGAGATGTCACACCAACCTCATGATCCATCATCAGGTGCACCAGTCGCGTCCCGTCTACCAACACAATACCGTCCACCGATTTGGCGAAGTCGACAGCGTGCGCCGTAAAGCCAGAAGTGGTGATAAACACACCGCGTTTTGCTTTTTGCCCTGCGAGCGCGCCATAGAATGCCTGCAATTCAGGTCGGCCAACGGTGTTCTGCCAGCGCTTGGCCTGAACGTAAACTTTCTCCAACCCCAATTTATCGAGCGAGATAATGCCGTCGATGCCGGCATCACCAGAACCTCCGACACGTTGCAAGTCATTGCGGCTGGCGCCGTAACCCAAGCGATGAAGCACATCCAGTACGATCACTTCAAAGCGGTTGGGGCTGACCTGGAGGAGGTTATCCAAAAGGTCTGCCGCTGTGGCATCGCGCAGTTCCTTCAGCGCTCGCTCCAATCGATCGTCGGGGCTTTCGGTGGCGGAGGTCAGATCGGGCTCAGCACTTGGTTGGTCATCCAGCGGCTCGGCGTCTGGTGCGACTTTCAGCCTCACGTTCATGTAGCCAATTGCTAAATGCTCCACCTCTTTGGCCGACAGTGGTGATGCGTGATCTTTGGCGTACTGCACACCCGCATCCGTCAACTTCCAATATCCGCGCTTGGCGCTGCTGGAAAGACCGGCACGCTTGAGTCGGTCGTGCGCCCAGCCTGATCGGTTCTTGTAGGTAGCCTGACCACTGGCGATCAGTTCTTCGCGCTGAGCCTCAGTCAGTTGCAGCATTTTTGCTGCTGCTTCATGGGCGTCCCGAGCGACTGCGCCCTCGGATTTGGTGGCGAGAAAACGCAGGATCGGTTCAATGAACTGATCGTAGGTTGGAACGGACATGGGCGCATCCCTGTGCTGAAAGTGTTCATGGCGATCGGATGGTGATTGTAAATCAATGGTGAATATGGAGGGCTTCGCGACGAAAGCGTTGGCAAGTGAAAGCGTAAGTCGCTATGTCAGTTCCACCATCAATCCGGAAAAACGCCGCAAAGTGCGTTGCCTTGGTAGCCCTGAACGATTGGCCCCAACGTCATGAGTGGGCCGCACGCGTAGAAGGGAGATGGCACTTTTTGTTGTGTGTTGAGCAGAACGACTTCGTTGCCGGTCTCGTCGCTGCCGAATGATTGCTCTTGATACGAAGTGCACACCGGCAGCTTCAATGGCACAGGGATGACCAGTGCCCAAACGGTAATCCCGCACCATTCTCGCGTGGGTGTCGACGTTACCGTTCTGCTGATTTGTGGAGTGACTGACCGATAGCTCTGCGCTCGGTAAGCGTCTGTCTTGGCGGTGGTCTTTTCCGGGAGCGATACGATTGCTCCAATGCATCCTGAAAGACAGAGGCACAGGGCAGCTGTCATGCCAGCTGACTTCATGTGTGAGCTGATGGTTTTGGGCATCAGTTTTGAACGTCCTTGTGGGGTGACTTGAGCATTCAGAGTTGCCGTGGCTTCCAGTAGGCGAGGCTCTGCTGTGCAAACATGGTTGCACTGCGCTCTACCGATAAAACCCGCCCCCGGCCGGTTTTTCAGCAGGCATTAAAAAGCCGGCTTGTGGCCGGCTTCTCGGGGACTGGCTTGGTTTATTTTTGGTAAACCGCGCCAGCCTTCAAAACGTACATCCGGATCTTGCGTCCGGCTGTGGGACTTGGTCAGACAGTGGTCTGCCGCGTCAGGCGTCATCTGGGCCGCTTGGCGGGTCGATGCGCGAATGTGGGGCGCAGGATACTGAGTTTTGCTTCTGATTCCCAGCTTGAAGTGCGGTTTAGAGCTATCAAACTGAAGGAAATCGAAGATTTGTACCGACTTTCAGGGCCTCATCGCCAGCAGGATGGCTCCCACTTCAGAGAAACGGCACCACCGGCCGCCGCTTGCCCAGCGTGGACCACCAGAACACCCACCCCAGCACATGAATCCGCTGCTCCTCGATCTGCGCTGCGCGAAAGATCTCGTCCGGGTATTCGGCACTATTGTGGCTGCGCAGGCGCAGGGCGTTACCCGGCATGCGATGCAGGTATTTGATGCGCAACATGCCGTCGTGTTCGATGGCGTAAATTTCGCCGTCCACCACCTGGGTGAGGCCGCGGTCGATGGCGAGTGTGGAGCCGTCCTCGATTTTCTCGGCCATGCTGTTGCCGATCATTTGGGTGCAGATGGCATCGGTGGGGCGGATTTCCAGGGCTTCGAGGTGGCTGCGGGGCAGGCGGATGGTTTGTTCCGGGTCCTTGATGACGTGGGTCTTGCCGGAGCCGGGGGCGGTCGGTGTTTCCTTGTAGAGCGGCAGTTCGATGTCGGTGGTTTCGAGCACCGTGTAGACGCCGCGAATGGCATGGGCATCGAGGATGTCGCCCGAGTCCGTCTGCAGGTGCGGGGCCTCTTTCGGACCTTCGCCGGTCTTCAGCCATTGGCTGTTGACGGACAGCAGGCGCGCAACTTCTTCCAGACGGTACGCGGGTACGCCCCGGGTGTACCAGTTATGAACGTTTTGGGCTTCCGTGCCCCAGAACTTTGCGAATCCCGTGGTGGTGATGTTCGCAGCTTCCAGGAGTGCCTTGAATCTTGGACCGCTAGTGTTCTTTCTCATAAACACGAGTCTACGACCGGCCTAGAGCGGTTTGAATAAACCTTGCGTTCAAAATCAGGGCAAATTTTGCGACGGGATGTAAGACGTCCTTGTGGGAAATTACACGAACTAAAACTTTTCTGTAGTCCGTCATAAACAAGTTGTTTAAGCCCCTGACGGTCGGGCACAAAAAACCCCGGATCAACCGGGGTTTTCTTCAAGCGCTTCGCAGGTCGTGAGGCTTAGCCTTTGTAGGCAGCAACCGACTTGGTGATCGCGGCGCGGGCGGCGTCTGCACCGTCCCAGCCTTCGATTTTCACCCATTTGCCTTTTTCGAGATCCTTGTAGTTCGCGAAGAAGTGCTCGATCTGCTGGATCAGCAGGGCTGGCAGGTCGGTGTATTCCTTCACGTCCACGTACAGCTGGGACAGCTTGTCGTGTGGAACGGCGATGACTTTGGCATCGCCGCCGCCGTCGTCAGTCATGTTCAGGATGCCGACTGGACGTGCGCGGATCACCGAACCTGGCGCAACCGGGTAAGGCGTTACGACGAGTACGTCCAGAGGATCACCGTCGTCAGCCAGGGTGTTCGGGATGTAACCGTAGTTGGCCGGGTAGAACATCGGGGTGGCCATGAAACGGTCAACGAACAGGCAATCGCTGTCTTTGTCGATTTCGTATTTGATCGGCGCGTGGTTGGCCGGGATCTCGATCGCGACGTAGATGTCGTTCGGCAGGTCTTTGCCAGCCGGAATCTTGCTGTAGCTCATTGGGCGTTGCCCCCGTTAGTTGACCAAAAACACTTGGCCGGATTGACCAAAAAGTGGCGGCGATTATAGGCATATTCTGCCGTGGACGCCATGTACCGGAAGTCGTGCAGACCTTTACTCGTGAGCCTGATAGACCGGGTCGGTGGCCTGAAGTTGCTTCAGGCGCGCCAACGGGTCCTGGCGGTAGAAAAGCTGCAGCTGCGCATACACCTGTGGATAAGCCTCGTGCAGCAGATCCGGAGCGCTAAAGAAGTACTCACTGGTGACGGCGAAGAATTCGGCCGGGTTCTCGGCGGCATACGGGTCGATGGCGGTTTCGGCGTCGGGATGGCGGTCGAGCTGGTGATTGAGGTCGTCGTACGCCCTCTGCATCACCTCGGCCCAGTCGCTGACCCGCATATCGGCGTGCAGCGGTGGCAGGCCGTTGGCGTCGCCGTTGAGCATGTCGAGCTTGTGCGCCAGTTCGTGGATCACCAGGTTATAGCCTTCCCAGCCACCACTGGCCATCACGCCCGGCCAGGCGAGGATGATCGGCCCTTGCTGCCAGGCCTCGCCGCTGTGTTCGCCGTCCCACTCATGCTCCACGCCACTGGCATCGCGATGGCGCTGGGGGCTGAGGAAGTCGTCGGGGTAGAGGACGATTTCGTGGAAACCCTGATACCAGTTCAGATCGCCGAGATGCAAAAGCGGCAACTGCGCCTGGGCGGCAAGCAGCAGGCGCTGTTCCTGGTGCAGTTCGACGCCGGGCAGGGCGGTCAGGTGTTTGTCTTCAAGGAACAGCACGCTGGCTTCACGCAGCCACTGGTCTTCAGCGGCCGTGATGCCGTCGAGAAAACTCAGGTGATGACGCACCCGTTGCCACAGTTCGTCGGCAATCGGGTGCCTGGCCAGAATGCGCCGGCGTCGCCAGGCGCTCAGCGACCACATCGGCTTAGTGCGATTGAGCTTTGGTGCTGCCGAAGCGGCTGCGAACCACGCCGATGATCATCGGTACCAGCGACAGCAGGATGATGCCCACCACCAGCAGCGACAGGTTCTTCTTGATGAACGGCACGTTGCCGAAGAAGTAACCGAGCGTCACCAGACCGCCGACCCACAGGACGGTGCCGAACACGCTGAAACCGAAGAAACGCGGATAAGGCATCTTCGCGACACCGGCAACGAACGGTGCAAAGGTGCGGATGATCGGCAGGAAGCGCGCCAGAGTCACGGTTTTGCCGCCGTGCTTGTCGTAGAAATCGTGGGTCTGTTGCAGGTAGTCGCGGCGGAAAATTTTCGAGTTCGGGTTGCTGAACAGCTTTTCGCCCGCCGTTCGTCCGATCACGTAGTTGGTGCTGTCGCCGAGGATCGCCGCCAGCATCAGCAGGCCCGCCAGCAACACCGGATCCATGCCGCCGCCCGCAGCGACTGCGCCGGCGATGAACAGCAGGGAGTCACCCGGCAGGAAGGGCATCACCACCAGACCGGTCTCGCAGAAAATCACCAGAAACAGGATGGCGTAGATCCATGGCCCGTAATTATTCACCAGCAGGTCGAGGTAAACGTCGAGATGCAGGACAAGATCGAGCGGGTTGAAATCCATGGAGGCACCTGTGGTGATGGCCTGACTCGGCAGACCTGTGCGGATGACTTCGTGTAAGCCTACAAGCGGGTGTAGTTTTTCTTACAAGCCGGAAAGATCGGGATTATACGGGCTGAAGGGTGAAAAGCGCGTTGGTTTTGTAGCGGGGGATGTCGGTGTGAATAAATGTCGGGTTGGCGTGCATTTGGGGAGGGAGGCTGCCCCCTCCCCCGCAAGACGCCCCGCGATCAGAGCTCGTCGCTGATCGGCAGCACATAGTTTTTGAACTCGGTGTCTTCCTTGAAACCGATGGACTCGTAGGTTTTCTGCGCCACTTCGTTGTCCGCGCTGGTGGAGACGCGCATGCGCACGGCCTGGGTTTCCTTGGCCATTTTCTTGGCGGTGCGGATGAGATTGTCAGCCACCAGCTGGCGGCGGGCGTCTTCGGCGACATAGATGTCGTTGAGGATCCACACGCGCTTGAGCGACAGGGAAGAAAAGCTCGGGTAGAGCTGACAAAAGCCCATGAGCTTCTTGTCGTCGTCATCGGCCAGCGCCAGATAAATCACCGATTCCTTGCGGCGCAGGCGTTTTTCGAGAAAGGCCCGGGACGAATCCGGATAGGGCAGGGAGCCATAAAACTCGCGGTACTTAACGAACAACGGGGTCAGCAAATCCAGGTGTTCGAGGGTCGCTTGAATAATCCGCATGGTAGGTCTCGTCCTTCAAGTGGCTGTCTTCACGTGCTCTGACGGCGATGGGAAACCCGGGCGGCCGTGCATCGATCCTGCCTGAAACCGGCGCAGAAAGGCAATGCAGAAACGGTTCAGGCGGGGGGCGGATCGAGTAGGAAATTACTCTTCATGTCCGCACCGGCTTCCGATTCCAGCGTCTGAACCTGCGCTTCGTCTTTCAGATTGACCCCCGACAGTTGTCGCCGACAGGCTTCGCGCATCAGATACAGCAAGCGATGCGCCGCCATACCGTAGCTGAGTCCTTCCAGCCGCACATTGGAGATGCAATTGCGGTAAGCATCCGTGAGGCCGACCTTGGGATTGTAGGTGAAATATAAACCCAGGCTATCGGGCGAACTGAGGCCCGGACGCTCTCCAATGAGCATCACGACCATTTTCGCGCCCAGCAACTGGCCGATTTCATCGCCAATCGCCACTCGGCCCTGCTCCACCAGTACCACCGGCGCAATCGACCATTCGTCGGCGGCCATCTGTTCTTCCAGACGGGTCAGAAACGGCAGAGTGTGCCGATGTACCGCCAGCGCGGACAGACCGTCCGCCACCACGATCACCAGATCCACGCCGCCCGGATGCGCCTGGGCGTATTCGCGCAGGGCTTGCGCCGATTGATCGCTCAACTTGCGCCCCAGGTCCGGGCGTTGCAGGTAGCTGTTGCGATCCACCGCCGCGCTGTGCAGCAGCAGGCTGTCGCGCTGGCGCTCGGTCAGTTGGGCGCTGAGCCCGGCGTGATCGAACGGCAGATGCACTGCATCCCGTGCTTGCGCGTGGGCGTACTGGAAATCCAGTTGTGCGCGGGTCGGCAGGCTGGTGCCGGTGCGGCCGAGAGCAATGCGCGCAGGGGTCAGACGACGTAGCTCCAGCCACGGGTTTTGCGGATCGACGGGCGGTTTTTCCATCTGACTCATCCCAGTTGCGCCAAGGCCTGGCGAAAGGCCGGCGGCAGGTTGTTGCCGAAGCGGACCTTGCCGTCCGCCTGGGTGAAGATGCCCATGTTTGCCAGCCACTGCTCGAACTCCGGCGCCGGTTTCAGGCCCAGGGTCTGGCGCGCGTAGAGCGCGTCGTGGAACGACGTGGTCTGGTAGTTGAGCATGATGTCGTCGGAGCCGGGAATGCCCATGATGAAGTTGATCCCCGCTACGCCCAGCAGGGTCAGCAGGGTGTCCATGTCATCCTGGTCGGCTTCGGCGTGGTTGGTGTAGCAGATGTCGCAGCCCATCGGCACGCCGAGCAACTTGCCGCAGAAATGATCTTCGAGGCCGGCGCGGATGATCTGTTTGCCGTTGTAGAGGTATTCCGGGCCGATGAAGCCTACGACGGTGTTCACCAGAAACGGCTTGAAATGGCGCGCCACGGCGTAGGCTCTTGTCTCGCAGGTTTGCTGATCGACGCCGTGATGGGCGTTCGCTGAAAGAGCGCTGCCCTGGCCGGTCTCGAAATACATCAGGTTCTGCCCGAGTGTGCCGCGATTGAGGCTCAGGCCCGCTTCGTAACCTTCCTGCAGCACGTTCAGGTTGATGCCGAAACTGGCGTTGGCCGCTTCGGTGCCGGCAATCGACTGGAACACCAGATCCAGCGGCACGCCACGGTTGATCGCTTCTATGGACGTGGTGACATGGGTCAGCACGCAGGCCTGGGTCGGAATGTCGTAGCGCTGGATGATTGCGTCGAGCATTTCCAGCATCGCGCAGATCGAGGCGATGCTGTCGGTGGCCGGGTTGATGCCGATCATCGCGTCGCCATTGCCGTACAGCAGACCGTCGAGAATGCTCGCGGCGATGCCGGACGGTTCGTCGGTCGGGTGATTGGGTTGCAGCCTTGTGGATAACCGTCCGCGCAGGCCGAGGGTGCCGCGAAATCGGGTGACCACGCGGATCTTCTGCGCCACCAGCACCAGATCCTGTACGCGCATGATCTTCGACACGGCAGCGACCATTTCCGGCGTCAGGCCCGGGGCGAGGGCGCGCAGGCTGGACTCGTCGGCCGCTTCGCTCAGCAGCCAGTCACGAAAACCGCCTACCGTGAGATGGCTGATGACCGCAAAGGCCTGCCTGTCATGGGTGTCGATGATCAGTCGGGTGACTTCATCGGTTTCGTAAGGAATCAGCGCTTCCTGCAAAAAGTGCGTGAGCGGGATGTCGGCCAGCGCCATTTGCGCGGCGACACGCTCGCCATCGTTGAGCGCGGCGACGCCGGCCAGGAAGTCCCCGGAGCGTGCCGGGCTGGCCTTGGCCATCACGTCCTTGAGGCTGTCGAAGCGGTAGGTCTGGGCGCCTACCGTATGAGCGAAACTGGCCATACACAATTCTCCGTGACGGCGCAGGCCAGGCCTGCGCCGTAATTTTCGGCAGTCAGTGCAAGGCTTCCTCAGCCTTCTGGATCGCCGCAAATTCTTCTTCCGGCGTGCCTGCTACCAAGTGATGTCGACTGTAGAGTGCAAAGTAAGCAATTAACACTCCATAGATGATGGCTGCGCCGATCACCACCCGTGGATCCACCAGAAAGCCCGCCACCACGGCGATGCACGCCAGCACCAGAGCGATGCCGGAGGTGAAGATGCCACCCGGGGTGCGATACGGTCGATCCATTTTGGGGCGGCGAATGCGCAGCGTGATGTGCGCAGCCATCATCAGCACATAGGAAATGGTTGCGCCGAACACCGCTACCAGAATCAGCAGGTCGCCCTGGCCTGTCAGCGACAGGCCGAACCCGATAATGCCGGGAATCACCAGCGCCAGCACCGGAGCCTTGCTTTTGTTGGTTTCGGACAGCTTGCGAGGAAGGTAACCGGCGCGGGACAACGCGAAAATCTGCCGCGAGTAGGCATAAATGATCGAAAAGAAACTGGCGATCAGCCCGGCCAGCCCCACGAGGTTGACGAAACTACCCATCCAGGTCGAGCCGCCGTAGGCGTTGCTCAGTGCTTCGACCAATGGGTTGCCGGAGGTCAGCAGCGAGTTGGCGCCCGCACCGCCGGGGCCGACGATCAGAATCAACAGGGCAAACATGAGCAGCACCAGCATGGCCCCGATCAGGCCGCGCGGCAGGTCACGCTTGGGGTTCTTGGTTTCCTCGGCGGCCAGCGGCACGCCTTCAACGGCGAGGAAGAACCAGATCGCATAGGGTATCGCCGCCCAGACGCCGACATAACCGAATGGCAGGAACGGACTGGCGCCCGCAGCACTCGTCACGGGTATATCGAGCAGGTTGGCAATGTCGAAGTGCGGCACCATCGCCACCAGAAACACCCCCAGCGCTATCGCGGCGACAGCCGTGATGACAAACATCAGTTTGAGCGCCTCGCCGACCCCGAAAATATGGATGGCAATGAAGATGATGTAGAACGCCAGATAGATCATCCAGCCACCGATGCCGAACAGCGACTGGCAGTAGGCACCGATGAACACCGCGATGGCGGCAGGGGCGATGGCGTACTCGATGAGAATGGCAGTGCCGGTGAGAAACCCGCCCCACGGCCCGAATGCGCTGCGGGCGAAACCGTAGCCGCCGCCGGCGGTGGGAATCATTGAGGACAGTTCGGCCAGAGAAAAACACATGCACAGGTACATGGTGGCCATCAGCAGCGTCGCGAGGAACATCCCGCCCCAGCCACCTTGTGCCAGGCCAAAGTTCCAGCCGGCGTAGTCGCCGGAAATGACATAAGCGACACCGAGCCCCACCAGCAGAACCCAGCCGGCGGCACCTTTTTTCAGTTCGCGTTGTTGGAAGTAGTCCGAACCGACTTTTTCGAAGTCGACGGAGGCGCCGGTCGCCGGAGCGCCAGCAGGAGATTCGCCAGGCATAAAGTGCACCCTTCTTATTGTTTTATTGGCCCGATCGGAATGTCGGGTCGAACGCCGGGAGCGAGCAAGCTCGCTCCCGCAGGGGAGCGAGCTGCAGGTGGATCAGAAGAAGCCCAGCGGATTGATGTCGTAGCTCACCAGCAGGTTTTTGGTCTGTTGGTAGTGATCGAGCATCATCTTGTGGGTTTCACGGCCGACGCCGGATTTTTTGTACCCGCCGAACGCGGCGTGCGCCGGGTACAGGTGGTAGCAGTTGGTCCACACACGACCGGCCTTGATGGCGCGGCCCATGCGATAGGCGCGGTTGATGTCGCGGGTCCAGAGGCCGGCACCCAGGCCGAACTCGGTGTCGTTGGCGATCGCCAGGGCTTCGGCTTCGTCCTTGAAGGTGGTGATGCTCACCACCGGGCCGAAGATTTCTTCCTGGAACACGCGCATTTTGTTGGTGCCCTTGAGCAGGGTCGGCTGGATGTAATACCCGGTCGCCAGGCTGCCCTCGAGTTTTTCCACCTTGCCACCGGTCAGCAGCTCGGCGCCTTCGCCCTTGGCGATTTCCAGGTACGACAGGATCTTGTCGAATTGCTGCTCGGACGCCTGGGCGCCGACCATGGTGTCGGTGTCGAGCGGGTCGCCACGTTTGATCTGGCTGACCTTTTTCATCACCGCTTCCATGAACTGCGGATAGATCGATTCCTGAACCAGTGCGCGGGAAGGGCAGGTGCAGACCTCCCCCTGGTTGAAGAACGCCAGTACCAGGCCTTCGGCGGCTTTTTCAATGAAGCTTGGCTCGGCCTGCATGATGTCTTCGAAGAAGATGTTCGGCGACTTGCCGCCCAGCTCCACGGTGGACGGAATGATGTTTTCGGCGGCGCATTTCATGATGTGGGAGCCGACCGGGGTCGAACCGGTGAAGGCGATCTTGGCGATGCGCTTGCTGGTGGCCAGGGCTTCGCCGGCCTCTTTGCCGAACCCTTGCACCACGTTGAGCACGCCCGGCGGCAGCAGGTCGCCGATCAGCTCCATCAGCACGCTGATGCCCAGCGGCGTTTGCTCGGCGGGCTTGAGCACCACGCAGTTGCCGGCGGCCAGGGCCGGGGCGAGTTTCCACGCGGCCATCAGGATCGGGAAGTTCCACGGGATGATCTGGCCGACCACGCCCAGTGGTTCATGGATGTGGTAGGCCACGGTGTTGCCGTCGATCTCGGCGGCGCTGCCTTCCTGGGCACGCAGGCAACCGGCGAAATAACGGAAGTGGTCGGCGGCCAGCGGGATGTCGGCGTTGAGGGTTTCGCGGATGGCTTTGCCGTTGTCCCAGGTTTCGGTGATCGCCAGGGTTTCGAGGTTCTGTTCGATGCGGTCGGCAATTTTCAGCAGGATCAGTGAGCGGGCCTGGGCGGACGTTGAGCCCCAGGCATCGGCAGCGGCGTGGGCGGCGTCCAGGGCTTTTTCGATGTCTTCGGCCGTGGAGCGCGGGAACTCGGCAATCGGTTGGCCATTCACTGGCGAGGTATTGGTGAAGTACTGACCTTTGACAGGCGCGACGAACTCGCCGCCGATGTAGTTACCGTACTTGCTCTTGAACGAGACTTTGGCGCCTTCAGTACCGGGGTGAGCGTAACGCATGATGTTCTCCTTGGCTGTTGTATTTATCAGAGAGACGCGCATGAGCGCTTGCTATAAGCGTAGAGCAAAGGTCGGGCCACTGCCGTGCAGGTCAGGCAAATCAAGGCCTTGCGAGATTTGTGTCGGACAAATGGCAAGCGTCTGTGACGGTATCGGTACGGCTCCGGTGACAGTTTGTACCGCTTTTGGCACAACCCGTGACCGGGCGGTCTTGCCAGCATTGCAAAGACCGGTGGGCTGGAGGATGCTGGGCACCACTTCACGCATGGGCCGATGAGCCTCGGGGAGAATAATAAGAAATGCACGACAACCATTTGAGTCGCCATGCCCAACAGGTTCTCACCGTCACCCAGGGCAAGCCGCACCTGCATGGCCCCGGTGCCGACCCGTCGATCGCCCGCTCGTGGCTGCGCTGCCTTGAGGACTATCACCTCGACCCGGCCCTGACCATGGCGCCGACCGTGCTCGAACACGGTCGCATCCTCGAAAGCCGCGAACGGCTGCAACAGGTGTTGCAGATTGCCGGCAGTGAAATGAGCAGCCTGCATCAACAACTTTCCGGCGCCGGCCACGCGGTATTGCTGACCGACGCGCGCGGGGTGATCCTCAACTGCGTCACTGCCCCCGCCGAACGCAAGATCTTCGAGCGCGCCGGTCTGTGGCTGGGTTCCGACTGGAGCGAGGCCTGCGAAGGCACCAACGGCATCGGCACCTGTCTGGTGGAGCGTCAGGCTTTGACCATCCATCAGGACGAACACTTTCGCGGCCGCCACACCGGCCTGACCTGCTCGGCGAGCCCGGTGTTCGACCCCCACGGCGAACTGCTGGCAGTGCTCGATGTTTCTTCCGCGCGGCATGACGTCTCGCGCCAGAGCCAGTTCCACACCATGGCGCTGGTCAATCTGTCGGCGAAGATGATCGAGAGCTGCTATTTCCTGCGCTGCTTCGATAATCAATGGTTGCTGCGTTTTCATCTTCAGGCCGAGTCTGTCGGGCTGTTCAGTGAAGGGTTGCTGGCGTTTGACGGGGAAGGGCGGATCAGTGCAGTCAATCAGAGTGCCTTGAACCTGCTTGGGCACATTCGTGGCGGCTTGCTCGGCAAACCGGTGGAGGCGTTTTTCGATTGTTCGCTGGATGAATTGCTCGGGCGCGCCAGTGCCAATGCCAGCGCCAGTTGGCCGTTGCGCACTCGTGACGGGCGGCATCTGTTTGCGGTGCTGCGCGGTGAAACCCGCCGGCCGCTGCCGGCAGCACCGGCTCCCGCGGCTGTCGCAGCGCCGCGTCTTGCAGGCATTTGCCTGGGGGATGCGGCGTTGCAGGCAGATTTTCGCAAGTCGCTGCGGGTGTTCGAGCGCGACGTGCCACTGCTGATCAATGGTGAAACCGGCTCTGGCAAGGAAGCCTTTGCCAAGGCTGTGCACAACGCCAGTCAGCGCGCCGGCAAAGCGTTCGTCGCCCTCAACTGCGCGGCAATTCCCGAGAGCCTGATCGAGAGCGAGCTGTTTGGCTACCGCGGCGGCAGCTTCACCGGTGCGCGCAAGGACGGCATGCGCGGCAAGTTGCAGCAGGCCGACGGTGGCACGCTGTTCCTCGATGAAATCGGCGACATGCCACTGGCCTTGCAGACTCGTTTGCTGCGGGTGCTCGAAGACCGGCAAGTGGTGCCGATCGGTGGCGAACCGGAAGCGGTCAACGTACGGATCATCAGCGCCACCCACCGCAATCTTCTGGAGCGGGTCGGCGATGGCAGTTTTCGTGAAGACCTGTATTACCGGCTCAACGGACTGGAAGTGGCGTTGCCGCCGTTGCGCGAGCGCAGTGACAAGTCGCAGCTGCTGGATTTCCTGCTGGCCGAAGAGGCGGGCGGGGAAAAGATTCTGATCGAAGAGCCGGCGCGCCAGGCGTTGCTGGGCTTCAACTGGCCGGGCAATGTGCGGCAGATGCGCAATGTGCTGCGCACGTTGGCGGCGTTGTGCGATGAAGGGCGGATCGGACTGGAGGATCTGCCGGCGATGTTCCGGCAGGTGCAGCCGCTGTTGGTCAAAACCGATGAGGCGGCATCCGGACAGCCGCTGGAAGACGCCGAGCGGCAGGCGTTGCTCAATGCGCTGGAACACACGCGCTGGCACATGACCCAAGCGGCTCAGCAACTGGGCGTGAGCCGCAATACGCTCTATAGAAAGCTGCGCAAGCACGGGATCGCCCGAACCGCCTGAATACTCCTGCAGAGCGTGGGAACGATCACGGTCGGATGATCAGCTAAAGAGTGCGGTTTTCACCTCCCTGCGCTAACCTGCGGCCATGTTTTACGAGGTCGACTATGCACATTCATATTCTGGGTATCTGCGGGACTTTCATGGGCTCGATGGCGGTTCTGGCCAAAGAGCTGGGCCACCACGTGACCGGCTCCGATGCCAATGTCTATCCACCGATGAGCACCCAGCTCGAAGCCCAGGGCATTGAACTGACTCAGGGCTACGACCCGGCGCAGCTTGATCCGGCGCCGGATCTGGTGGTGATCGGCAACGCCATGTCCCGCGGCAACCCGGCAGTGGAATATGTGCTGAACAAGGGCCTGCCGTACGTGTCCGGCCCGCAGTGGCTGGCTGACCATGTGCTGCAAGGTCGCTGGGTGCTGGCGGTTGCCGGTACGCACGGCAAGACCACCACCAGCAGCATGCTCGCCTGGGTGCTGGAACATGCCGGCATGAGCCCGGGTTTCCTGATCGGCGGCGTACCGCAGAATTTCTCGGTGTCGGCGCGTCTGGGCGGCACGCCGTTCTTCGTGATCGAGGCTGACGAGTACGACAGCGCGTTTTTCGACAAGCGTTCGAAGTTCGTCCACTACCGTCCGCGCACGGCGATCCTCAACAACCTTGAGTTCGATCACGCCGACATTTTCCCCGATCTACCAGCCATCGAGCGGCAGTTCCACCACTTGGTGCGGACTATTCCGAGCGAAGGCCTGGTGATTCACCCGACCACTGAACCGGCCTTGCAGCGGGTGATCGAGATGGGCTGCTGGACCCCGGTGCAAACCACCGGTGCCGGCGGTCAGTGGCAGGTCAAGTTGCTGAAGGACGACGGCTCGGCGTTCGAAGTGATGTTCGAAGGCGTGTCCCAAGGCGTGGTCGAGTGGGAATTGACCGGTCAGCACAACGTCGCCAACGCCTTGGCGACTCTGGCCGCCGCGCGTCACGTCGGTGTTGTACCGTCGATGGGCATCGCCGGGTTGAGCGCGTTCAAAAGCGTCAAACGCCGGATGGAAAAAGTCGCGGAAGTGCGCGGCATCACCATCTACGACGACTTCGCCCACCACCCGACCGCCATTGCCACCACCCTCGACGGCCTGCGCAAACGCATTGGCGATGCGCCGCTGATTGCGATCATCGAACCGCGTTCCAACTCGATGAAGCTCGGCGCACACCGTGACGGTCTGCCGGACAGCGTGGTCGATGCCGATCAGGTGATCTGGTACGCCCCGGCCAACCTCGGCTGGGATCTGGCGGGCACCGCCGCGTTGTGCACCGTGCCATCGATCGTCAGCGATTCGCTGGAAGGCATCATCGAGCGGGTGAAGAGCCAGGCCCAGCCTGGCACCCACGTGGTGATCATGAGCAACGGCGGCTTCGGCGGCCTGCACGGCAAACTCGCCGAGGCGTTGAAATGAACACGCGTTTGGTGAGCAATGGCCCGGAGCGCATCACGCTGGCGATGACCGGCGCCTCCGGCGCCCAGTACGGTTTGCGCCTGCTCGATTGCCTGGTGCGCGAGGACCGCGAGGTGCACTTCCTGATCTCCAAGGCCGCGCAACTGGTAATGGCCACCGAAACGGACGTGTCGCTGCCGGCCAAACCGCAAATGATGCAGGCGTTCCTCACCGAATATACCGGCGCGGCTGCCGGGCAGATCCGTGTGTACGGCAAGGAAGACTGGATGTCGCCGGTGGCCTCTGGATCGGGCGCCCCGGCGGCGATGGTGGTGGTGCCGTGCTCGACCGGGACCTTGTCGGCCATCGCCACCGGCGCTTGCAACAACCTGATCGAACGGGCGGCAGACGTGACGTTGAAGGAGCGTCGCCAGTTGATTCTGGTACCGCGCGAAGCGCCGTATTCGAGTATTCACCTGGAGCACATGCTCAAGCTGTCGAACATGGGCGTGACCATCCTGCCGGCGTCGCCGGGCTTCTATCACCAGCCGCAGACCATCGATGACCTGATCGATTTCGTGGTGGCGCGGATTCTCAATCTGCTGGGCATTCCCCAGGACATGCTGCCGCGCTGGGGCGAGCATCACCTGAGCAGCGATGAATAAGCTGCTGGCGATCCTGCTGGCGTTGCAACTGACCGGCTGCGCCACGGTGCGCACGCTGGATGCTGCCAAACCGGGGGCGCCGGTGGTGTATTCCGGCACGCGGCTGGATCTGTACGCCATGCAGGGCGGGTGCTGCCCGATGGACCGCTTCGGTGCCGAGGCGCCGAGCTATCCAGGGCTGGATCTGCCGGCCAGCGCATTGCTCGATACGTTGCTGTTGCCGTTGTCGTTGCTCACCGTGATCGGCGTCGGCTTCCAGGCGACCGGGGGGCTTTGAAAATCAATGGCTCGACCCGTCAGGATCGAGCCATTGATGCCTTCTACAGAGTGATCGTTTCGGGAGGAAAGACGATGTCGTTGGAGAAAATGTCTTTTCCCGCCGGTAACTCCAGCACACGTCTGCCGGCTTTTGCCAGTTCATCGATCAACACGTCGTATTCGTCCCGATTCAGGTCTCCGGCCCGGGTGCGGGCCTGGATCGCATCTGCATGGTTTTGACTTGAGCCGGTCCCACGTCCAAGCGCCTGTGCGTGTATATCGCCTACGGTGGCCGCACGGGTCATGCTCGAGTTGACCAGCCAGACGCGCCGGGAGGTAAACCCGATCGACGACACCGACACATGGCCTTCCCATTTCCGGCTCGGCAAGCGTGTCTGGTCGATCCGCGTTGGGTTGTAGACAAGATTATCCTGCCCTGGAACAACCTCTACCGTGCGGGTGTCGAGCACATAGCAAAACCTGATGCGTTGGGCGTCGTGCCCCGACGTGCTGCCATTCGGCGGTTGCGATTCGCGGTCTGTCGACGGACTGTCCGGCCGAGGCTCGGAGGCATTTGTCACGCCGTCGCCTTCCTTTGCCAAACCCATTGCGGCCTTGAGGCTGAACAGCGCGCTGACGGCCACCCCGCTCGTGGTGGCCTCGGTCACGGCTTCTTGTGGAAGCATGGCTGAGGGCCGGGCAATATCGAAGGGCGTCCGGCTATCCACTTTGAATACGGCAGGAATATCGGTCCTGTACAGATAACCATGAGCGTTGCGTTTAAATCCGCAGTACACCAACAACCTCTCAAAGAACGGTGGGCTCAGGCTGGCTTTCATCAGGCTGAAGCCCTCTCCCTGGTTCCTCAGCCTGATGATTTCGGCATGGAGCTCCGGCACAAACGGATCGAATTCCTTTGTATGGGTCAGGACCGTCGTACGCTCTTGATGGGTTTTGACCCACGCGGGTAACTCATCGTTGATGCGATTCTTGAACTGCCCTGTCGACGATAACTCCTTGCACAGCCGTCCAAGCTGCAGGGTGGACAGGTTGTAGGGCCGGTAGCGGGCAATGACGTGCACCAACGGCTTGAGCGGAGAGTCCGGATTGGTCCACAGCCGCAAGTAGTTGATCAATTGTTCACGCAGAGACGGGTATTCCCGCGGCTCGACCCAGGTCGGCTGTTTCATGTGGAGCGCGACATCCTGGCGAAAACGCACGATATCTTCCCCCTCGATCCTGTACAGGTTCCAGATATCAATGTCTCGCCAGTAGGGACGCAATGCCCGTTGATTGACCGAATAGCTGACCGGTCTGACGATGGTCAGCTTGTCGCCTTCAGGGAACGCCACTTGGGTGAGCGGGCCGTGACTGTGATCCAGACCAGGCTTGCGCCGCATTTCGACGTAGCCATGAAAGTTTGCCTTGTCGAGGTCCCAGGTGTAGTGACTGTGGTCACCGTAAGCCGGCGTGGTGGCGGTTGGCTGCGGCGTACCGGAAGGTGTCAGGTGCGTTGACGGCGTTGGCGTGGTTGAGGCCTCGGGGTGCTCCGGCGTATCGGGTGTCGGCAGGCGCGGCAACGGCGGCGGCCTGTCGGGCGTGCGGCGGTGCAGCGTGACGGATTCGAGGTGTTCTGCCCACTTGGCGGGCGTGAGCCGTTGGTGCTCCAGAAGGCGGTTGAACAGGTTGTGGTCCATCTCTGGACCTAGCCAGCGGCGAAGCTCCTCATACAGGTACTTGTTCTCCATCCGTTGTGCCCGAACCCTGGCCCATTGAGGCTTCTTTCCGGTTTGATGAGCTTCAGTGCGAAAGCGCGTGATGTCTTCGCCCTGCAAACCGTAGAGATCCCAGATGTCCCGGTCTGTCCAGGCAGGCAGCAGTTCGGCTGGCTGATCGATGGCATGAGAGGGAGACGCGACACGGACAAACGCTCCGCTTTCGTCCATGAACGCATGAAGCAGTGGAGGGCCGACGGAGTCGTCCAGACGCATTTTGCGGTGCATGACCACATAGCCGTGGTGATGAGGCAGTGACTGGTCCCAGACATAGTGTCGGGTGTCGACGTAGGCATCCGTCATGTCCGACTGTGGCAGGGGTGGTTGCTTTGGTTGAGGCTGAAATGTCTGTTCCGGGTGGTTATCTGTCTGCCTGGGGCTCGCCGGTTCTACCAGGAGGTGGGTGCTCTCGGGCTCGTCAACCCGCCAGGTATTACTGTCGGGATCGAAGTGCAGGGCAGGGCCTGAGGCGTGTGTTTCCTGAGGACGCATGGCCCGGTAAGTGCCGACGCTTTCGTCCCAGGCGACCATGACTGTTGTGGTCGTTGTGTACTGTACCTCGGCATAAATGCGCCCTCTGTGGACGCGCAGCCCTTCGGCGTTGACATTGGGCAACAGCGTTCGCGTTTGGGGCGCAAGCTCATAGTCGCGGATCGAGCCGGTCGAGTGCGGCGCGCTCGACGAGACGGGCAAGTCACGAACCTGTATCGCGGGCAGCGTGTCGCTTGAAAGTGGCTGGGGTGCCGACTGCCGCCCGGGTTGATGGACGGAAGGTTCTGCGACTCGAATCGGTCCTGGAGGCTGGAAATGCTGGATCGGCAGTTGCGGCACTGTGTCAGGAGGATTGTTCGGTGTGACGGGGACATTTCTGAAGGGCGTTCTGGGGCTCATCAAGGAATCCTTTCATTGATTGGCTGACGTGCGGGATTGCCACCCGAAACGGGACGGCAGGCACCGACAGGCTGGTAAGCACGTTATCCATGAACGCAAAGGAGCAGGAGGTAGTTACTTAGGACATGGCTGGTGACAAGACCTGGCTTGTTTCGGTCTTGTCAGGAGGTTCACTGCAAGAGCCTCGGCTCCGTTGAAAACGGTTGTCCGGATCTGCATCGAACCCCCGACGTGAGTGAACTCACTTGCCGAGCTTTCTCAGTTCATCCGACTCGACAATCCTTACCCCGTCCTGCTCTTCCAGTGCGAGACGCCACATGGCACGGGCCAGTTGGCAAGCTTCGATCCCCCGGTATTTGCCGGGAATCAATTTAGAGAGCGGTGCGGCCAGCTGTTCGCCCAGGCGGGGCTCGCTGCGTTGGCCAAGTAACAGCGATGGTCGGCAAATGGTGAGTTGCGGCCAGTTTTGCGCACGCAAGGCGTATTCCATTTCACCTTTGATCCGGTTGTAGAAAATCGAGGATCGGCGATCGGCCCCCAGTGCGCTGATCACAATCAGGTGCCGTGCGCCCATTTCCCGGGCGCGTTTGGCGAAAGCGACGACCATGTCCAGATCCACGGCGCGGAACGCCTCTTCGGAGCCAGCCTGCTTGATGGTGGTGCCAAGGCAGCAATAGGCGATGTCGACCCGGCCGGACAACTGCGGCAGGAAGGTCTGTGGGTCACCGACCGGGTTTTCCAGGTGCGGATGCTCGGCCAGCGGCCGGCGTGAAGGGGCAAGGACACGACTGATGGTCGGCTCGTTGAGCAGACGGTCGAGCAGATGTTCACCGGTCAGACCGGTGGCTCCGGCAAGCAAGACATGCTGAGGCGTCAAGTACATAGTGTCTCTCCCTTGATACTGTTCAGCTTAGTTGCTCTTTGTTGCTCCGTCGTTCAACGCAGCACTTTGCAAGGCTTTTCTCGCTTGTTGTTTGCGCAGCAGTTGCCAGTGCGCCAGTACGGTTTTCGGCGCCCAGATCTGCGGTTCAGAGGCTTCGAAATTGTCCGCCAGTTCGCGCTCGGCAACGGTGGCCTTGGCCAGTTTGAAGGCTTGCTCCAGGTCGTCGGTCTGGTTCAGTGCCTGGGCAAACAGGGCATCGCCGAAGTAGGTGAAGTTGGCCTCCTCGGAGCAGCCGAACGACACGCGGTCGGCGCGCGAGGCGGTCATGATCAGCGTGCGTTCATCCTTCAGTGCCGGAATGAAACCGCCGGAGTAGCACGAGGAGATGACAATGATCTTGTCGCGGTTCTTCAGCGGTGCGAGCACGGCGGCGAGTTCGTCGGCGGGCAGGTCGGCCAGTTCCATCCGCGGCTGGTCAAGCACCAGTTCGTGCTCGGCGGTGCCGTGGCTGGTCAGGTAGATGAAGACCAGATCTTCCGGGCCGCTGCGTTCGGCCAGGGTTTGAGCGGCGCGACGCAGATTCTCGCGGGTGGCCATCGGCCGGTCGCCGAGGTGGTCGCGATGGTTGACCAGGCGAATCTGGCCAAAGGCGCCGAAACGGCTGGTGAGCATGTTGGCCACGTAATCGGATTCGCGCAGGAACACGCTCTGCTTGCCGTCGCCGCCGAGGGTCAGGGTGTACAGCTCAACGGCCGGGGTTGAGGTCGGCACGCTGGCCAGCGCCTCGTCGAGCAGACGACCCTGGGCTAGCAGGCCGAGTTCAAGGGTGTCCGGCAGCAACTTGCCGGCGGCATCGCGTACCCGCTGGCCGTTGATCCAGGTGCCGCTGAGCACGCTGCCATCGGTGAGCACCAGGGTGCCACGTCCGGAATAGCTGTCGCTGTCGAATCCACCGACGTAGAAACTGCCATCGGACAGGTTCAGGCGGCCCTGACCGCTGAAGCGCCAGTCGTTGAAATAGCCGATGTAGTGGCTGCCGTCGGCGCCGATCAGTTCACCCTTGCCGGTCAGCGCGCCTTCCTTGAACTGCCCGAGCCAGACGTCGCCGTCGGCGTTTTCGTAGCGGCCCTTGCCGTGCAGTTGATTGTTCTTGAAGCCGCCGACGTAGATGTCGCCATCGGCGCTGTTGAACGTACCGTTGCCTTCGAGCTGGCCATTGACGAAGCGACCGGTGAACTGATTACCGCTGGCATCGCCACGCTGGCCTTCGCCATTGGGTTTGCCGTGGGCGAACTGGCCTTGATAGGAACTGCCGTCGTCCAGCTCCAGGCGGCCGAGCCCGGAATACTGGTCGGCCTTGAATTCGCCGCGATAGGTCATCGCGTTTTCCTTGAGGGTGCCTTCGCCGTCGCGCCGGCCCAGCTTGAAACCGCCGGTGTAGCTGCCGGTCGGGGTGGTCAGCGTGCCCTGGCCGTCGAACAACCCTTGCTGGAAATTGCCGCGATAGACCTCACCATTGCTGCCGTGCCATTCGCCCTGGCCATGCCATTGCCCCTTGTCGAACGCCCCGGCGTACCAACTGCCATTGGGGTAGTCGACCCGGCCCTGGCCTTGCAGCAAGCCATCGACCAGTTCACCGCGATAGCGGCCGCCGTCGGGCAGGCGCGCATCCGGCGGCAACAGCGATTCGCCGTCGCCGCACGCGGCCAGCAACAGGGTCAAGGCAAGGGGAGCAAGAGGGGCGAATGAGCGCATAGCGGGATCCGGGCAATTAGGCGACCGAGTATGCCGCAGCTATGTGACCTTATACAGCCGGCAGGGAGGAGCGGATGCGAAACAGCGTGAGCCGCTTCGCATCCAGGCACTTAAACGAAGCAGAGCGACAGCGGTTCGGCGATGTAGGCCGGTTTGTCCGAGCCTTCGATCTCCAGGGTGGCGGTGGCCTTGAGCAGCCACTGGCCAGGTTTTTTCTCGGTGACTTCACCCAGATCGACCTTGAGCCGGACCTTGGAGTTGACCTTGACCGGCTGGATGAAACGCACGCTGTCCAGACCGTAGTTGACAACCATCTTCACGCCTTGCGGCAGGATCAGGATGTCTTCCATCAGTTTGGGGATCAGCGACAACGACAGGAAACCGTGTGCAATGGTGCTGCCGAATGGCGTTTGCGCGGCTTTGACCGGGTCGACATGGATGAACTGATAATCCCCGGTGGCTTCGGCGAACAGGTTGATGCGCTCCTGGTCGATGGTGAGCCATTCGGAACGTCCGAGTTCCTTGCCGACATAATCTTTGAGCTCTGCAACTGGAACATAGGGCATTGAGACTCTCCTTGGGTTCATCGGTTTTGTAGTTTTTCAGGTAGGGGATTTGACCGCCCTGCGAACCACTGTAGATCATCATGGCGATTTGCTCAGGTCAACCGACCATGCTTTTGGCGAATGCCGATCCATAGCGCAGGCGTGCTTATAATGCGGGCGACCTGCAGGGTGAAAAGTAAGACGGAGATGTCGGATGTTGCTACGTGGCCTGACCATGCTGGTGCTGTTTCAACTGCTCGGCACGGCCCTCAATCATTTGCTGTTGCCGGTGCTGCCGGGGCCGATCATCGGCCTGTTGCTGTTGCTGGTATTTCTGATCGTGCGCGGTGAGGTCGGCGAGCCGCTGAATCTTGCGGCCGGCAACCTGTTGCGTTATCTGCCGTTGCTGCTGGTACCGCCGGCGGTGGGCGTGATGGTGTACGCCCAAGCGATTGCCGCGGATTTCTGGGCCATTGTCGGTGCGCTGGTGGTGTCGCTGATTCTGTCGATGGCCTTCGCCGGGGTGCTGATGCAGCGCCTGGTCAAGCGTCACGCGCCACATTCGGAGGAGTCCTGATGCTGTTCGACTGGCAAGGCGCCTGGGCTTCGGTGATTCACCATCCCCTGTTCGGCATCGGCATCACCCTGGGGGCTTATCAACTGGTGCTGGCAGCGTTCGAGAAAACCCGCTGGATCTTTCTGCAACCGGTGCTGGTCTCGATGCTGCTGGTGATCGGCGTACTGGTCGGCTGCGGCCTGACCTACGCCGAGTACCGCAAGAGCACGGAAATCCTCAGCATCCTGCTGGGGCCGGCGACCGTTGCGCTGGCCGTGCCGCTGTATTTGAATCTGCGGCGCATCCGCCAATTGTTCTGGCCGATTTTTACTACGCTGGTGATAGGCGGGGTAGTCGCCACGGGCATGGGCGTGGCGCTGGGCTGGTGGTTCGGCGCCGATCACATGATCCTGATGACCATGGCGCCCAAGTCGGTGACCTCGCCGATCGCCATGCTGGTGGCCGAGCAGATCGGTGGCGTAGCGGCGCTGGCGGCCGTCTTCGTGCTGATTACCGGGGTGATCGGCGCGATCTTCGGCCCGGCGCTGCTGAACCGCCTCGGCGTGCACAGCCCCGAGGCGCGCGGCATGGCGCTGGGCATGACGGCGCATGCGGTCGGCACGTCGGTGGCGTTGCAGGAAAGCGATGAGTGCGGTGCCTTCGCGGCGCTGGCAATGAGTCTGATGGGCGTGGCCACGGCGGTGTTCCTGCCGTTGGCGGTGTCGATGGTGGTGTAGGGAAATGTCTATGAGTATGCCGCTTTTTCCGCTGAACACGGTGCTGTTTCCCGGCTGCAATCTGGATTTGCAGATCTTCGAGGCGCGCTATCTGGACATGATCGGCCGTTGCATGAAACAGGGCGGGGGCTTTGGCGTCGTATGCATCCTCGAAGGGCATGAAGTCGGCGTGGCGCCCGAAGGGTTTGCGATGGTCGGGTGCGAAGCGCGGATTACCGATTTCCAGCAACAGGACAACGGCCTGCTGGGAATCCGGGTGCAGGGCGGGCGCCGCTTCATGGTGCAGCGCACCGAGGTACAACGCGATCAACTGATCCTGGCCGAGGTCGACTGGCTGGATGAAGAGCCTGAGCAACCGTTGCAGGATGAAGACGCGGATCTGGTAGCGCTGCTCAAGGCACTGGCCGAACATCCTATGGTCGAGGCGCTGAACATGGGGACCGAAGCGGTTGGCCAGCAGTCGCTGGCCAACCAGCTGGCTTACCTGTTGCCTTTCGCCGAAGAGGACAAGATCGATCTGCTGCAACTCGACGATCCGCAACAGCGCCTGGATGCGATCCAGGCGCTGCTCGATGAGTTGCAGGGGGAGTTGTTTGCATAGGACCGGCTGATCGGGTCCGTTAATCGGGCCAGACAATATCGCTGGCGAACCAGTCCTTGCCCGGGTCGAGCGTCAGTATCGGCTTGCCGGACTTCGCGACCTTGTCGATCAGTGCGTCATATTCATGCTGGTTGTGGACGCCCCTGTGGGTGCGTTCTTCAATACTGCGATTGCTCAACCATCTGTCTTTTCCCGCCTTGGCCACATCGTCGACTTTTGCCGCTCGGGTATAAGTTGAGTCGAACAGCCAGAGCCGGCTGGATTCGATGCCTTTTTTTGAAGTCGAGATCAGCGCTTCGAGATCATCGTCGGGAAACCATGCCCCCTTTTTCTCCATGGACGGATTGAACAGCTCATTTTCTTCCCTGAGCACGACTTCCATTTTTCGCGTGTCGATGATGTAGGCGAAAATGAATCTCTGGTTATGTCGAGTCGTTTCGTAGTTGCGCTCCGAATCCAGTTCCACATCAGAGGCATCAGACCACTCATTATCGGACTCGCCCGCATCGTGGTCAGGCTCGCCGGGTTTCTTGCCGGGATATTTGTTCTTCTGGTTGTTGTAGAGCAGGTATTCCGGATCCGGGGCATCCCTGCCTTTGCCGGCATACTCCGTGACCAGCTTCAGACTGACCGTTGCACTGATAGGCTTTTGGGTGGTCGCGCCGCGCGGATGATTCAAGCGCGGCAGCATTCTGCCGTCGTCATAAAACTCGAACGGCGTTCGTTCATCGGCCCTGAACAAACCGGGAATGTCGATGCGGTAAAGGCAGCCGTTACTGTTGCGCAGGTAACCAAGACTGCCTAGAGCCCCGTCGAGAAAGGGCCGGCTCAGGCTTTGGTCGAGGTCGACAAGGTCGCCGCGCCAAAGCGTGCCGTTCCTTGTGGGAATGATCAGCGGCTCAATTTCCTGGCGAAGTTGATCGAAGCGCCCCGGATCGTTCTCGTCGAGCGAACGCAACCGGTGCTGCTCTGCCCACTGCGGCATTTGTCGCGGGTTGTCCAGCAGGTCGTTGCGCAATTGCACATGTTGCCCGGGCGAAAGGTTGTAGTTGCGCAGGTGTTCAGTCACTTCATCCAGCGTCTTGCGCGGATGCAACCAGCGCCAACCATCCATGATCAGATCCTGCCTGGCATTGTTGGTCACCAGCGGTTTGACCCAGTGTGGCCGATGGCCGCTGGTCTGGGCTTCTTCCCGGAAACGGGTGATGTCCCGGCCATGAATGCCGTAAGCCTCCCAGATCTGATGATCCTTCCAGGCCGTCAGGTGGGTGGGCGAGCCATTGAAACCGGCCGGAGGTTCGTCAACCCGTACCCAATAGCTGTCTGGCCCCTTGAATCCGTAGAAGTAATCGGCGTCCGGCGAACTGTGGAAATGTTCTTGCCGTCGGTAATACCCCTGGTCGTCAAGCTCTATCCAGTGAGGCATGGGGTCCAGATGAGGACGCGTCAATGGCTGGAAAGGTTGCGGTTGGAAAATGGTTGGGCGCTTGGCCTGCGAGTCGCCCTGTTCAGAGGCTGGACGTTTGGCCGGTGGTGCTTTCGGCGGTTGGTGGGCAAGGCGCCAGGTTTTCTCGCCCGGATCTCTAAGGATCAGCGGGCCGGGCGCCAGTTTCCTGTACAGGTCGGTTACCCGATAGGCGCTGTGGGCTGCGTCGAACTCCACATGCACGGTGCCGATGTGCTCGATATCCACAAACCGGCGGCCGACGACAAAACGAAAGCCGTCGGCGTCCGCTGCCTGCATATTGCGCAACAACGCCTGGTTCAATAAATAGCCGGTCAACCCGCTGTCTGGCGCGGGCTGAACATCGGGCAGGTCTGAGATCTCGACTCCGGGCATGGCGTCGCCATCGACGGAGTGACTGCCCGGACCCTGTCCGGTCGAGACGGCAGGCCCGTTTGTATTCTCCGGGTGTGGCCGATGCAGTACCGGTATTTCCACCTCTGAACGCGGTCGATTGACAAACGTGTCCGTTGGCGTTTGCGAATGCCCTCTTGGAAAATTTGATGAAGGGGGGATCTTTGGGCGCATCGTGTCATTCCTTGACGGTTGAAATGTTGGTCCAGTGTTCGATTCAGATCGTTACTGCTTTTGCAGCCGATTTTTTTTCGATGATCAGGCGTTGCGGTTCGATGAGGCGTGTGGCGTCGCCGCGGGCTGTCCATTGAGCGGTAGCCGCGTTGTAGAAAATCTTTGCGTCAGGTGCATCGGGCAGATGGATGTTCTCGATGGGAACGTTATCGCTTTCCAGCATCTGCCGGATTTTATGGTCGTCAACCAGGGCGACGACTGCCTGGGTCGAGGCACAAGACAGCGCATTGACAGCATGCAGACTGATCACCTCGAACAGTGTATTGACCCGATAGCGATGCCCCGCAGAGTCGATGACGTCGATGGTTCCCAGGGGCAGCGATGCGTCGTTGCTGTCGGGCAGGTGAATGTGAACGCTGCCGATCTTGAGCAGGTCATCCTTGATGGAGAGGTGGCTGTCGCTGATCGTTTCCTGCAGCTGTTGCGTATGAATGTGCCAGGTCGATGATCCCAGGTCGCGGGCGTCCGCTTCGGCGGTGGACAGGCGAATGGACATATTGCTGGCCGGGTACAGCGCGTACGTCGAGGATCGTCCCTCCAGCCAGAACGTCGCGTTGTGATCGATGGCCTTGAAATCGACGCGTTGCGGGGTGTCCTTGAGGGTTCGCTTTTCGACGGACGGTTTGACAAACAGGTAGGTCCCGGCGCGCTTTCGCAACGATGCGCGGCTTTCCACCGATCGGTACCCGGGATTTCTGGCATCGTCCAGAGCGGCAGTGCCCGGATAGTCGAGTTGAAAGGACACACCATCGCGCATGACCAGGGTGAAGGCGTGATTCATCTTCCAGCCGGCGGTCAGGATGCCTGCCCCTCTGTCACTTTTTCGATCCGTGCTTTCGATGACGGCGCCGTGTAACGAGAGCAGTCCGGCACCCGGTCCGAAAGCGATCGTGAAGTGGACATCGTCGTAAGTGAGCACGGTGAATGCGTTTGTCTGCTGTGCCGTGACGGTATAGATCGCCCTGACTTCGGCAATGTCCTTGCTGTCGAAGTCGACATACAGCGTGCTGTGCGCCTTTTTGTCCGCCGGCGCGGCTTTCAGGACGGTGTGATAGTTCTTGCTGGAGACGAAGTAATACGAGTGTGCACTGGGCGACGGAATGTTGACCGGGTTGTTGAGCGACAGCGGGGATGGCCTGGCCACGCCGACAGTGATGACGTTGACGTTCAGGGGGTGATCGGTCAGGGCTGTGATCTCGGCCGGCCAGTCTGGTTGCAAGTGGTAGCCATCCTGGGTGATGAATATCCACTTGTCGTTTTTCAGCAGGCGTTTGCCATCGACGTTCCGGTAGACCTCTTCGAGTACCAGTGTGCGTAGCGGTGAGCGAGGGTGGTCGTCACGTAACGACTCGATCACCAGAGCATTGGCACGGATGAACCAGCTCTGAACCGCTTCAAGTGTTACACCCAGATAAACCTTGCTTGGCTCACTGCCGTCCTCGGTGATGAGAATCTGGCGACTCAGAGGGTTGATCTGGTAAGTGTCGCTCCCGCTACCGCCATCGACACTGGCAAAGAGACCTCGTGCGTAAATGTGGTCATCGCCTGCACCGGCATTGACCTGGTCTTGCCCGTTGGCGGTAATGACGTCGGCCTGATCCGATCCCTTGACCTGGTTGTAAGCGCCGGCCAGGGTTTCGACTTTTTCGATGGAGCTGAACGTGGAGTGCAGCACCGGTTCGACCGCCGGGTCCGCCGAGCGCAACCCGAGCCTGCCGGATTTCATGTCGATGTCGTAACCGAGGTAAGTCGGTGGATTCGGGATGTGATCCAGGTGCTTGTGAGTGCCTTGCAGCCATAGCAGGTCGGTACCGTCACCCCCTTGCAGATGACTCGGGCGGATTTCTGTGCCGGAAAGTGCATCGCTGGCGGACTGAAAAAGAAACGAGTCGTCTCTGTCACCACCACCGAGGTCTTTTTTGCCAGCGCCATAACTGAAGAAATTCGGTTTGTCGCGCACCCCCTGTACCGTGTCATTGCCACCACCGAGGCTCCAGAAAACGCCTTTGGCGGGGTCGCTCTTCACGGTGGTAACGATAGCGTCAGAGACCGGCAGGCCGGCGCGTGCATCGTAATGGTCATCGGTCTCGATGATGACTGGCAGGTTCTCGGTGACGTAGGGTGTTTCACCCTTGGCTTCATCCCACTGGTATCGATGGACGCGCGTGGCTTGCAGCCTGACGTCGAACCGGCCGTTGACGATCGCGTCGACACTGTCCTTGAGTTCATTGTCGAGCCAGCGCAGGCTTTGGGTCTTCAAGGCCTTGGCATAGTTGCGGGTGGTTTTCGCGACCAGATAGCGCTCCATCACGGCCTTGTCCTGGTCCTGTCCGGTGAACGCGAACCAGCCGGCACGCCAGCGTTCGTTCACGGACAGTTCGATGTAATCGTCAATGTCGTCGACGACCCGGACGGCGCCATAGATTCTGGCGCCGACAATCATGATTGCCGCCGCTGCAATGCCCACCGGACCGGCCGCCTGAAAGCCTGCCAGCGCAGCGCAACCCAGCGCCAGGGACAGCGCGGCGCTGAATATACTCAGCCCTCCGGTCACGTAGAGGTCCTGAGCCTCTTTTCCCTGGGCCTTGGCAGCATCGTTGAAGGATTTGATGGCGGTGTAGATATCAAACGGCAGCGTCAGCACGCTGGCGATCAATCCCGCGCCCCGGCAGAGCCACTTGCCCATGCCGGTCCTGCCGAATTGTTCAAGGGTCGCCGAACCTTGTCGGATCATATGTTCGCCTGTTCGGGTCAGGGCATACTCGAATCCCAGTGAGGTTATTTCCGCAAGGCCGCCGCCGACATTGATCAGGACTTCCCCTGTATGGCCTTTCTTGAGGGCGTCAATGGCACCGGTGAACGCGCTGTACAGTCCGTAAGCCTGCAGTCCCACCCCCATGCCGGCCAGGCTTCGACTCTTGGCCTTGTCTACCCAGTTGGGTAAATGATCGGGCAGCGGCTCCTTGCGTATGTCCAGGCGTTGTGTGGCTTTGAGCAGGTTGTTGATCTTGTTCATGGACGGAGCGGATTCGCCCGTTGTCATCTCGCGCATCAGCGATGGGGCATCCGGTGAACGCTGTGTAACTATTTCATACAACAGCGGCGCAACTTTCTGGCCTTCTTGTGTATTGACTGACTTGATGCGCTGTTCAACTTCGGCCGGATCGAACGCCAACGCATCGATGAATGACTGATCGGGTTCGGAAAAGTAGGTATTGGCTGCGGTGATGGGCTGGCCATTGAGCCTTGCGCCCAAGGCCTGCAGTTCCTGGCGGCTGACGCTCATTTCGCCGATGCGCAGGGGGCCAAACAGGCTGTCTGTGTCGCGCAGGCTGGGTGTGCGGCGATCCGGGATGGAAGTTTCTGAATGACGGTTAGTTGATGAGTTGCTTATGTCTGAAATAACAATCGAAGTTGTAGGATAAGTTTCAGAAGTTGTTTCAAGAGGGATAGACAAGATCAATACTCTTCCATGAGGTGATGAGAGGATTAATCTGTCATGTAATGATTTTTTTGGTCAGGCTGATTGTTTTGCCAATTATATTTCCGGCGGTCGCTTCAATCGCGATGAGAGTCTTTTGTTTTGGCAGGTGTGGCGGTGACGTATTTGTTGAAACAGCAGCGTTTCAGTTGGCAAACAGGACTGATCGCCGCTTGCGGATTCGCCCCGAAGGGGAATCCGCGAAGCGTCGGATGCGGCTCAATAGGCGTATCGAAGCAGAGTGTGTGGCAGGTGTCGCAATACGAAGAAACCAAACAGAGCGACCAGCGCCGGCAAGACCAGCCACCAGACTTTCTGCGGCATCGCACCCAGAGGGGCGTCGCGTTGACTGAGCCACAGGCCCGCTGCGCACACACAGGCAGCGAGCATGGCGCCGGCCAGGACATCCGTTGGCCAGTGCGCGCCCAGATATACCCGCGACAGGGCAATTGCCAGCGCCGGTATACAGCCAAGCAACAACCAGGTCAGGCGCAGGCGCGGCGGCTGCCCGCGCCCGGCCAGCACGGCGAGTGTCAGGAACAGCGCGAACGACCCCGAAGCGTGACCGCTGGGCATGCTGTAGCTGGTGAGTGGGTCAGTCAGCACTTCCGGGCGTAACCGGGCGAAAAACAGTTTGGTTCCGGTGTTGGCCAATGCCGTGACGAGCAGGGTTCCGCCGACGAAGATCGCGTGTCGCCACTGGCGGCATAGCAACAGCAGAGCGGTCAGCAGGCCGCTGAACAGCAGCATGTTGCGGAACTCACCGATCAGGGTGAACACCACTGCCACTTCATCCAGCGCCGGGCGGCGGTGTTCCTGCACCAGGGTCATGACACCCTGATCGAGGGCGCTCAGGTACGGGTAGCCGATGAACAGGCCGATCAGGATCAACAGGCTCATGCTGCTGATCCAGACCGTCGCCCGGCGATGACGGCGCAGGCTGCTGTTGGCGCTCAGGCCAACCATCACCGCGATACTGCCGGCAACAATCCCGGCCTCGAGCCAAAAGCCTTCCGGCAACGGCAGACGGAACGCCGCCCCGGTGGCCCAGCCCGGCAGCAGATAGGCGAGGCTCCAGCCGGCCGCTGCCAGCAGGCTGACGGCCGCAAAGCGCGGGAAGGGCATGTCGCACATCCCCGCGACCATCGGCAACATTGGCCGCAACGGGCCGATAAAGCGCCCGACCAGCAGGCTGGCGATGCCGTAGCGTTGGAAGTAGGTTTCCGCGCCGGCCATCCATTCCGGGTGATGGCGCAACCCCGGCAAGCGCCGGATGTTCTGGTGGAAGTGGCGACCGAGGAAATACGAAATCACGTCGCCGAGAATCCCGCCGAGGAAACCCAGCAACAGGGTTTCGCTCAACGACAGCGCTCCGCTGCCGGCCAGCACCGCCACTGCAAACAGCAGCACCGTGCCAGGCACAATCAATCCGGCAATCGCCAGGCATTCCACACAGGCCACGACAAACACTGCAGCCGCCAGCCACTGCGGATTGGCGGCCAGCCACCCGGTCACGCTATCGAGCCATGGGCCCATACAAACCACTCCATTTCATTGATGTCCCTGAACGGCGAGCCGAAGGGGTGCGCATTCACAGCAGAAAATAATCGCGACCTTCGACCTGACCCCGGCGCAGCGGGTTCCGCGTGCACCATTGGGCATAGGCGGCATCGACGAAGCGATACATCAAGTGTTCGTCGCGGCCCTGGGGGATACCCAGGCGAGTGGTCTGAATCACATGGGGCGGCGCGGGGCCGGTGTCTTCCACCAGCAGGATTTCATGGTCGAAACGCTTGGCATCCCACACCGGCACTTTCAGTCCCAGCGCCTTGCACAGCAGCGTCTGCCCGGCACACAGTTTTTGCGACGGGCGCGGGCGGCCCTGAGCGTCGGGATTATTCAGCAGCATCTGCGCCAGGCTGGCCGGGCCGCTGATCTCGTCGACCCACGGATAGGCCGATTTGATCAACACCGCATTGCCCGGACCCTTCGCGCTGAAGTTCAGCGAATCGCCGCCCCGGGCGTAGTACATATAGATGTGGCCGCCATCCAGAAACAAAGCCTTACGCTTTTCCGTGTAGCCAAGGGACGCGTGACTGCCTTTCTCCTCGCAGTAATAGGCCTCGGTTTCGATGATTCGGGCGCTGAGCCACAAGTCACCGACCCGGTGGCGAATGACTTTGCCGAGCAGATCCTTGGCCAGCGTCTGGGCGTCACGGTCGAAAAAAGCATCCGCGAGGCCGACGGGCTGGCGCGCGAAGGTGGCACGAACGGTCAGGTTGGACATGGCAAACAGTGTCTATCCAGGCGGAGGAGGTCGTGATGATAACAATTCGAGGCTTAATCACGGCTGAACGTCGGCAAATCGTGGTCCATTTCGACCATCCGCCCGTCACCGCTGTTAGTCCCGGGACGCGACAGCTATAATCTGCCGCTTTCCTCTTTGCCAAGACCCCAGCAGACCATGACTGAGTCCGTTCTTGACTACATGACCCGATTGGGTCGCGCCGCCCGCGAAGCCTCCCGCGTCATCGGCCGTGCCAGCACCGCGCAGAAAAACCGCGCCCTGCTGGCTGCCGCCCATGCCCTGGACGCCGCCCGCGTCGAGCTTGCGGCAGCCAATGAACAGGATCTGGCCGCCGGTCGCGCCAACGGTCTGGAGCCGGCACTGCTGGAGCGGCTGGAACTCACCCCGGCGCGCATCGACGGCATGATCGTCGGCCTGCGTCAGGTCGCGGCGCTGCCGGATCCGGTGGGTGCGATCCGCGACATGAGCTTCCGTCCGTCGGGCATTCAAGTCGGCAAGATGCGCGTGCCGCTGGGCGTGATCGGGATCATCTACGAATCCCGTCCCAACGTGACCATCGACGCCGCGAGCCTGTGCCTGAAGTCCGGTAACGCGACCATCCTGCGTGGCGGTTCCGAAGCGATTCATTCCAACCGCGCGATTGCCGCCTGCATCCAGCGTGGTCTGGCCGAAGCCGAACTGCCGGCCGCCGTGGTGCAAGTGGTGGAAACCACCGACCGCGCCGCCGTTGGCGCGCTGATCGCCATGCCCGAGTACGTCGATGTGATCGTACCGCGCGGTGGTCGTGGCCTGATCGAGCGCATCAGCCGTGACGCCCGGGTACCGGTGATCAAGCACCTGGACGGCATCTGCCACGTTTATGTCAGCGAGCACGCCGACCTGCCGAAAGCCGAGCGCATCGCCTTCAACGCCAAGACCTATCGCTATGGCATCTGCGGCGCGATGGAAACGTTGCTGGTCGATCAACGTGTCGCGAAGGAATTCCTGCCGTCGATGGCCAGACAGTTCCGCGAAAAAGGCGTCGAACTGCGTGGCTGCGAACGCACCCGGGCGATTATCGAAGCCGTCGCCGCGACCGAAGAAGACTGGAGCACCGAGTACCTGGCGCCGATTCTGTCGATCAGGGTGGTGGATGGCCTGGACCAGGCCATTGAGCACATCAACCGTTTCGGCTCCCATCACACCGACTCGATCGTCAGCGAAAACCTCGCCGACACCCGCCAGTTCGTGGCTCAGGTCGACTCGGCCTCGGTGATGATCAACACCCCGACGTGCTTTGCCGACGGATTCGAATACGGATTGGGTGCCGAGATCGGCATTTCTACTGATAAGCTGCACGCCCGTGGCCCGGTGGGCCTCGAAGGACTGACCTGCGAGAAGTACATCGTGGTCGGTGATGGTCAGTTGCGCGGCCAGGCGACGGTCTGACTTGTCCGACCTCGACCTGAAAGCGCCGAAATCCGGCAAGAAATCCCGTCCCCTGCGCATTGGCGTGCTGGGCGGGACGTTCGACCCGGTGCACGTCGGCCATCTACGTGGTGCGCTGGAAGTTGCCGAAGCGCTGGGGCTCGACGAGCTGCGCATGATGCCCAGCGCCCGGCCGCCGCACCGCGATACGCCGCAGGTGTCGGCGCAGGACCGGCTGGCAATGGTTGAATGTGCGGTGGCCGGTGTGCCGCCGCTGGTGGTGGACGCTCGCGAATTGCAGCGGGACAAACCGTCCTGGACCATCGATACCCTGGAGTCGCTGCGTGCCGAAATGGCCGCCGAGACCCAGGTTTTTCTGCTTCTGGGCTGGGACGCGTTTTGCGGCCTGCCCACTTGGCATCGCTGGGAAGAGTTGCTCCAGCATTGCCACATCCTGGTGCTACAGCGCCCGGACGCCGACAGCGAACCGCCGGATGCCTTGCGCAACCTGCTGGCAGCTCGTTCGGTGAGCGACCCGCTGGCCCTGAAGGGGCCGAGCGGACAGATTGCATTCGTCTGGCAGACACCGCTCGCGGTTTCCGCCACCCAGATCCGTCAACTGCTGGCCAGCGGTAAGTCGGTACGTTTCCTGGTGCCCGACGCGGTCCTGGCCTACATCGATGCGCACGGTCTGTACCGTGCGTCGAACTGAACAAGGCGTGCTTCACTGATACGAACCCACGTGTCGCCAAGCCGCCGAATATATGAGCAAAACGAGTTTTATATGACTGACAAAGACCAAACCAAAGTAAAGCGCAAAGGCACATTCAAGAGCGCCCCGCTGCCAGAGCCAGTCAACACCAACGAACCGCTGAAGGGCGACGAACTGGTCAAGGTGGCCGTTGCCGCCCTGGAAGACGTCAAGGCCCAGGACATCCAGATCATTGATGTGCGCGACAAGCAGAGCATCACCGACTACATGATCATCGCCACCGGTACGTCCAACCGCCAGATCAACGCGATGCTGGACAAGGTTCGCGAAGAGGTCAAAAAGAACGGCGCCAAGCCGCTGGGCGAAGAAGGCAAGGGCGACAGCGACTGGGTCCTGCTGGACCTGGACCTGGTGATCGTGCACATGATGACCGCCTCGGCCCGTCAGTTCTACGACCTGGAGCGCCTGTGGGCCGGTGCCGAGCAAAGCCGTGCGGCGGACGCCAAGCACCACAGCCCGGAAAACACCCACGAGCATTTCACCAAGCTCAACAAAGACCAGCTGTAAGGGATTGCTGTGCGACTGCGCCTGATCGCCGTCGGTTCACGCATGCCCAAGTGGGTGGAAGAGGGCTGGCATGAATATGCCAAGCGTCTTCCGTCCGAGCTGGCACTGGAACTGGTGGAAATTCCGCTCAATACCCGTGGCAAGAACGCCGACGTGGCCCGCTTCATCCGTCAGGAAGGCGAAGCCATGCTGGCCAAGGTCGGGCAGAACGAGCGGATCGTCACTCTCGAAGTTCATGGCAAGCCGTGGAGTACCGAGCAACTGGCGGTCGAACTCGATCGCTGGCGCCTGGACTCGCGCACGGTCAACTTCATGGTCGGTGGCCCGGAAGGGCTGGCGCCGGAAGTCTGTGCCCGGGCGGATCAGCGCTGGTCGTTGTCGCCGCTGACGCTGCCGCACCCGCTGGTGCGCATCCTCATCGGCGAACAGTTGTATCGTGCCTGGACCGTGCTGTCCGGTCACCCTTACCACAAGTAATCCGCCCTCATGTCTCAGCCGATCCGCATCAAGGACCACGAAAAAGACGCCCGTCTGGTGCGTGGTCGCGTCGTGTTCGGCGCAATTGCGGTGGTGGCGCTGATCTGCGTACTGATCGCACGGCTGTATTACCTGCAGGTGATTCAGTACGAGTACCACTCGACCCTGTCGGAAAACAATCGGGTTCACGTCCAGCCGATCCCGCCGACCCGTGGTCTGATTTTCGACCGCAATGGCGTGGTGGTGGCGGACAACCGTCCGAGCTTCAGCCTGAGCATGACCCGCGAGCGCTCCGGCGACTGGCAGCAGGTGCTCGACGTGATCGTCGAGGTGCTGGAGCTGACGCCGGAAGACCGGGTGATTTTCGAGAAGCGCATGCGCCAGGGGCGCCGGCCGTTCGAGCCGGTGCCAATCCTGTTCGAGCTGACCGAAGAGCAGATCGCCCGGATCGCGGTGAACCAGTTCCGTCTGCCGGGCGTCGAGGTGGTCGCGCAACTGGTGCGTCATTACCCGCAGGGCGCGCATTTTGCGCACTCGGTGGGTTACATGGGGCGGATCAACGAAAAAGAGCTGAAGACCCTCGATCCGGTGAACTACAGCGGCACTCACCACATCGGCAAGACCGGCATCGAGCGCTTTTACGAATCCGAGCTGCACGGCCAGGTGGGTTACGAAGAGGTCGAGACCAACGCCCGGGGCCGCGTCCTGCGCGTGCTCAAGCGTACCGATCCGGTGCCGGGCAAGGACATTGTCCTGAGCCTCGACATCAAATTGCAGGAAGCCGCCGAGGCTGCGCTGGGCGGTCGGCGTGGTGCGGTCGTGGCGCTCGATCCGAAAACCGGCGAAGTGCTGGCGATGGTCAGCCAGCCGAGCTTCGACCCGAACCTGTTCGTCACCGGCATCAGCTTCAAGGCTTACGCCGAGCTGCGCGATTCGATCGACCGCCCACTGTTCAACCGCGTGCTGCGCGGCCTGTACCCGCCGGGTTCGACGATCAAGCCAGCGGTGGCCATTGCCGGTCTCGATGCGGGCGTGGTGACGGCATCGAGCCGGGTGTTCGACCCCGGTTACTACATGCTGCCCAACTACGATCACAAATACCGCAACTGGAACCGCACCGGGGACGGCTTCGTCGACCTCGACACGGCGATCATGCGGTCCAATGACACCTACTTCTATGACCTGGCGCACAAGCTGGGCATCGACCGGTTGTCGGCCTACATGAACAAGTTCGGTATCGGCCAGAAGGTCTCGCTGGACATGTTCGAAGAATCTCCCGGCCTGATGCCGTCCCGCGAGTGGAAACGCGCGACCCGGCGCCAGGCGTGGTTCCCCGGCGAAACCCTGATTCTCGGGATCGGCCAGGGCTACATGCAATCGACCCCGCTGCAACTGGCCCAGGCCACGGCGCTGGTGGCCAACAAGGGCGTGTGGAACCGCCCGCACCTGGCCAGGACCATCGAGGGCGAGAAACCCAAGGATGAAAACCCGATGCCGGACATCATCCTTCGCGATCCGTCGGACTGGAACAAGGTCAACCACGGCATGCAGCAGGTGATGCACGGTGCCCGAGGCACGGCGCGCAAGGCTGCGATCGGCGCGCAATACCGGATCGCCGGCAAGTCGGGTACGGCGCAGGTTGTGGCGATCAAGCAAGGCGAGAAGTACGACCGCTCCAAGGTTCAGGAACGCCACCGCGACCACGCCTTGTTCGTCGGCTTTGCTCCGGCGGATGACCCGAAAATCGTGGTGTCGGTGATGGTCGAGAACGGTGAGTCCGGTTCCGGCGTTGCGGCGCCGGTGGTGCGCCAGGTCATGGATGCCTGGCTGCTGGATCAGGACGGACGGTTGAAGGCCGAATACGCCAGCCCTATCAGTGCGGAGGCTACGGCCCGTGATGAATAATTTCGATCGCATGCTCTCCAGCGAGGATGTGATGCGTCGCCGGGCGACGCTGCTGCAACGTTTGCATATCGACGGCCCGTTGCTGGTGCTGCTGTTGATCCTGGCCGCCGGCAGCCTGTTCGTGCTGTATTCGGCCAGCGGCAAGAGCTGGGATCTGCTGGCCAAACAGGCCACGTCGTTCGGCATCGGTCTGGTGTCGATGATCATCATTGCCCAGTTCGAGCCGCGGTTCATGGCGCGCTGGGTGCCGCTCGGGTATGTGATCGGGGTGGTGCTGCTGCTGGTGGTGGACATCATGGGCCACAACGCCATGGGCGCGACCCGCTGGATCAACATCCCCGGGGTGATCCGCTTCCAGCCCTCGGAATTCATGAAGATCCTGATGCCGGCGACCATCGCCTGGTACCTGTCCAAGCGCACGCTGCCGCCGCAGCTCAAGCATGTGGGCATCAGCCTGCTGTTGATCGGTGTGCCATTCATTCTGATCGTGCGCCAGCCTGACCTCGGCACTTCGCTGCTGATTCTGGCCGGCGGCGCCTTCGTGCTGTTCATGGGCGGGCTGCGCTGGCGCTGGATTCTCAGCGTGCTGGCGGCGGCTGTGCCAGTGTCGGTGGCGATGTGGTTTTTCGTCATGCATGACTACCAGAAGCAGCGGGTATTGACCTTCCTCGACCCGGAAAGCGATCCGCTGGGCACCGGCTGGAACATTATTCAGTCGAAAGCCGCCATCGGTTCTGGCGGCGTGTTCGGCAAGGGCTGGCTGTTGGGCACCCAGTCGCACCTGGACTTCCTGCCGGAAAGCCACACCGACTTCATCATCGCCGTGCTGGGCGAAGAGTTCGGGCTGGTGGGCATCTGCGCGCTGTTGCTGATCTATCTGTTGCTGATCGGCCGTGGTCTGGTGATTACCGCCCAGGCCCAGACGCTGTTCGGTAAATTGCTCGCTGGCGCCCTGACCATGACGTTTTTTGTTTACGTTTTCGTCAACATCGGTATGGTCAGTGGCCTGTTGCCGGTGGTGGGGGTGCCGTTGCCGTTCATTAGCTACGGCGGAACTTCGCTGGTGACGCTGCTGTCAGCGTTTGGGGTTTTGATGTCGATCCATACCCATCGCAAGTGGATCGCACAGGTTTGAATAAGGTGAAGAGTTCAATGCAAGTAATGCGTGACTGGGCGACACGATACGCACCGTGGCTCGGCCTGGTAGGCATCCTTGGCAGCGCGCAGGAAGCGTTGGCCGGCGATTACGAAGGCTCGCCCCAGGTGGCCGAATTCGTCGGTGAAATGACCCGCGACTACGGTTTCGCCGGCGAACAGCTGATGGCCGTGTTCCGCGAGGCCCAGCGCAAACAGGCGATTCTCGACGCCATTTCCAAACCCGCCGAGCGGGTCAAACAGTGGAAAGAATACCGGCCGATGTTCATCACTGACGCGCGCATCGCCCGCGGTGTGGACTTCTGGCGTCAGCACGAGGCCACCCTGGCTCGCGCCGAGCAGGAATACGGCGTTCCGGCCCAGGTGATCGTGTCGATCATTGGCGTTGAGACCTTTTTTGGACGCAATACCGGCAATTACCGGGTGATCGATGCCTTGTCCACGCTGGGTTTCGACTATCCTCCCCGTGCCGAATTTTTCCGCAAGGAACTGCGTGAGTTCCTGCTGTTGGCGCGCGAAGAGCAGGTCGACCCGCTGACCCTCAAGGGTTCCTACGCCGGGGCGATGGGTTTGCCGCAGTTCATGCCGAGCAGCTTTCGCGCCTACGCGGTGGATTTCGACGGCGACGGCCACATCAATATCTGGAACAACCCGGATGATGCGATCGGCAGCGTCGCCAGCTATTTCAAACGTCACGGCTGGGTTGCCGGCGAGCCGGTGGTCAGTCGCGCGGATGTCCGTGGCGAGCAGGTGGATGAAGGTCTGACCACCGGCATCGAACCGACGAAAACCGTCGGGGAGTTGCGAGCGCTGGGCTGGTCGAGTCATGATGCGCTGCGCGATGACATGCCGGTCACCGCATTCCGCCTGGAAGGCGACAACGGCCCGGAATACTGGATGGGCCTGAAGAATTTCTACGCGATCACGCGTTATAACCGCAGCGTGATGTACGCCATGGCCGTACATCAACTGTCTGAACAGCTGGTACAAGCACGGGGCGTCAAGTAATGCGGGCATTGCCTATCAATAAACCCCTGAAGCTGGTGGCCTTTGCTGCATTGGCGGTACTGGTCGCCAGTTGTTCGACCAGTCGTTCGCCAAGTCAGAAGCCGACCACCGCCGTACGTTCGCAGCCGGGCCTGGACATCAACCGGGCCCACAAGGACGGCGCGCCGTGGTGGGATGTCGATGTATCGCGTATCCCGGATGCCACGCCGACCCTGCACACCGGCCCGTACAAGGCCAACCCGTACACCGTGCTGGGCAAGACCTACTTCCCGCTGCAGGAATCCAAGACTTACGTGGCCTCTGGCACCGCGTCCTGGTACGGCACCAAGTTCCACGGTCAGAACACCGCCAACGGCGAGGTCTACGACCTGTACGGCATGAGTGCCGCCCACAAGACATTACCGCTGCCGAGTTATGTTCGGGTGACCAATCTGGACAACAACAAGAGCGTGATCCTGCGGGTCAATGACCGCGGACCGTTCTACTCGGACCGGATCATCGACCTGTCCTACGCCGCCGCGAAAAAACTCGGTTATGCCGAAATCGGCACCGCGCGGGTCAAGGTCGAAGGCATCGACCCGCAGCAATGGTGGGCCGCCAAGGGCCGTCCGGCGCCTTTGATGCTCAACGAGCCACAAGTCGCGCAGAATAACGCCCCGGTGATCACGGCCTCGGCCGGTACCGTCGAGCAATGGACCCCGCCGCCGCAGCAGCACGCCGCGGCTGTCGTGCCGGTTCAGCTCGATGCAAAAAAAAACGCTTCTGCACCAGCGTCTGGCCAGTATCTGCAGGTGGGCGCGTTCGCCAACCCGGACGCTGCAGAACTCCTGAGGGCGAAGCTCAGCGGGATGGTGAGCGCTCCGGTGTTCATCAGCTCGATCGTGCGCAATCAGCAGACCCTGCACCGGGTTCGCCTGGGACCGATCGGTTCGCCGGGTGAAATTGCCCAGGTGCAGAACAGCGTGCGCCTGGCCAACCTGGGTTCGCCAAGTGTAGTCACCGAATAAACGTAGGACTTGATTGACGGTTCACCAGCAATTGGGGGGTGAACCAGGTTGTTGGCTCGTCGAAGAACAAAAGCCCGGCAAGGGTGACTGGAGTGAGCAACTGAACACGCGATGGCCCGTTAGAAAGCCATCTGATTAATTTTGCCCGCAAGGGCAAGTTTCCATTAGCGATTTCGAGAGACGGATGAACATCACCACCTTTGCCAAACGCCTGTGTCTGCTAGTCCCGCTGCTCCTCTCGCCTGCCGCTTTCGCGGCCGAGATGATGCCGTCGCCACCACAACTGGCCGCCAAATCCTATGTGCTCATGGATGCCAACAGCGGCAACGTGCTGGTGGAGAACAACGGTGACCAGCGTCTGCCACCGGCCAGCCTGACCAAACTGATGACCGCGTACATTGCCACGCTGGAAATCCGTCGCGGCCAGATCGGTGAGAACGACCTGGTGACCGTCAGCGAAAACGCCTGGCGCACCGGCGGTTCGCGGATGTTCATCAAGGTCGGCTCGCAGGTCACGGTCAGCGACCTGCTGCACGGCATCATCATTCAGTCCGGTAACGACGCCAGCGTCGCGGTGGCTGAACACATCGCCGGCAGCGAAGACGCCTTCGCCGACCTGATGAACAAGACCGTCGCCGATCTGGGCATGACCAATACCCACTTCATGAACCCGACCGGTCTGCCGAACCCTGAGCACTACTCGTCGGCTCACGACATGGCGATCCTGGCTCGCGCGATCATCCACGAAGACCCGGCTCACTACGCGATCTACTCGCAGAAAGAGTTCTTCTGGAACGGCATCAAACAGCCTAACCGCAACCTGCTGCTGTGGCGCGACAAGACCGTCGACGGTCTGAAGACCGGCCACACCGACGAAGCCGGCTACTGCATGGTGTCCTCGGCCGTACGTGATGGCATGCGCCTGATCGCCGTGGTGTTCGGCACCAACAGCGAAGTGGCCCGTGCCGCCGAGACCCAGAAGCTGCTGACCTACGGTTTCCGCTTCTTCGAAACCCAGACCTTCTACCAGAAGGGCACCGAACTGGCTCAGGCTCCGGTGTGGAAAGGCACGACCAGCCAGGTCAAGGCCGGTCTGGCTCAGGATCTGACCATGACCCTGCCGAAAGGCCAGCTGAAGAAGCTCGCTGCCAGCATGACCATGAACCCGCAACTGACCGCGCCAATCGCCAAGGGCGACGTGATCGGTAAAGTCGAAGTGAAACTGGACGACAAAGTGGTGCACAGCGCCGACCTGATCGCCCTGGACGCTGTCGAGGAGGGTGGTATCTTCCGCCGCATGTGGGATAGCATCCGTCTATTCTTCTACGGCTTGTTCAACTGATTTGAGTTGACCTGCATGGCCCCGTTCCGATCCGGAGCGGGGCCTTGTTCGTTACCGGGCTTACGCTTACGAGGCCGTTACGCCATGACCGATACCGAAGTAAAGGCGCCAAAGATCGAATTCCCCCAGATTGATTATCCGGTTAAGGTGATCAGCGATACGGGCGTCGGCAACAAAGACAAGATCATCGACATCGTCAAGAAACACGCCAGAATCAACGATGAGCGTGTCGACGAGCGTCAAAGCAGCAACGGCAAGTACACCACCATCCAGTTGCACATCGTCGCGACCGACCAGGATCAGCTGTACAACATCAACAGCGAACTGCGGGCCACCGGTTTCGTGCACATGGTGCTGTGATGCCGGGCACGCTGGGCTTTCGCGAGCTTGGCCAGATGGCTTATGAGCCGGTCTGGCAGGCCATGCAGCGTTTTACCAACGAGCGTGGCACCACGGCCCCGGACGAAATCTGGCTGGTGGAACACCCGCCGGTGTTCACCCAGGGCCAGGCCGGCAAGGCCGAGCACCTGTTGCTGCCGGGGGATATTCCGGTGGTGCAGGTCGACCGCGGCGGTCAGGTGACCTACCATGGCCCCGGCCAACTGGTGGCATACCTGCTGCTGGATGTGCGCCGACTGGGTTTCGGCGTGCGCGATCTGGTCAGCCGCATGGAGCGCTGCCTGATCGAACTGCTGGCCAGCTATGGCGTGACCGCCGTCGCCAAGCCGGATGCTCCCGGCGTCTACGTCGACGGAGCGAAGATCGCTTCTCTGGGTTTGCGGATTCGCCACGGTTGTTCCTTTCATGGCCTGGCCCTGAACGTGGACATGAACCTGGAACCGTTTCGACGGATTAATCCCTGCGGCTATGCCGGGCTGGCAATGACCCAGCTGAGTGAGCACGCAGGATCGATTGAATTTGCCGAGGTAAGTGCCCGGCTGCGCGCGCAGCTCGTCAAACACCTCGACTATGCTGAGCAGACGACCCTGACGGGCGGAATCGACTGATATGACTACTGATGCAGTGCAAACCATGATCCCGACGCTCGACGTGACCGAGCGCCCGGCCCCGCGTCCCAAGGTTGAAGCCGGCGTCAAGCTGCGCGGCGCCGAGAAGGTTGCACGCATCCCGGTGAAGATCATTCCGACCACCGAACTGCCGAAGAAACCCGACTGGATCCGCGTGCGCATTCCGGTTTCTCCGGAGGTCGACCGCATCAAGAGCCTGCTGCGCAAGCACAAGCTGCACAGCGTCTGCGAAGAGGCGTCCTGCCCGAACCTGGGCGAATGCTTCTCCGGCGGCACCGCGACGTTCATGATCATGGGTGACATCTGCACCCGTCGTTGCCCGTTCTGCGACGTTGGCCATGGTCGTCCGAAACCACTGGACGTCAACGAGCCGGAAAGCCTGGCTATCGCGATCGCCGACCTGAAACTCAAGTACGTGGTGATCACCTCGGTTGACCGCGACGACCTGCGTGACGGCGGTGCCCAGCACTTTGCCGACTGCATCCGCGAAATCCGCAAACTGTCGCCGAACGTGCAGCTTGAGACCCTGGTCCCGGACTACCGTGGCCGCATGGACATTGCCCTGGAAATCACCGCGGCCGAGCCGCCGGATGTCTTCAACCACAACCTGGAAACCGTACCGCGCCTGTACAAGGCTGCGCGTCCGGGTTCGGACTACCAGTGGTCGCTGACCCTGCTGCAACGCTTCAAGCAGATGATGCCGCACATTCCGACCAAATCCGGCCTGATGCTGGGTCTGGGCGAAACCGACGACGAAGTCATCGAAGTCATGAAGCGCATGCGCGAACACGACATCGATATGCTCACCCTGGGCCAGTACCTGCAACCGTCTCGCAGCCACTTGCCGGTGCAGCGTTTCGTGCACCCGGACACCTTCGCCTGGTTCGCCGAGGAAGGTTACAAGATGGGCTTCAAGAACGTCGCCTCGGGCCCGTTGGTGCGTTCTTCGTACCATGCCGACGAGCAGGCGAAACTGGTCAAGGCCGAGCTGCTCGGTTCCTGATTCGGCGCTGAATGAGAAAATGCCCGCCGGGGTTTATCGCCCGGCGGGCATTTTTTTGCCCGGCCTACGTGCTTTACTGAATTTTCCTGCAACCTGCGGCGCGGCTGAGCCTCTTCTGTTTACCGCCGTTCCTGACTACTGTGTGAGCATGAATTCACACAGGGAGACCATGGATGACCGTTCGACCGACCCCCACCCTTTTTCCGCACAAGCCTGTGCCCGCGCTGCCGTCGGAAGGGCTGATAGGTGTCATCGCGCCAGCCGGCCCCGGCACGCTGGACACCGATAAGGCCGTTCAGTGGATGCGCGCCCGGGGTTACGGTTTGCGCGTGTTCCCTGGCGTCTACCAGAAGGAGGGTTATCTGGCTGGCAGCGACGAGGTGCGGCTCAACGATCTGCACGCGGCGTTCGCTGACAAGGAGGTCGATGCGATCATTTGCCTGCGCGGTGGTTACGGTACGCCCAGGTTGCTGGACCGCATCGATTACGACTTGCTGAGTCGCCATGCCAAGCCCTTCGTCGGTTACAGCGACATCACCGCGTTGCATCTGGCTATCAGTCGCTACGCCGGGTTCGTGACCTTTCACGGGCCGCTGTTGAATGCCGACTTGCTGGGGGACAAGGAGCCGCCGACGGTGACGTCATTCTTTGCCATGCTGCGCGGTCAGTTGAAGGCCGGCAGCGTCCTGAGTCATCCGGTGGCTTATCCGTTGACCACCGTGGAGCCCGGCATTGCCCACGGGCGTTTGCAGGGTGGCAATCTGGCGATGATCGCCGCGACCTTGGGCACGCCTTATGAAATTGATGTCGAAGGGGTGATTCTGCTCATCGAGGACATCAACGAGCCGCTGTATCGAATCGACCGTTTGCTGACCCAGATGCGACTGGCGGGCAAATTGGCCAGATTGCGCGGCGTGCTGGTCGGGGATGTGGCGGGTGTCGATATTGAGGCCTTGAACCGCTTGCTCAAGCAGACCTTTGAACCACTGCGGATTCCGGTGCTGTCGGGCTGGCGAAGCGGGCACTGCGATCCGAACCTGACGTTGCCGCTGGGAGCGCTGGTTCGGCTGGATGCGGGGAAGAAAGAGCTGATGCTCGAGCAGGATGTGGTGATTTGCTGAACGAGCCACAAAAAAAGACCGCCACCTGAAGAGGTGGCGGTCTTTGTTGGTTTATGGATTGCGCAGGCTTTCCAGCAGCTTGTGCGTCGGATAGCCATCCGCCGGCCAGCCGAATGACTGCTGCGCAGCGCGTATCGCCTTGCGCGTGTTGGCGCCGATGATTCCGTCTGCCGCACCGGCGTCGTAGTTGCGCGCGGTGAGCAGGTTTTGCAGTTCGATCCGCTCGCTACGGCTCAAAGGCAGGTCATCTTTTGGCCAGGAGCCATTGATCAGGCCGGCACCGTTGAAGCGCTCGGACAACAGGCTGACGGCCAGTGCGTAGGACGACGAGTTGTTGTACTTGAGGATCGCCCGGAAGTTATCGAGGATCAGGAACGCCGGGCCGCGGTAACCGGCCGGCAGTAGCAGGGCAGCGGACAGTTGCTCGGAACCGGCCGGCACCTGGCCGCCGTTCGGCAGGGTCACGCCCAGCTGCCGCCATTCGGCCACACTTTTACGAATCGCGCCGTCGGCCAGGGTGTAGTTGAAACCGCTCGGCAGCTGCACTTCGAAGCCCCACGGCTGGCCACGCTGCCAGCCGGAGCTTTGCAGGTAATGCGCGGTCGATGCCAGGGCGTCCGCCGGGCTGCCCCAGATGTCGCGGCGACCGTCGCCGTCGAAGTCCACGGCGTGGGTGTTGTAGGTAGTGGGAATGAACTGGGTCTGGCCCATGGCGCCAGCCCAGGAGCCGAGCATTTTCTCCGGTGTGATGTCGCCCTGTTGCAGGATCTGCAGCGCCGCGATCAGCTGCGCATGGGCAAATCCCGGACGGCGACCTTCGTAGGCCAGGGTGGCCAGCGAGTTGATCACCGACTTGCTGCCCTGAAACTGGCCGAAGTTGCTTTCCATTCCCCACACCGACACCAGCGCCTGACGATCAACGCCATAACGCTGTTCGATGCTTTGCAGGATGTCGGCGTACTGGCTGATCAGGGCCTGGCCTTTGCGTACGCGCAAGGGCGAAAGGGCACCGTCCAGGTACTCCCAGACCGGCCGGGCAAATTCCGGCTGACTGCGATCGGCGCGAATCACGCTGGCATCAAAGCTGACATTGGCGAACGCGCGGTCGAACAGGTCGGCACGAATGCCAGCGGCCAGAGCGTCCTTACGGAAGCCGGCCTGCCATTCGGCAAAGGTCTGAGTCGGTTGCAGGTCGAGGCCGTCACCGGACGGCACTACCGGCGGAATGACCGCTGGGGCTGTGGCAACGGGAACGGTTTGAAGCGGTTGAGCGTCGGCAGCGGTGGGTTTTTCCGCGCAGGCGACGAGCAGTACGAAGCTGGAGGCAGCGATCAGTTGGCGAAAAGGCCAACGACGGGAAAGACTGAGGGGCATGCACAGGTCCAGGGAATACGAATCAGGTGCAGACCTTAACATGCCTGCCAAATTAATCGGTTATCGGGTGAGAAAATCACGGATGGCTCGTCGACTAATCGATCAACCTACGCTGTTGCCGGGTGGCGTTCAACTGTCAGATCTAACAGCTGTCGCTGTATTTTTTTTGGTGTTTGAATGCAGTAGGTCGAGTGAGGATTCGACGATGTATGAGAGCAGACAACAATCAAGCGGCAAGAATGCAAGAAGCCTCCCAGCTTTTAGACTGGAAGGCTTCGCGACGGTAGCTGCCTTTTCCCTTGTTTGGTCGTTCCTGGCGACTACGGAAAAGGGGTTGGGCGACGAGGGATTTGGCTTTGTTGGTTCTCTTCTTGCTCATGAAGAATCTCCTGCAATTGAGCGGTCAGTATACGCGGTGTTCAGGAATCTGGAACTCAGGAATTGAAAGATCTCTTGTGGATTATCAGACCTGTTGTTTGACATCGCTTGGCTCTCGCGACTGACATTCAAAAATGTTGTTCAGCTCAGTAAATGAGTCGGGAGTTAATTATGAAACAAGTGATTTTGCTGGTATTCATGTCTCTTTTGTTCGCCTGCGCTAGTGCTCCTGTCGATCAAATAGCCACGCAATCAAGAACGACTACGCGCACCGGCAATGACGGAGCGGCTGTCGCGACGGCATTGAACGCACGCTATGCGCAAACGTCATCTAATTGTTTCAATAGTGAAACTGCACCCGTATTTTTATGTCGAGGTATCATAATCAGAGCAACGGTATATGGTGATTCCTATAATGTTTGGGATCCCAGTCCGGTAAATATAAGCAACGGGTTTGTTGCATTTTCTTATATGAGTACAGACTCCCGATTTCCAGCGCTTTACAATCGCGCCAATAATGGTTTTATCGTCAAGCCCATCTCACAGTTGACTGCCGGGCAGCTAAAATATAAGGCTGTATGCTTTTATGTAATCGACGGCGCGACCGATATGCGAGCGGACGGGGGGTGTGGGCAACACGCGTATCACGGTGCAATCAGTCGGTACTGCTCTTTGCAAGGCATCACGACAGCCGATCAGTTTATTGCCCATTACATGGCAAATACACCGGTGCGAGAGCAGAAACAATGCAGCTGGGATGTTCGCGATAACTCGCCTTATCAAACAGCAGCGTTATTTCGTCAGGCTTTGGCGGCCATGCCCAGAATCCCGAAGAATGGCCGCAATGATGAGAATGAACTTGTCGTAGCCGTATGGACCAGGCAGCCGGCTGCGAACATGCCCATCGAGGCTTTTTTTTATACTGACGCGGCAGGACTGATTCAAGCGAAAAAAAATCAGAGTTCTTACTACACTCAGGCTAACTCGAAAATAGTGCCAATCATCAAGTTGACCATAAATGCGACAAACTGGGCAGCGTCCTTCAGTTACAACCCCGCTGATCAAAATTATCTTTGATGGGGAGGTAGCGTTGGAGGGAAAAGTGAGGCGAGTGCTATTCGGCAGGTAGTGTCAGGCGCTGGCCCGCCATCAGCAGCGCCAACCGGCTCAGACTCATCCACGGCGAGCCGGCCGCCTGACCCTTGATCTGCGCATCGATGCGCTGGGCCTCTAGCAGCAATTGCCCCCAGCGTTGCGCCGAGTAGCGTTGCAGGGCCTTGCTCATCAGCGGTTTGCGCTTGTCCCAGACTGGCGGCTTAGCTTGGCTGAAGCACTTGTCCAGCGGCGTTCCCTGGCTGTATTGCAACGAGATGTTGGCCAGCAGGCGCAACTCCCGTGCCAGGGCCCAGAGGATCACCGGCGGCTCGACCCCTTCACCGCGCAGCCCTTCGAGCATGCGCAGGGCGTGGGCCGGTTCGCCGTTGAGCACCGCGTCGGTCAGGCCGAACACGTCGAAACGTGCACTGTCGGCCACGGCCGCCTGTACGGTTTCGACCGTGATCTGCCCGCCCTCGGCCATCAGCTTGAGCTTTTCGATCTCTTGCGCGGCGGCCAGCAGGTTGCCTTCGACCCGCGCGGCAATCAGCTCGACCGCGTCCTGGCTGGCCGACAAGCCGGCCTGGGACAGGCGCTGACGAATCCAGCTCGGCAGCTGGTTGGCATCCACCGGCCAGATCTGGATGAACTGGGTCTGCTGACCCTCGACCAGCGCCTTGCCCCACTTGGTCTTTTGCGCGCTACCGTCGAGCTTCGGCAGGCTGATCAACAGCACCGTGTCTTCAGCCGGGCGCGAGCAGTATTCGATCAGCGCGGCAGCACCTTTGTCACCGGGCTTGCCTGAAGGCAGGCGCAGTTCCAGCAGGCGCTTTTCAGCGAACAGCGACATGCTGGCGCCGGCCTGCAGCAGCGTACCCCAATCGAAATTGGCGTCGGCGGCAAAGACCTGGCGTTCGTCGAACCCTTGCTGACGGGCAGCGGTGCGAATGGCGTCGGCGGCTTCCTGACACAGCAGCGGGTCATCGCCGCTGATGATGTAGACCGGCGCAAGGGCGCCTTGCAGGTGTTTGCCGAGTTGGGCGGGAGCGAGCTTCATAAGAGAGGGCGAACGGGGCGCCTGCGCGCCCCGAACGTCTTACTGCTGCGGCAGTTCGAGCGGCGACTGACGCGGGGTTTCCGCTTCAGCCTTCTGCGCCGCTTCGAGGGCGTCGGCCTCTGCCTTGGCACGGGCGTTGGCGGTTTGCTGCAGAGCGTCCAGCTGCGCCGGCGTCAGCTGTTGCAGACGCAGCATCATGCGCTGTACCAGTTCACGGCGGGTTTCACGGCGGGCATCGTTGGCTTCCTGGTCGGAACCCACCAGGTTGTTGCCGTCGTGGATGAACACTTTCTGCACTTCAAGCTTGTCGCTTTTGAGCAGCAGGTTGTTTTCGCCACGGATGTCGTAGGTGAGCACGGTGCTCACCTGGTACTCGCCAGTACGACCGGCACCGGCGTAGCTGAGGATGCGCTGGTTTTCCTGCTCATCGGCCAGGAACAGCTTGTAAGGCGCACCGGAAACGACCTTGACGCCGCTGGCCTCCAGCACCTGACGCAGTTGCGTCACGGTTTCGCCGTAGGCGTTGCGGGCGCTCAGATCGAGCTCCTTGATCGACAGTTCGTTGGTGCCGGTACCACGCAGCTGGAAACCGCAGGCGCTCAACAGGACGGCGAGGCCCATCACCAGCAGATTGCGTTTGATCATTGTGTTGCTCCCCTTGAAACCATGTGGGCCGACTCTGTGGCCCGAAAGGTTTTACTGGGCGTCAGGCACACCTGACGCCCGATCCAATTAGCTGGCGACAATATTGACCAGTTTCCCGGGCACTACGATCACTTTGCGAATCGTCAGGCCGTCCACGAAACGCAGCACGTTTTCGTTGGCACGGGCTGCCGCTTCGATTTCTTCACGGGTGGCGGCGGCCGGCATTTCGATCTGGCCACGCAGCTTACCGTTGACCTGGATCACCAGGGTCAGGCTGTCCTGCACCAGCGCGCTTTCGTCCAGTATCGGCCAGCCGGCGTCGATCACCGGGTCAGCGTGACCCAGGCGGTTCCACAGCTCGTGGCTGATGTGCGGTGTGATCGGCGCCAGCAGCAGTGTCACGGTTTCTAGGCCTTCCTGAACCAGTGCCCGATCCTGTTCGGTCGCTTGCGCGGCTTTTTCCAGCACGTTCATCAGCGTCATCACCTGAGCGATGGCGGTGTTGAATTTGTGGTTCTGGCCGACGTCATGGCTGGCCTGTTTGATCGCCTGGTGGATCGCGCGGCGAATGACTTTCTGCTCGTCGTTCAGGCTGGCGATGTCCAGTTTGCCCGGCAGGCCCTGAATGACGTGGGCCTGAGCCAGGCGCCAGACGCGCTTGAGGAAGCGGTGCGAGCCTTCTACGCCTGAGTCGGACCATTCCGCGCTCATGTCGGGTGGCGAGGCGAACATCATGAACAGACGGCAGGTGTCGGCGCCGAACTGATCGATCATCGACTGAGGGTCGACGCCGTTGTTCTTCGACTTGGCCATCTTCTCGGTGCCGCCGATTTCCACCGGCAGGCCGTCGGCGATCAGTTTGGCGCTGATGACCTTGGCCTTGCTGTCGCGCTCGAGTTCCACGTCCGCCGGGTTGAACCAGGTGTAGGCACCGTTGGCTTCACGACGATAGTAAGTCTCGGCGACCACCATGCCTTGGGTCAGCAGGTTCTTGAACGGCTCGTTGGAGCTCACCAGGCCTTCGTCGCGCATCAGCTTGTGGAAGAAGCGCGCGTAGAGCAGGTGAAGAATGGCGTGTTCGATGCCGCCGATGTACTGATCCACCGGCAACCAGTGGTCGGCCGCGGATTTTTCCACCAGACCGCCTTCAAAGTGCGGCGAGGCGTAACGGGCGTAGTACCAGGACGACTCGACGAAAGTGTCCATGGTGTCGGTTTCACGCTTGGCAGGCTGACCGCATTTCGGGCAGGTGCACTCGTAGAACTCGGGCATGCGTGCCAGCGGCGAACCGGCGCCGTCCGGTACAACGTCTTCCGGCAGGACGACCGGCAACTGATCTTCCGGCACCGGTACGTCACCGCAGGCGTCGCAGTGGATGATCGGGATCGGGCAGCCCCAGTAGCGCTGACGGCTGATGCCCCAGTCGCGCAGGCGGAACTGGGTGCGCGAGGCACCGAGGTTTTTCTTGATCAGGGCAACTTCCATGGCGTCGAACGCGCCGGCGAAGTCCAGACCGTCGAATTCGCCGGAGTTGATCAGCGTGCCGTGCTCGCCGTAGGCGTCTTGCCACGGAGCCGGGTTGGTTTCACCGGAGCTGGTACGAACCACGGATTTGACCGGCAGGTTGTACTTGTGGGCGAACTCGAAATCGCGCTCGTCGTGAGCCGGCACAGCCATGACCGCGCCATCGCCGTAGTGCATCAGCACGTAGTTGGCGACCCACACCGGCAGTTTTTCACCGGTCAGCGGGTGCTCGACGAACAGGCCAGTCGGCAGGCCTTTCTTCTCTTGAGTGGCGACGTCGGCTTCGGCGACGCTGCCGCCCTTGCATTCGGCGATGAACGCTTGCAGCTCAGGGTTGTTCTTCGCAGCGAGAGCAGCCAGGTGGTGTTCGGCAGCCACGGCAACATAGGTTGCGCCCATCAGGGTGTCCGGACGGGTGGTGAAGACTTTCAGGGTGCCGGTTTCGCCGATCGAATCGACGTTGTACGGGAACTGCACTTCCATCCCGCGCGACTTGCCGATCCAGTTGCGCTGCATGGTCTTGACCTGCTCAGGCCAGCCGGTCAGTTCGTCGAGACTCTCCAGCAGCTCATCCGCGTAGGCGGTGATCTTGAAGTAGTACATCGGAATTTCGCGCTTTTCGATCAGCGCGCCGGAACGCCAGCCGCGACCGTCGATCACCTGTTCGTTGGCCAGAACGGTCTGGTCGATCGGGTCCCAGTTCACGGTGCCATTCTTGCGGTAGATCACGCCTTTTTCGAACAGGCGAGTGAACAGCCATTGCTCCCAGCGGTAGTAATCCGGTTTGCAAGTGGTGACTTCGCGCGACCAGTCCACCGCCAGGCCCAGGCTGCGCAGCTGGGATTTCATGTAGGCGATGTTTTCGTAGGTCCACTTGGCCGGAGCTACGTTGTTCTTCATCGCGGCGTTTTCCGCCGGCATGCCGAAGGCGTCCCAACCCATCGGTTGCAGAACGTTCTTGCCAAGCATGCGCTGGTAGCGGGAGATCACGTCGCCGATGGTGTAGTTGCGCACGTGCCCCATGTGTAGCTTGCCGCTGGGGTAAGGGAACATCGACAGGCAGTAGTAAGTCTCCTTGCCTGGCTGTTCACTGACTTCAAAGGACTTTTGCTCGTCCCAGAACGACTGGGCGGCGGCTTCGATTTCACGGGGCTGATATTGTTCGTGCATGGCTACTTTTGTACTGGATAGGGGTGGCCTAATCCTCTTCAATGCGACGTCCTGGGCATGTCGGACGAGCTGGAAGTGGAGTTACAGGAAGCGCCGTAGCATACATGACCGCGCTTGGCCTAGGGAAACCCTGATTGCAGCCGTTTGACCGGCCGGAATCGCGGCGAGGGCCGTTGGTCGCGGCGTGCAGCCGGTTTGTGCAGCGAAGCTAAGCTCTAACTGGGGAGTGAGTCTTATCTTCAATGAGGTGAGGGATGGTGGAGTCACAGCAAAAAAACGTTACCAAACCGGAGTTGTACGAGCGGTTGATCGATCGTCTGGGAATGGCCCTGGACGCGGCAAAAACCGCTGGAAGGCTGCGCGACGAGCGCCCCCTGGAACTGGAATTGCGTGGCTTGAGTCCCGCCGAGTTCAAACTGGTCAAGGCCTATCTGGATCGCAGTGAGCGTGAAACCCACGGATACCTGTCACAAGCCGTGAAACAACTCGATGCAGCCCATACGGCCAAGGTCATCTGGCTCAAGGACAAGGCGCCCGGCAGAGACACCCTCAAGGTTCGGACTCTGCAGGCCAAGTAAACGCATGGCAGGTCAAAAAGCGGATCTTTTTCAACGGGATCCGGCCCTACTGGTTGTCGCGTTGTAACAACCCACTTAGGCTTCGGGCATCTTTGGAGATGCTCGATGCCTATTCGCTATTTCATCAAACAACTTCTGTTGCCGCCTGGCCTTCTTTTATTGCTGTTGCTGACGGCCTGGTGGCTGCGTCGCTCGCGGCCACGGCTGGCCGGGCTGTGTTTTGTCCTGGGGTTTGGTGGCTTCTGGCTGATGAGTCTGCCGGTGGTCGTGCAGTGGGGCGCCAAGGCCCTGGAGCGCGAGCCGCCGCTGGCCCGGGATGCATGGACAAGCCTTGCGCAACGCGCCGATGCGATTGTGGTACTGGGCTCCGGGCGCGAGCGCGGCGATCTGGCCTGGGGCGAAGATCAGCCGACCGGCGTAGGTCTGGAGCGCCAACGTTATGCAGCGCGTCTGGCCAAGGCGTCAGGACTGCCGATTTTGACCAGCGGTGGCCTGCATTACGGCACGCCGCCGACTGAAGCCAAATTGATGGCTGATTCGTTGCGCGATGATTTCGGTGTGACGGTGCGCTGGCAGGAAGGGGAGAGCCGCACCACGTGGGAAAACGCTGCATTCAGCGCCAAAGTGCTGTTGCCGGAAGGCGTCAAGCGCATCGTACTGGTGACCCAGGCCTGGCACATGCCGCGAGCGGTGTGGAGTTATCAACAGGCTGGATTTGAAGTGGTGCCGGCGCCGGTCGGTTTCCTCGGCACGGACAATGCGCGACCGTTTGGCGGCTGGCTGCCGGAATTCAAGTCGATCTGGCAGAGCGGGCAGTTGATGAACGAGGCGGTGGGGCAGATCGGCTATTCGATGTTCTATCGAGGGAATGACAGCGCCGATTGATGCGTTGTCGTTGATGGCGCCTTCGCGAGCAAGCTCGCTCCCACAGTGGTCATCTGTGGGAGCGGGCGATTTCTCAGAGGGTCTTGGACATCCGGTTGGTCATCAGCGCCCAGCCGAACAGCACCACGCACAGGATGATCAACGGCCACGAGCGCCATTGCAGATACGGCGTCAGGTTGTGCATCGGCACCACTTCGCCGTACAGCACGCCCTGTTCGAACTGCGGGATGCGCTCGGTGATCTGCCCGAACGGGTTGATCAGCCCGGTCACGCCGTTGTTGGTCGCGCGAATCATCCAGCGTCCGGCTTCAAGTGCACGCATCTGCGCCATTTGCAGGTGCTGCAGCGGGCCGATGGAGGTACCGAACCAAGTGTCGTTGCTGATCGTCAGCAGCAGATCGCTGCGTGCCGCCAGACCAGCTGCGAACTCGGGATACACCACTTCGTAGCAGATGAACGGCGCAATCTGATATCCCTTGGCCTGCAACAGCGCCTGATCGGCAGGGCCCCGGGCGAAGTCGGACATCGGCAGGTCGAAGAACGCGATCAGCCCGCGCAGGATGTCCTGCAACGGTACGTACTCGCCGAACGGCACCAGTTTCTGTTTCAGATAAGTGCCATCGCCTTCGCCGACTACCGTGATGCCATTGAAGAAGCGTTTTTCGTGACGGACCATTTCGCGGATCGGCACGCCGGTGATCAGCGCCGATTTACGCTCGGCGGCGAAGTTGCCCATCATGTTCAGGTAGCCCTCGGCGGACTCCTTGAGCACCGGCACGGCGGTTTCCGGCCAGATCAAAAGATCCACCGGTTTGGAGCGGAAACTCAGATCGCGGTACAGCGCCAGTTGCGCATTGAGCTCGGCCGGGTCCCATTTCATGCTTTGCGCGACGTTGCCCTGAATCGCGGCAACGGTCAGAGGGGCGCCGGCCGGGCTGGTCCAGGCATGGCCCTTCAGCGCAATCCCCGCCGCCCATGGCCCGATCAGCAATACCAGACCGGCGGCGATGAAGGCTTTGCGGCGGGTTTGCAGCAGGCGCGGTGCGTTGTAGATCAGTGCAGCGGTCAGCGCGAGAACGAACGACACCAACCACATCCCGCCCACGGGCGCGAGCCCGGCCAGCGGGCCGTCGAGCTGGCTGTAACCGGAATACAGCCATGGGAAACCGGTGAGGAACCAGCCTCGGAAAGCTTCCTGACCGACCCACAACGCCGCAAACGCCAGGGCGTCGGCCACCGGCGCTTCGTTACGCCGCAACCAGCGCGCCCAGAGCCACGCGGGCAGGGCGAAGAACCAGGCAATGGCCGCCGTGAAGATCAGCATCAGGAACCCGGCCAGCAGCACCGAAGCGCCGCCGAAGTGGTGGATGCTGTAATAGATCCAGCTGGTGCCGGCGCCGAACAGGCCGAAACCGAAGCACCAGCCACGACCCAGTGCCTGACGCGGGCTCAGCTCGCGCAGGCCGGCATAGAACAGGCCGACCGCCAGCAAGGCCAGCGGCCAGAGATCGAACGGTGCGAGCGCGAAGGTGGTGATTGCACCGGCCGCCACGGCCAGCAGGTTACCGGGCCAGCCGGGGCGGGTTGTCCAGCGCATTTCAGTCCTTATTGATTACCGGGCGATTGGCGTCAGTCGCAGCAAATGAATCCGACGGCTGTCGGCGTTCAGGATGCGGAAACGATAGGCGCCGATTTCAGTGATTTCGTTGCGTTTTGGCAAGTGCCCGAATGCGCTCATCACCAGCCCGCCGACGGTGTCGAACTCGTCGTCGGAGAATTCGCTGTCGAAGAACTCGTTGAAGTTCTCGATCGGCGTCAGGGCCTTGATCAGGAAATCACCGCTGGGCAGCGGCTTGATGTAGCTGTCTTCTTCGACGTCGTGCTCGTCTTCGATGTCGCCGACGATTTGCTCCAGTACGTCTTCGATCGTCACCAGACCCGCCACACCGCCGTATTCGTCGATCACGATGGCCATGTGGTTGTGGTTGGCGCGAAATTCACGCAGCAACACGTTCAGGCGCTTGGACTCCGGCACGAAGGTGGCCGGGCGCAGCAGGTCCTTGATGTTGAAGCTGTCGCCGTTCTCCTTGAGGATCAGCGGCAGCAGGTCCTTGGCCAGCAGCACACCCATCACGTCGTCATGGCTTTCGCCGATGACCGGGTAGCGCGAGTGGGCGGAGTCGACCACGGCAGGGAGGAATTCGCGGGGTGTCTGGGTCGCCTTGATGCTGATCATCTGCGAGCGCGGCACCATGATGTCGCGAACCTGCAGGTCAGCCACCTGGATGGCGCCTTCGACGATGGCCAGCGCTTCGCTGTCCAGCAGTTTGTTCTGATGTGCATCGCGCAGCAGCTCCAGCAGCTCCTGGCGGTTCTTCGGCTCGTGGGCAAAAGCCTGGGTCAATTTACCCAGCCATGACTTTTGCCCGTTGCTCGATCGATCTTCGCTCATAGCGATTACTCTGAATCCTTTGTTGTAACAGTAGGGGATGTTTCGGTTTCGTCGTCCGCGTACGGATCGGGATAACCCAATTCGGCAAGCAACTCGCGTTCCAGTGCTTCCATTTCCTCGGCTTCCTCGTCATCTATATGGTCGTAACCAAGCAGATGCAAGCAGCCGTGAATGACCAGATGTGCCCAGTGGGCCTTTAGTTCCTTGCCCTGTTCGGCGGCTTCGCGCTCGACCACGGCCACGCAGATCACCAGATCGCCCAGCAGCGGGATGTCGAGAAACTCGTCGGGCACTTCGGCGGGAAAGGACAGGACATTGGTCGCGTAATCCTTGTGGCGCCAGGTGTGATTCAGTTCGCGACCTTCTTCCTCGTCGACCAGACGAATGGTCATTTCCGAGTCGGCGGTGCGCTGGCGCAGGGCCAGTTCGCACCATTGGCGGAACTCGGCTTCGGTCGGCGCAGAGGCTTCGGTCGCGACTTGCAGGTCAAGCTCAAGCATCGTGGCGAGTGTCCTTTGGCGCTTCATCGGCCAAACGCGTCTCGAAGCGCTCATAGGCTTCGACGATGCGTTGCACCAACGGATGGCGCACCACGTCTTTGGGCTGGAAGTGTGTGAAGCTGATGCCCGGCACATCCTTCAGGACTTCGATGACGTGATGAAGTCCGGATTTGGTGCCGCGCGGCAGGTCGACCTGGGTGATGTCGCCGGTGATCACGGCCGTGGAGCCGAAACCGATCCGGGTCAGGAACATCTTCATCTGCTCAACGGTGGTGTTCTGACTTTCATCGAGAATGATGAAGCTGTTGTTCAGCGTACGACCGCGCATGTAGGCCAGTGGCGCAACTTCGATCACCTGACGCTCGATCAGCTTGGCCACGTATTCGAAGCCGAGCATCTCGTAGAGCGCGTCGTAGAGCGGGCGCAGGTACGGGTCGATCTTTTGCGACAGGTCGCCGGGCAGGAAGCCGAGTTTTTCACCCGCTTCGACCGCTGGACGCACCAGCAGGATGCGCCGGATCTGTTCGCGCTCCAGAGCATCGACGGCGCAGGCGACCGCCAGGTAGGTCTTGCCGGTACCGGCCGGGCCGATGCCGAAGTTGATGTCGTTGCCGAGGATTTCCTTCACGTAGCGCAGCTGATTCAAGCCCCGTGGGCGAATCATGCCTTTCTTGGTGCGCAGGGCGACGGAGGCTTCGGCGGGGGCGTGGTTGTCCAGTTGCTCGACGGCCGATTCCTGAAGGAACAGATGCACCGTATCCGGCGACAGCTCCGAGCCCTTGGTTTCCCGGTACAGGCGGCGAATCAGGTTTTCCGCGGAAGTGGTGTGTTTGGGTTCGCCGATCAGCTCGAACTGATTGCCGCGGTTGCGGATCTCGATGGCCAGGCGCTGTTCGATCAGGCGCAGATGCTCGTCGAACTGCCCGCACAGATTGGCGAAGCGGCGAGCCTCAAAGGGCTCGAGGATAAAACGATGTGGTTCGATGGGTGCGTTCAAGGTCGTATTTAGCCGCCCTGGGGCAATTAGGATGAAATCAAGGATAACGCCAGCGGCGTGGGTGCGAAAGCTCTTAAAAAGCCTTGCATCGATTCAGCCGTCTGGCGCGGACTCCTTGCGGTGTTACTGGATCAGCGAGCCGCGCAGCGAGTGCGGTTGCGCCGCGTCGATGTGCACGTCGGCGAACTGGCCGATCAGGGTCGGATTATCGCAGCGGAAGTTGACGATACGGTTATTCTCGGTCCGCCCCTGCAGCTCGCCCGGGTCTTTCTTCGAATAATCGGTCACCAGAATCCGCTGGACCGAGCCGACCATTTGTCGGCTGATCTCGAACCCTTGCTGATTCAAGCGGTGCTGCAAGGCGTTCAGGCGTTCTTTTTTCAGTTCTTCCGGGGTGTCGTCGGCCAGATCGGCGGCCGGAGTGCCCGGCCGCTGGCTGTAGACGAACGAGTAGGAAAAGTCGAAACCGACGTCGGCAATCAGCTTCATGGTCTGTTCGAAATCTTTCTCGGTTTCCCCCGGGAAGCCGACGATGAAGTCCGAGCTGATGCAGATGCCGGGTACGGCGGCGCGCAGTTTGCGCAGCTTGGATTTGTACTCCAGCGCGGTGTGGTTGCGCTTCATCGCAGCCAGGATCCGGTCCGAACCCGACTGCACCGGCAAGTGCAGGTGCTTGACCAGTTCCGGCACTTCGGCGTGGGCCTGGATCAGGCTGTCGGAGAACTCCAGCGGGTGCGAGGTGGTGTAGCGGATGCGGTCGATGCCATCAACCGCCGCGACGACGCGGATCAGTTCAGCCAGGTCCGCCAGGCGACCGTCGTGCGTCAGCCCGCGATAACCGTTGACGTTCTGCCCCAGCAGGGTCACTTCACGCACGCCGTTTTCAGCCAGGTGGATGATTTCGGCGATCACATCATCGAACGGTCGGCTGACTTCTTCGCCGCGGGTGTAAGGCACCACGCAGAACGTGCAGTACTTGCTGCAGCCTTCCATCACCGACACGTAGGCGCTAGGGCCGTCGATGCGCGGCTCTGGCAGGTGGTCGAACTTTTCGATTTCCGGGAACGAGACGTCGACTTGCGGCAGTTTGCTGATGCGCGCGGCGTCGATCATTTCCGGCAGGCGGTGCAGGGTCTGCGGGCCGAACACCACGTCGACGTACGGTGCGCGATCACGGATCGCCGCGCCTTCCTGGCTGGCCACGCAACCGCCGACGGCGATCACCATGTCCGGGTTGGCCAGTTTCAGTTCGCGCCAGCGGCCGAGCTGGGAATACACCCGGTCCTGGGCGCGTTCGCGGATCGAGCAGGTGTTGAGCAGGATCACGTCGGCATCTTCGGCGCGCGCCGTGACTTCCAGGGCCTGGTGTTCGCCCAGCAGATCGACCATGCGCGAGCTGTCGTACTCGTTCATCTGGCAACCGTGGGTTTCGATGTAAAGCTTCTTGGCCATGGAATAGGGTCGTCACGTGGTTCAAAGAACCGCGCATTATAGGGAACATGTCCCCAGGTTCCTACCGCTGCGCGTCCGGTGGCTATGCTATAGTTCGCGCCCTCATTTTTACCCCGATGCTGTCTGCCCGCCATGACCAAACGCGAAGCTCCAATCTACAAGGTGATTTTCCTCAACCAGGGCCAGGTGTTCGAAATGTACGCCAAGCAGATCTATCAAAGTGATCTGTGGGGCTTTCTGGAAGTGGAAGAGTTCGTCTTTGGCGAGCGCACGCAAGTGGTCGTCGACCCGAGCGAAGAAAAGCTCAAGGCGCAGTTCGAAGGGGTGGTGCGCAGCTTTGTGCCGATGCATTCGATCGTGCGCATCGACGAGGTGGAGCGTCTGGGGACGCCGAAAATCAGTGAAGCCCGTGGCGGCGTGGGTAACGTGATGCCGTTTCCGGTGCCGATGCCCGAGAAGTAAGTCTGTAACTATCGTTCCCACGCTCTGCGTGGGAGTGCCGCCTTCGACGCTCTGCGTCAATGACGCGAAGCGTCACAGAATGAGTTCCAACGCAGAGTACGGGAACTATCGTTAGTCAGGGCAGGGGCGAGAACGGTGTGCGCCCGTCGGCGCTCTGCAGTTCCATCAGGTATTTACGGAAAATCTGCCCGAGTACCTGGGTGGCGGTTTCCAGGTCCTCGCGGGACATTTTTTCGGCCACCTCGTCGGCCGTGTCCAATGCCTCTTCAGCACCATTGACCGCCGCCATCTTCAGCACGATGTACGCCTGAATGTTGTTGGACTGCACGCCTTCACCGTGGAAGAACATGGTGCCGAGCTTGAACTGCGCCTGGGCGTGGCCTTGCAGCGAGGCCTTTTCGAAATAGCTCAGGGCTTGATTGAGATCGCGCGGCGCATTCTTGCCGTCGTAGTAGAACTCACCCAACTCGTATTGCGCTTGCGCATCCCCTTCGTCTGCCGCTTTCTGGCACGCGGCCAGTGCCTGCGTGACATCTTGCGGCTGAGTATTGAGGGTGCAGCGACCCATCGCCGGGATCAACAACGAGTTGCCGCCTGCTTGTGCATGTGCGAGCAGCGGCTGAAGGAGCAACAGGCAGCCCAAGGCAAGGGTGCGGCCGGTGCGGTTCATGGGAATCGACTTACCTCTGAAGGGCGCGCGGACCCGTCGAGGGATCCAATAAGCGCGCATTATGAAATAAGCAGGGCCATCCTTACAAAGTCTTTACTCGATTTTCTGCTGCGCGGGAAATATATCGCCCACTTTATGGGAGATTTTTGGCAGGCGTGTCGGAAAAGGCGTGCAGGTGTAGGAGAACGCTGACGCTGGCAATGGCCAACGTCAGCGGCGGGGCGTTTTATTTCAGTTTGGCGAAGGCGCGTTCGGCGGCGTCGAGGGTCAGTTTCAGCTCGGTTTCGCCGTGGGCGATCGAGGTGAACCCGGCTTCGAAGGCGCTCGGTGCCAGGTACACGCCACCTTCCAGCATCAGGTGGAAGAAGCGACCGAACAGCGCCGCATCGCTGGCCATCACGTCTTCAAACGTAACAATGTCGTCGGCACCGCTGAAGTACAGGCCGAACATGCCGCCTGCCTGGGTGGTCACGAACGGAATGCCAGCGGCATCGGCGCGCTGTTGCAGGCCGTCGAGCAGGCGCGTGGTGTAGTCGGTCAGCTCGGCGTGGAAGCCCGGACGGCTGATCAGGCGCAGGGTGGTCAGGCCGGCGGCCATTGCCAGCGGGTTACCCGACAAGGTGCCCGCCTGATAGACCGGACCCAGCGGCGCGATGCGCTCCATGATCGAGCGCTTGCCGCCGAAGCAGCCGACCGGCATGCCACCACCGATGATCTTGCCGAAGGTGGTCAAGTCCGGAGTTACGCCGTAGTGGGCCTGGGCACCACCGAGGGCAACGCGGAAACCGGTCATCACTTCGTCGAAAATCAGCACTACGCCGTGCTTGTCGGAGAGGCTGCGCAGGCCTTCGAGGAAACCCGGGGCCGGCGGTACGCAGTTCATGTTGCCGGCCACCGGCTCGACGATGATGCAGGCGACGTCCTGGCCGACTTCGGCGAGCATTTTTTCTACAGCGTCGATGTCGTTGAACGGCAGGGTCAGGGTGTGTTTGGCGAACGCCGCCGGCACGCCGGCCGAACTCGGTACGCCCTGGGTCAGCGCACCGGAGCCGGCCTTGACCAGCAGGCTGTCGGAGTGACCGTGGTAGCAGCCTTCGAACTTGATGATGCTGTCGCGACCGGTGAAGCCACGGGCCAGGCGGATGGCGCTCATGGTCGCTTCGGTGCCGGAGCTGACCATGCGCACCATCTCCATCGACGGCACCAGTGAGCAGACCAGATCGGCCATCTCGGTTTCCATCGCGGTCGGCGCGCCGTAGGACAGGCCGTGTTGCAACTGGTTGCGCACCGCGTCCAGCACGTCCGGGTGGCTGTGGCCAAGGATCATCGGGCCCCAGGAACCGACGTAATCCACATAACGCTTGTCGTCTTCGTCAGTGACGTAGGCGCCTTCGGCGTGCTTGAAAAACAACGGCGTGCCGCCGACGCTCTTGAACGCGCGCACCGGCGAGTTCACGCCACCGGGAATGTGTTTCTGGGCGTTGGCAAACAGGGTTTCGGAACGAGACATGATCGGGCTCTCAGACTTTTAGTAATTCATTGAAGGCGCGGGCGCGGCGGGTCACTTCGGTGCTGCTGTCGGCACCGAACAGGCCATGGACCACGGCCAGCAGATCGACACCATGGGCCACCAGCGGCGCGGCGTTGTCGAGGGTGATGCCGCCGATCGCGCAGATCGGCAGGTGCAGGGTGCGTTTGGCCTCGTCGAGCAGATCGAGGCTGCAACTCGGTGCACCGGGTTTGGTGTTGGAATTGAAGAAACGACCGAAGGCGACATAACTCGCGCCTTCCCTGGCGGCCTGTTCGGCCAGTTCCAGCTGCGCGTGGCAGGTCGAACCGATGATCGCCCTGGAGCCGAGCAGGGCGCGGGTCGGCGACAGCGGGCCGTCGGTCTGGCCCAGGTGTACGCCGACGTTCAGGCGCGCGGCCAGTTCGGCGTCATCGTTGATGATCAGGTGCGTCTTATAGCGTTCGCACAGATCGCGCAGGGCTTCGGCCTCACGCAGACGGCGGGCTTCGTCGCTGCTTTTGTCGCGGTATTGCAGCAGAGTGACGCCGCCTTCCAGCGCCGCCTCCACGTAGGACAGAAACTTGCCGGCCAGCAACTGGCTGTCGGTGATGGCATACAGGCCACGTAGTTTCATCGGGCAGACCTCACGACGTTACGAGCAGAAATCCAGCGGCAGGCGACGCGGGACGAACTGGCCTTTGCCCAGCTGTTCGGCATCGCGCAGGGTGCGCCAGGTGTAATCCAGCGCGGTACGCACGGCGCTGGCAAGGTTTTCGCCCAGTGCCAGGCGGCCGGCGAGGGTGCTGGCCAGGGTACAGCCGGAACCGTGATAGCTGCCGGGCAGACGCTGACACTTGAAGGTTTCGCGCAGACCGTCGTGGCTGTACAGGCGGTTGTGGATTTCGGTTTCGTCGCCGTGACCGCCGGTGATCAGCAGATTCTTGATGAACGGCAGGAGTTTTTCAGCGCACTCGTCCGCGGTGCCGTCTGGCAGTTCGGCGAGGATCCGGGCTTCGGGAAGGTTGGGGGTGGCGATGATCGACAGCGGCAGCAGGCGTTCGCGCATGGCGTAGCCGACTTCGTCCTTGCCCAGGCGTCCGCCGCCGCCGGCACGCAACACCGGGTCGCAGACCACTGGCAAGTGCGGGTGCGCCTGAAGCAGTTCGACGACGGTGTCGACCATTTCCAGGGAACCGAGCATGCCCAGTTTCACTGCCGCGACGTCGGAGTCGTTGAGTACGGCATTGGCCTGGGCCAGTACCCACTCACGGTCGAGGACGCGAAAGTCAGTGACGTTGACCGTGTCTTGCACGGTCAGGGCGGTGACGGCCGGAGCCGCATGGCAACCCTGAGCGAGCAGGGCTTCGATATCTGCCTGCAAGCCGGCGCCACCACTGGGGTCGTGGCCGGAGAGACAGAGGACAACGGGGCGTGAGCTGTAGATATTCATGGTGCGCGAGCTTACCACCAAACCTGTTTTTCGGGTGTTGTGGCACAGCGGGCGGCCGATAACACGGGTAGCGAGGCCCGGAGCGCTTGTCACAATCTGACCGAGTCAACAGCTCTAGCCCGGTGCTCTGCTCTGGAGCGCCCGTTCTAGAGCCTTTGTAGGAAAAATTTCCATGGTGCTCAATGGCCATCAACGGCTATGCTAGAGTGGATCCAAACCAATAACAGGTAATACCGGTTTTACGTCATCTCAAAGGGAATGGGGGGCTTCCTGACACAACCGGCCAAGCCACGCTGGGGCTTCAATGCGCTATTTGTTGATGTTGCTGTTCTGCTTGCCCCTCCTGGCAAGCGCCGTCGAGTTCGACGAGTTCACCCAGAGCCTCCCGCTGGGACGATCCCTGCAAGTGTTCGAAGACCCGAGCGGTCAGGCGAGCATTGCCGACGTCCGCGCGCAAGCCACCGCCGGAAACTTCAAACCCCATGACAAAGCCACGCTCAATGCCGGTTATTCGCACTCGGCGTTCTGGCTGAAGATCGACCTGCATTACCGCCCGACCAACCCGTCGGCGCAGCGCAGTTGGCTGTTGGAATTGGCCTATCCGCCGCTCGATCATCTCGACCTGTATCTGCCCGATGCCGCTGGCGACTATCGGCTGGTGCGGCAGACAGGGGACGCCTTGCCGTTCGCCAGTCGCGAGATCCGCCAGAACAATTACCTGTTCGACCTGGCGTTCAAGCCGGATCAGCAACGAACCGTTTATCTGCGGTTGTCCAGCGAAGGCTCGATCCAGGCGCCGGTGACGTTGTGGTCGAGCACCGCCTACCTCGAAGACCAGCCGGTGCGCCTGTACGTGCTGGGGATCATTTATGGCGTGCTGCTGGGGATGCTGGTTTACAACCTGTTCATCTACCTCAGCGTGCGCGACACCAGTTACCTCTATTACATCTTCTATATTGCGTCGTTCGGCCTCTATCAGCTGTCGGTCAATGGCGCGGCGGTCGAGTATTTCTGGCCGGACAACCCGTGGTGGGCCAACGCCGCCACGCCGTTCTTCATCGGTTGCGCGGGGCTGTTCGGCAGCCAGTTCGCCCGCAGTTTCCTGCAGACGAAGAACCACAGTCGTTGGCTCGATCGTCTGCTGATCGCCCTGATCGTTTTTGGCGCGGTGGTGATCGGCCTGTCGTTGATGACCCGTTATGGCCTGGCCCTGCGTCTGGCGACAACCCTGGCGCTGACTTTCACCGTGGTGATCTTCGCCGCCGGGATCCTCGCCTGGTGGCGCGGCCTGCGGGTGGCGCGGTATTTCATCATTGCCTGGTCGGCGTTCCTGATCGGCGGCATCGTCAACACCATGATGGTGCTGGGCTTGCTGCCAAACGTATTCCTGACCATGTACGCCAGCCAGATCGGTTCGGCCATCGAAGTGGCGCTGCTGTCGCTGGCCCTGGCCGACCGCATCAACGCGATGCGCGAACAACAGGCGCAGACCCTGTTCGATGCCGGCCAGAAACTCGAAGTACTCAACCAGCAACTGGCCCACAGCAACAAGCTCAAGGATGAATTCCTCGCGACCCTGACCCACGAACTGCGCACGCCGATGAATGGTGTGATCGGTTCGCTGGAGCTGATGCAGACCGTCGAGCTCGATCCGGAAGTGGAGCAATACCAGCAGACCGCCGCCGGTTCGGCGCGGGACATGATGCGTATGGTCAACGGCATCCTCACGCTGACCGAATTGCAGGCCGGCAAGCTCAAGGCAACGCCGGGCAGTTTCAGCCTGCGCGGGGTGGTCGAGGCGTTGCGGATTCAGTTCGATGGCAATGCTTCGAGCAAGTCGCTGGACTTCAAGGTCGACGTGCTGCCGACCCTGCCGGATCGCTTGCACGGCGACAGCGCCAAACTCGCGCAATGCCTGGAGTGCCTGCTGGATAACGCGATCAAGTTCACCCGCGTCGGCGGCCTCGCGTTGCGGGTCACGGGCAAGCCGTCGACGGACAATCGCCTGGCGCTGTCCTTCGCGGTGATCGACACCGGCATCGGTTTCACCGATCTGGGCGAGGCCACGCTGTATCAGCGCTTCTTCCAGCTCGACGGTTCGATGACCCGTGAATACGGTGGCCTGGGCGTCGGTCTGGCGATCTGTCGTCAATTGGTGGAGTTGCTTGGGGGCAAGCTCACGCACCGTTCCGAGCCGGGGCGTGGCAGCCGGTTTCAGCTGGATGTCGAGTTCGAGTTGCCGGAAGTGGAGGATATGCCCGCATTCAGCCGCGATACCGAGCGCGCGCCGCAGGATTGCACCGTACTGCTGGTGGACGACAACAGCGTCAATCAGTTGGTGATGCGCGGCATGTTGCTCAAGCTCGGTTTCCGGGTGCGTACCGCTGACCACGGCGCGGCGGCGCTCGAGTGTTTGCAGCGCGAGCGCTTCGATGCGGTGCTGATCGATTGCCAGCTGCCACCGCTCGACGGGGCATCGCTGTGTTGCCAGATTCGTGACCTGCCGGGATGCGCCCATCTGCCGGTTTTCATGATCGCGCTAGGGGCGGATCGAGAGCATTGCGCGTCCGGTGGCTCGATCGATTACCTGAGCAAACCGGTGAAATTCGAGGATCTGCAGGTGGCGATGCAGCGGCGGGTCTTGAGCTGCTAACAGGGTGAAAGCGCCGGTATTTAGGCCGATATGACACTTTGATCGGTTCGGGGGCAGTGCTTAACTGAAGCTCTGGCCGATCAAGGAGCCCCGTCATGAACCTGCATCAGTTCGCCGAAACCCACGAAGTCACCAACCAGCCGCCGTCGCTGGACGGCACCAACCTGTACCGCATCGACCTGCCGTTGCAGGAGTGGTCGCGGCGGTTCGGTGCCGGCTGGGCCGAGTCGCGGATCGACGCCTACGGCGCGCTGGCCGGCGGGCCGCTGATGGAGGCCGGGTTTCTCGCCAACCAGAACAAACCGGTGTTCGCCAGCCATGACCGCTACGGTCATCGCATCGATCTGGTGGAGTTTCACCCGGCGTATCACGAGCTGATGCGCACCGCCATCGAACATGGCCTGACCTCGCTGCCCTGGGCTCATCCACAAGATGGCGCCCATGTCGCCCGCGCCTCCATGACCTACCTGCACAGCCAGGCCGAAGCCGGCAGCGGTTGCCCGTTGACCATGACCTTTGCCAGTGTGCCGGCGATGCGTTTGCAGCCGAACCTGGCTGAACAATGGCTGCCGAAAATCCTCGCCACCGAATACGACCCGCGCAATGTTGGCATGGCTCACAAGGCCGGCGTGACCATCGGCATGGCGATGACCGAGAAACAGGGCGGCACCGACGTGCGGGCCAACACCACCAAGGCTTATCCGGTCGGCGCCAGCGGCCCGGGCCAGGCTTATGAACTGGTAGGCCACAAGTGGTTCTGTTCGGCGCCGATGTGCGATGCGTTCCTCACGCTGGCGCAGACCGACAAGGGGTTGAGCTGTTTCCTGCTGCCGCGCCATCGCCCGGACGACACGCGCAATCAGTTCTATATCCAGCGCCTGAAAAACAAGCTCGGCAACCAGTCCAACGCCTCCAGCGAAGTGGAGTTCCGTGGCGCGCTGGCGTGGATGGTCGGTGAAGAAGGACGCGGCGTGCCGACTATCATTGAGATGGTGGCGATGACTCGGTTCGACTGCATGGTCGGTTCGAGCTCGCTGATGCGTCAGGCGCTGACTCAGGCCAGCCACCACTGTGCCCACCGCAAGGTCGGCGGCAAACTGCTCGGCGAACAACCGCTGATGCAGAACGTGCTGGCCGATCTGGCGCTGGAAAGCGAAGCCGCGCTGGCCCTGAGCCTGCGCATGGGCAAGGCGCTGGATCATCTGGATGACCGCCATGAAGCGCAGTTCGCCCGGCTGGTGACCGCGGTGGGCAAATACTGGATCTGTAAACGTGCGCCCGCGATGATCAACGAAGCCGCCGAATGCATGGGCGGCGCCGGGTATGTCGAAGACAGCATTCTGCCGCGTCTGTACCGCGAAGCGCCGGTGAACTCGACGTGGGAAGGCTCCGGCAACGTGCAATGCCTCGACGTGCTGCGGGCCTTGTCGAAAGAGCCGGGTGTGCTCAATGTGCTGTTCAGCGAGTTGGGCGACGGCCATGGCGACAGGCGTCTTGCGGCGCACATCCAGCAACTGCAGGCGGCCTTCAAGGACACCAGTGACATTCAATACCGCGCTCGGCAATTGACCGAAGACATCGCCCTGGGGCTGCAAGCGAAGCTGTTGCTGGAGGCCGGGAATGCGGCGGTCAGCGATGCCTTTATCGCCAGTCGTCTGAACGGAGGCGGGCGGGTCTACGGCGCGTTGCCGCGCGGGCTGGATGTCGAGGCCATCGTCGCTCGCTCGACACCGCAGGGTTTCTGAAGGGGGATCGCGCCAAAGCCATTACGCCACTGTTTCCGTGACGCCACGATGCAGGCAAGATGAAGCTCTGCAAGTCAGAACACAGGAAGCTGATCGTGACCGAAGCGTTTATTGTCGTTCAAACCGCCGAACAAGCCGTGGATCGTCTGGCCGAGCTGCATGAGCGGGCCACCACGGCGCTGAACTCGGCGCTCAAGCGTTACCTCAAGGATCGCGTCGAGCCCGACGCCGAGCAACGTGCCCTGTTCCGTTATCCCGAACTGCGTCTGACCTACCACTGCCAGGGCGAAGTCCCACAGACCACCCGCGCTTACGCCAAGGTGCAGTTGCCGGGCACCTACAGCGTGACCGTTACCCATCCGAAGGCGTTTCGCAAATACCTGCTGGAACAGCTCACGCCGCTGATGCACGACTTCACCGTAACCGTCGAAGTCGGGGTCAGCGAGCAGAACATTCCGTACCCGTATGTGGTCGAGCAGGGCGATGAACTGGCCGGCTCCGGCGTCACCGCCGCTGTGCTGGCGCGAGTGTTCCCGAGTACCGACCTGTCCGCCGCCACCGATGGCATCGCCGACGGTCTCTACGACTGGGAAAACACCGATCCGCTGCCGCTGGCGCTGTTCGACGCCGCGCGCGTCGACTTCTCGCTGCGTCGTCTGGTGCACTACACCGGCAGCGACTGGCGCCATGTGCAGCCGTGGATTCTGCTGACCAACTATCACCGTTATGTCGACCAGTTCATCGTCCATGGCCTGGAGCAACTGCGCCGTGACCCGCGTTTCGTGCGCATGGTGTTGCCGGGCAACGTGATCATCGAAAAAGGCATGGATCACGGTGAAGCCTCGGCCATTGCCGCCGGCGTGGTCTGGCACCGTTACCAGATGCCGGCCTACCACCTGATTGCCAGCGATGGCCACGGCGTGACCCTGGTGAACATCGGCGTCGGCCCGTCCAACGCCAAGAACATCACCGACCACCTGGCCGTGCTGCGTCCGCATTGCTGGCTGATGATCGGTCACTGCGGCGGCCTGCGTCAGTCGCAGACCATCGGCGACTACGTGCTGGCTCACGCTTACATGCGTCGCGACGGGATTCTCGACCGCGTGGTGCCGCCGAACATTCCGATTCCGGCCCTGGCCGAAGTGCAGCTGGCGTTGCAGCAAGCGGCGGCCAACATCACCGGCGAAAAAGGCGAAGAGCTGAAAAAACGCCTGCGCACCGGCACCGTGCTGACCTACGATGACCGCAACTGGGAACTGCGCTGGGCCCAGGAGCGACCGCTGATCAACCTGTCCCGCGCCGTGGCGGTGGACATGGAAAGCGGCACCATCGCCGCCCAGGGTTATCGCCTGCGGGTGCCGTACGGCACGTTGCTGTGTGTGTCGGACAAGCCGCTGCACAGCGAAATCAAGCTGCCGGGTTCGGCCAACGCGTTCTACGAGCGTGCGGTCAGCCAGCACTTGAAGATCGGCATCGAAGCGGTGGATCTGCTGCGCACCGAACTCAATTCGCTGCACTCGCGCAAACTGCGTAGCTTCGACGAACCGCCGTTCCGCTGATTTGTGGATGGTCATTGAACGGTCGGGCTACTATGTCAGCCCCGACCGTTAGATGTTCTTTTCGCCATGTCCCGTCCCCAACGTCCACCTTCCCGCCGCCCCGGCGCGAAGCCAGCTTCTTCAGCCCCGCGCCGTGTCGCCAAGGCACCACCGGCCGAGCCGAAGCTGATCCTGTTCAACAAACCGTTTGATGTGCTGACGCAGTTCAGCGACGGCGAAGGGCGGGCGACGCTCAAGGATTACATCGACATTCCGGGTATTTACCCGGCCGGGCGGCTGGATCGCGACAGCGAAGGTTTACTGTTGCTGACCAACGACGGCCAGTTGCAGGCGCGGATCGCCGACCCCAAGCACAAGCTGGCGAAAACCTATTGGGTGCAGGTTGAAGGCGTGCCGACGGCCGAGCAGTTGCAGCGCCTGCGCGACGGCGTCGAATTGAATGACGGCATGACTTTGCCCGCGCAAGCGCGGCAACTGGATGAGCCTGAACTGTGGCCGCGCAATCCACCGGTACGCTTTCGCGCAACGATTCCGACAACCTGGCTGGAGCTGGTGATTCGCGAAGGGCGCAACCGCCAGGTGCGGCGGATGACGGCGGCGGTGGGGCTGCCGACGTTGCGGCTGGTGCGGGTCAGGATTGGTGACTGGACGATCGAAGGGCTCGATCAGGGCCAGTGGAAAGAAGTGCCGGCGCGCTTATAAGGCGCCGGATTCGATCAGGCCGATCACCACACTCTTGATGATGAACGCGGCCACGCCCAGGCCCAGCACGAAGAACAGAATGAACGAGCCGAAGCGCCCGGCCTTGGACTTCTTCGCCAGATCCCAGACGATGAAACCCATGAAAATGATCAGGATGCTGACCAGACCAGTCATCATCCACTCTTCAAATACTGCTGGATCCATCGGGTTCTCCGGCACGCAAGCGGCAAAAAGGGCGGCCGGGAGTATACGCCAGCGGCGAACGACGCAGCATTGACCTGCGTCGGTGTGCCGCAGTCATTCGTCGATTTCAGTTGCGCAGATGCGTCAGCGGCAATTCGGTGCTGTTGAGTACCTGATTCAGCACAAAGCTTGAGCGCACGCTGGTCACGCCTTCGATGCGGGTCAAGTGCCCCAGTAGCAACTTCTGATAGTGATCCATGTCCGGCACCACCACTTTCAGCTGATAGTCGGCATCCACGCCGGTCACCAGGCTGCATTCCAGCACTTGCGGCAAGGTGCGGATCGCCGCTTCGAAGTTCTCGAAACGTTCCGGTGTGTGCCGGTCCATGCCGATCAGCACGTAAGCGGTCAGGCTCAGGCCGAGCATCTTGCGATCGAGCAGGGCGACCTGACGGGAGATGTAGCCGTCGTCCTCCAGTTGCTTGACCCGGCGCGAGCACGGGGAGGGTGACAGACCGATGCGCTCGGCCAGTTCCTGGTTGGAGATGCGGGCGTCGCGCTGCAATTCCGCCAAAATACTCAGGTCGTAACGGTCGAGTTTGCTCATCAAACGGTCCCTTGTCTTAACTATTGCGGCGGATTATCTATCCAGGGTTAAAAATTGCGCAAGTGATGTTTATTTCAGCAATCTTCGCAATCATCTGTCGCAGCGCCCGGCCTATTCTTATCACCAGAATCACTGCTCGGTAACACAGTCCACTGCGGCCCGCCCAATCCGGCCCGCCGCGGCCGCCACCCCCACCGGGGTTGGGCCGGCCCCCGAGCTGCACACTGTCCAGAAGACGGCGTGAGGTGAGCCGACGTCAAAAGCGTCGAGCCAGGACGAAGTTCTCTAGAAGGGAGGCCGACGGGTCTCCCTTTTTTCTTGCCCGCGATTTGGCCCATCTCGCTCAATAAATAAATGACGTGACTGATAACCTGTAGCAGAACCCGGTGTGCTCATCCCCGGTCTTAGCTACACGCCCTCTTAATTACAGGCTCTCGTCCGCAGTGAGGAATTTCATGAAGTCGCGCATCTGGCGTCTGGCCAGTGTTGGTTTGCTGTGTGTGAGTGTCGGTGCGCAAGCGCTGGCGGATGAGCCGCAGAATCGCGGCCCCGACGGCGGCGGACGCGGGCCGGAGCATCAGGGCAACAATCAGGGCCATGGCGGCAGCAATCAGCCGCACGGCCAGAACAATCCACAGCGGCAGGACAACGACATCATTCGTGGCGACAACAGCCGCCAGTTCGAGCACAACGGCCAGCAGAGCCACGGCCAACCGAACAATGGCCAGTGGCATAACCAGAATCAGCCACGTCCGGCGTACAACCCCAACCCGGTGCGCCAGCCGCCACCGCCGCCGCAACTCCCGGCCAATGACCTGCCGATCCAGCCGCGCCCCGACACCGTGCGCCAGACCCAGGAACCTCGTCAGGGCTACTACCGCGACGAGCGCCCGCAGAATGGTTACCACCAGAACTGGCAGACCGGCACCCGTCCCAACGACAACCGCTGGCCCGGTCGTCCGGACGGGCATGGCAACGGCTGGGGCCCCGGCCCGCAGTACCGGCCGGGTCATGTAATCGACCGTTTCCCGGATCGCGACTATCGCGTGCCGTATCGCGGCCAGGACTATTTCTACTCCGGCGGCTACTGGTATCGCCCGCAAGGCCCGCGCTACATCGTGGTCCAACCGCCGCGCGGAATTCGCATCCAGTACCTGCCGGATTACGCCCGTGAAGTGTGGATCGGCGGTTCGTTGCTGTTCCTTGCCGCGGGCTCGTACTACGCCTATCAGGAAGCAACGCAGGATTACGTGGTGGTCGAGCCGCCGGTACAGCAGCCACCGCAGCCGACCGGCAATGGTTATGACGTGGAAGCCTATCCGGCCAACGGTCAGTCACCGGAGCAGGTTCAGCGCGACGGTTACGAGTGCTATCAGTACGCGGTGCAGCAAAGCGGCTTCAATCCGCGCACCGCGACTTATCAACCGGCGCCCGAAGTGGTGCAGGCCTACCGCCAGGCCCAGGGCAATTGCCTGAGCAGTCGCGGTTATCAGGTCAACTACTGAGCCCGAGCGGCTTTGACCACTTCCTGCGGGTCGGCGTGCACCAGCACTTCGGCCCGTGGGTAGGCTTTGTGAATGGCATCCGCCGCCTGATCGCTGATGCCGTGGGCGACTGACAGTGTCAGCTCCCCCGGCAGTTCCAGGTGCAACTGCACAAACCAGTGATTGCCGGAAATCCGTGTGCGCAGATCATGAGCGCCCAACACCCCCGGCACAGCGCAGGCCAGTTCGAGCATGTGCTGACTGACATCCGTCGGCAGCTCTTCATCCATCAATACCGAAAAACTTTCCCGGGCGATCTGGATTGCGCTCCACAGAATGTATGCCGCGATCCCCAGACCAAACCACGCATCCAGTTGCTCGAAACCCAATCCGGCCAACACCAGCGCAATCAGAATGCTGCCGTTGAGCAACAGGTCCGAACGGTAATGCAGCGAATCCGCCCGCACCGCGTTGGAGCCGGTCTGCTTGATGACCCGATGTTGCAACATCAACAGCGCGACAGTCAGCACCAGGGAAAACACGATCACCCCGATGCTCAGCCATGGCGCACCAAGCGGCTCGGGATTTTTCAGGCGCTCATAAGCCTGGAACGCGATCAGCAGCGCACTGCCGCCAATGAACAGCGCCTGCGCCATGCCCGCCAGTGACTCGGCCTTGCCGTGGCCATAACGGTGATCGTCATCCGCCGGGCGCAGCGCGTAATGCACCGCCAGCAGATTGAGCAACGACGTGATGCCATCGAGGGCCGAGTCGGTCAGGCCGGCGAGCATGCTCACCGAACCGCTCAGCCACCAGGCGATGGCTTTGGCAACGATCAGCGTACAGGCCACCGCCACCGAGGCGCGGGTCGCCAGCCGCAGCAGGCGGGCGTGTTCGGTGCTTGTGGTCATGGGGGCATGGATTCCTTATGCGGCAGGTTGCAGGCCGAACATCGCCAGTTGCTGGGTGCTGCCCTTGTGCTGGATCAGACGCGGGTCGTCCAGCGGCAGATTGCGGCCCAGCTCCGTTTCGAGAATAGCCTGCAACTTGAGGTTATCGACCTGGCCGTCCGGGCCGATGGCTGGCTTGAGTTTGGCCGGATCAACTTGCGCCGTGTGGCCTGGCTCGAAGTAGATCGCACCGGTGGCGAAGTCCACCGCAAACGCGATCACGCCCGGGAGGATATAGAACAGCAGGCCCACGGCATCGAGCACGGCAATCGCCGGGTCGATCTTGCCGTCGATCTGGCCGCGCCGGTCGGGATAGAAAATCGAACCGCACGCAGTGATCTGGGTGAGCAGGGTGGCAACCAGTACACCGCCGATCAGGCGAAAAGGTAAGCGCATGGGAATCTCCTGAGTCATCTGTTAACGAAGCGTCATCGTGTGAAGTTAAGACCCTGACGAACGCCTGGCAGTTCGCCGTTATACTCGCCGCTCTGTTTGGGAGCCAGCATGATTTCTTTGCCGATCGACGAAGTTTTACCCGCCCTGCGTGAAGCGTTGGCGACACGCCACGAAGCCGTGCTCGAAGCACCGCCCGGCGCCGGTAAAACCACCCGCGTGCCCTTGGCCCTGCTCAATGAAGCGTGGCTGAACGGGCAGACCATTCTCATGCTCGAACCCCGTCGGCTGGCCGCCCGCGCCGCCGCGGAACGGCTGGCCAGCGAACTGGGCGAGAAGGTCGGTGAAACCGTCGGTTATCGCATCCGCCTCGACAGCAAGGTCGGCCCCAATACGCGCATCGAAGTGGTCACCGAAGGCATCCTCACCCGGCGCTTGCAGGACGACCCGGCGCTGGAAGGCGTGGGCCTGCTGATCTTCGACGAATTTCACGAACGCAGCCTCGACGCCGATCTGGCACTGGCCCTCAGTCTGAACGGTCGCGAGCTGTTTCGAGCTGAACAACCGCTGAAGATTCTGCTGATGTCCGCCACTCTCGAAGGCGAGCGTCTGGCCGGGCTGCTCGACGACGCGCCGATCCTGCGCAGCGAAGGCCGGATGTTCCCGGTGACGATGCGCTGGGGCCGGCCTTTTCAGCCCGGCGAATACATCGATCAACGAGTCACGCAAACGGTGCTCGAAGCGCTGCACGATGAAACCGGCAGCCTGTTGGTGTTCCTGCCGGGGCAGGCGGAAATCCGCCGGGTTCATCAGCAACTGGCGGACGCCATCGGTGAGCGCAGCGACGTGTTGCTCTGCCCGCTGCACGGCGAACTCGACCTGAATGCCCAGCGCGCCGCCATCGACCCGGCCCCGGCGGGTCAGCGCAAAGTGGTGCTGGCCACCAACATCGCCGAGACCAGCCTGACCATCAATGGCGTGCGTGTGGTGATCGACGCCGGGCTGGCGCGGGTGCCGCGTTTCGATCCGGGCAGCGGCATGACCCGCCTCGACACTCAGCGCATCTCCAAAGCCAGTGCCACCCAGCGCGCCGGCCGGGCCGGGCGACTGGAACCGGGCGTGTGTTATCGGTTGTGGTCGCAGGATCAGCACGAACAACTGGCGGCTTATGGCAGTGCGGAAATCCTTTCGGCGGATCTGGCTGGCCTGGCTTTGCAACTCGGACGCTGGGGTGTGTCGCCGGGTGATCTGATCTGGCTGGATGTGCCGCCCGCCGCCGCTTATGCACAGGCTCAGGATTTGTTGCAGCGACTTGGTGCACTGGATGGCGAAAGCCTGAATCGCCACGGTCAGGCCATGGCCGAACTGCCGGCCCACCCGCGCATCGCTCATCTGCTGTTGCGCGGTCAGGCTCTGGGATTGGCAAGCATGGCGTGCGACGTCGCCGCGCTGCTCGGTGAGCGGGATATCTGGCGTGGCGCGGGGGCCGATCTTCACAGTCGTCTGGCACTGCTGTCCGGCCAAGAGCGCGCGGCGCGTGGTGCCCAAGGCAGCGTGCAGCGCGCCCGGCAACTGGCGCGGCAATATCGTGGCTACCTGCGCGGTAAGGCGAGCGAGCCGGTCGCCGATCCGGATCACCCGCGCTGGCTCGGCGCGTTGCTGGCACTGGCCTACCCGGATCGCGTCGCCCAGCAGCGGCGTCCTGGTGGCGCCGAATATCGACTGGCCAACGGCCGAGCAGCGCTGTTCGCCGAAGCCGACAGCCTGATGAAAGAGCCATGGATCGTCATCGCCGACCTCGGCAGCCGCCAAGGTCAGCGCGAAGAGCGGATTTATCTGGCAGCGGATTTCGATCCGGCGCTGTTCGATTCGGTGCTGGCCGAACAGGTGCACAACGTCGATCAACTGGACTGGGACGAACGTGAAGGCGTGCTGCGCGCAGAGCGTCAGCGCAAGGTTGGAGAGCTGATTCTCAGCCGCGAACCACTGACCGGTCTCGACGAAAACGCCCGCAGTCAGGCGCTGGTCAATCTGGTGCGGCGCAAGGGGCTGGAGCTGCTGCCGTGGACCCCGGAACTGCGCCAGTGGCAGGCGCGAGTCGCGTTGCTGCGCCAGCTCGACCTGGACGCCAAGGGCGACAGCCAATGGCCGGATGTCAGCGACGCCACGCTGCTGAAAACCCTCGAAGACTGGCTGATGCCGTACCTGGGCAAGGTCTCGCGCCTCAGCCATTTCGCCAACCTCGACCTGTCGAGCATCGTGCGCAATCTGCTGCCTTGGCCACTGCCGCAACAACTCGACGAACAGGCACCGCATCACCTGAGCGTGCCGTCGGGCTCGTCGATTCGCCTCGACTACAGCGAGCAGCCACCGATTCTCGCGGTGCGTTTGCAGGAGCTGTTCGGCCTGGCCGACACACCGCGCATCGCCGGCGGTCGGCAAGTGGTCAAACTGCACCTGCTGTCGCCCGCACGGCGTCCGGTGCAGGTCACGCAGGATCTGGCCAACTTCTGGCGCAGCACTTATGCCGAAGTGAAGAAGGATTTGAAGGGGCGGTATCCGAAGCACTATTGGCCGGATGATCCGTTGGTGGCCGAGGCTACCGCCCGGGCCAAACCGCGGGGTACGTGAGGGTCAGCGGCTAGCCTTCGCCGTCAGTTGCTCCCGGCAATAATCGGCAAACAACTGCGCCGGTTTGGTCAGTTGTCCGCGTTTGAGCCACGCGGCCACCAGGCCTGAGCCGGTGACGTCTTCGACGATGTCCACGCACACGACTTTCTTGCCGTCGTAGGTGCATTCCGAGTGAGGGCGGGTGACCAGGATCGAGAAGCCGAAACCCTGGCCGACCATGCCGCGCACCATTTCGATCGACGGTGAGCTGAACTCGATGCGTGGTGACAGCCCGAGTTCTTCGAACAGGCTGACGAAGTAGGTGCGGCTCGGTTGCACGTCCAAAAGGATCATCGGTTCCAGGCACAAGTCCCGCAGCGAAACCTGCTTGAGCTGGGCGAAGCGGTGATCCGCCGGGAGCAGGGCGTAAGGCCGTTGGGCCGGCATCAAGGGTTCGGTTTCGATGGTGGCGTCGAGGTCGTGCTTGTACAGGATTGCCAGGTCGAAGGTACCCGAAGTCAGGCCTTGCACCAGTTCCTGTTGTTCGCCGTCGCGAATGCGGATCTTCACCCCCGGATACAGCGCCGAGAAGCCGGCAATCAACTGCGGCAGGTACAGCGGCGCGACGGTTTCGAAACAGCCGATATCGATCTGCCCGGCCACCACGTCGTTGTCGGCGAGGGCGTTCTGTTCGAATTCCTTGGCCATGCGCAGCAGTTCCTGAGCCTTGCGGAAGAACCGCGCACCGCTCGGCGTCAGGGACACGCCCTGGGCGTGATGGCGGATCAGCAGTTGCACGCCGAAGCTGTCTTCCAGCCCTTTGATCGCCGTGGAAATCGCCGGTTGCGCGATGTACAGCTTGCGCGACGCTTCGGCGACGCTGCCGCATTCGACGGTGGTGATGAAGTATTTCAACTGACGCAGGTTGTAAGCGGCCACGGCGAACCTCAAAGCGAACGGATTGCACATCCAAGCAATTTGTACGCCGCCGGCCTCCGTTCTGTCGGCGGTTTTTTGTCCCCGAACAATAGCCCCATACGCGCGCGAAGGGGCCATCGGCTGGTTACCTTTTTTATTGTCTGCGAAGACATTTTTACTGGTTTTAGCGCGCCCGGGCCTGAGCGACTATCGACTGCGCACTGTTCACATAAAGAAAAAAGTCCAAGGAGCGTCCACCGTGTTCGAGCTTGCAGACTGGCAGCGCAAGGCCGCTGAATTGAGCTATCCGTACCAGGCCGTGATCAATGGCCAACTGTCTGCGGCGCAGTCGGGGCAGACCTTTGCCGCGATCAACCCGGCCACCGGCCAGCGACTGGCAAACGTCGCCGCGTGCGGTGAAGGAGAGGTCGACGCGGCGGTGCGCAACGGGCGGCAGGTATTCGAAGCCGGCACGTGGGCCGGGCGTTCACCGACCGAGCGCAAGCAAGTGCTGTTGCGTCTGGCGGACCTGATTCTGGCTCATCGCGAAGAACTGGCGCTGCTCGATTCGCTGAACATGGGCAAGCCGGTGATGGACGCCTACAACATCGACGTACCGGGCGCCGCCGGGGTGTTTCGCTGGTACGCCGAAAGCCTCGACAAACTCTACGATCAGGTCGCGCCGAGCGCCTCGAACGTGCTGGCGACCATCACTCGTGAAGCGCTGGGCGTGGTCGCCGCCGTGGTGCCGTGGAACTTCCCGCTGGACATGGCCGCGTGGAAACTCGCCCCGGCGCTGGCGGCGGGCAACTCGGTGATCCTCAAACCCGCCGAACAATCGCCGTTTTCCGCGTTGCGTCTGGCTGAGCTGGCGCTGGATGCCGGGTTGCCGGCCGGTGTGCTGAACGTGCTGCCGGGGCTCGGCGAACAAACCGGTAAAGCCCTGGGCCTGCACCCGGATGTCGATTGTCTGGTGTTCACCGGCTCGACCCAGGTCGGCAAATATTTCATGCAGTACTCCGCGCAGTCGAACCTCAAGCAGGTGTGGCTGGAGTGCGGCGGCAAGAGCGCCAACCTGGTGTTCGCCGACTGCAAGGATCTGGATCTGGCGGCGCAGAAAGCCGCGTTCGGGATCTTCTTCAATCAGGGCGAAGTCTGTTCGGCCAATTCGCGATTGCTGGTGGAACGCTCGATTCACGACGAGTTCGTCGAGCGCATGAAGGCTCAGGCCGAATGCTGGCAACCGGGGGATCCGCTGGATCCGGCGAGTGCGGCCGGGGCGATTGTCGACAGCCGTCAGACCGAGAGCATCCTGCGCTTCATCCACCAGGCCGAGCGCGAAGGCGCGACCCGCGTCTGTGGCGGGCGGCAGTTGAGTTTCAACGGCTCGGACAACTTCGTGCAGCCAACGATTTTCATCGACGTGCAGCCGCACATGACCCTGTTTCGCGAAGAAGTGTTCGGCCCGGTGCTGGCGGTGATTGCGTTCGATGACGAGGCCCACGCGGTGCAACTGGCCAACGACAGCGTCTACGGTCTGGCGGCGTCGCTGTGGACCGATGATCTGCACCGCGCGCATCGGGTGGCGCGGCAATTGCGAGCCGGTACGGTGTCGGTCAACAGCGTCGATGCGCTGGACGTGACCGTGCCGTTTGGCGGCGGCAGGCAATCCGGTTTCGGTCGCGATCTGTCGCTGCACTCGTTCGACAAATACACCCAGTTGAAAACCACCTGGTTTCAACTGCGCTCATGACAGCCGCTCACAACAAGAAAGGAGATCCGGCGATGACCACCTCACGTGAAACCCGCGACTACCAGGCCGCCGATGCAGCACACCACATTCATGCGTTCGTCGACCAGAAGGCCCTCAACGACGAAGGCCCACGGGTGATGGTGCGCGGTGAACGCCTGCACCTGTGGGACAACGACGGTCGGCGCTACCTCGACGGCATGTCCGGGCTGTGGTGCACCAATCTCGGTTACGGGCGCAAGGATCTGAACGCCGCCGCGAGCCAGCAACTGGAGCAGTTGCCGTACTACAACATGTTTTTCCACACCACCCACCCGCAGGTGATCGAGCTCTCCGAGCTGTTGTTCAGCCTGCTGCCGGGGCACTACAGCCACGCGATCTACACCAACTCCGGCTCCGAGGCCAACGAGGTGCTGATCCGTACCGTGCGCCGTTACTGGCAGGTGCTGGGCAAGCCCGAGAAGAAAATCATGATCGGCCGCTGGAACGGCTATCACGGTTCGACCCTGGCGGCGACGGCCCTCGGCGGCATGAAGTTCATGCACGAAATGGGCGGCATGATTCCCGACATCGCACACATCGACGAGCCATACTTCTTCGCCCACGAAGGCAACCTGACGCCGGCGGAATTCGGCCTGCGGGCGGCGCAGCAACTGGAAGCGAAGATCCTCGAACTGGGCGCGGACAAGGTCGCCGGGTTCATCGCTGAACCGTTCCAGGGCGCGGGCGGAATGATCTTCCCGCCGGAAAGCTACTGGCCGGAAATTCAGCGCATCTGCCGCAAGTACGATGTGCTGTTGTGCGCCGATGAAGTGATCGGCGGCTTCGGTCGCACCGGCGAATGGTTCGCCCACGAATACTTCGGTTTCGAGCCGGACACCCTGTCCATCGCCAAGGGTTTGACCTCCGGTTACATCCCGATGGGCGGGCTGATCCTGTCGAAGAAAATGGCCGACGTGCTGGTGGAGCAGGGCGGTGTGTTCGCCCATGGCCTGACCTATTCGGGGCACCCGGTGGCAGCGGCGGTGGCGATTGCCAACCTCAAGGCCCTGCGCGATGAAGGCGTGGTGACGCGGGTCAAGGATGACATCGGCCCGTACCTGCAACAGTGCCTGCGCGAGGTGTTCGGCAATCACCCGTTGGTGGGCGATATTCAGGGCACGGGCATGGTCGCGGCTTTGCAACTGGCCGAAGACAAGGCCACGCGCAAGCGCTTCGCCAATGAGAACGACATCGCCTGGCGCTGCCGCACGATCGGTTTTGAAGAGGGGGTGATCATTCGCTCGACACTGGGGCGGATGATCATGGCGCCGGCGTTGATTGCCCGTCGTGAAGAGATTGACGAGCTGGTGGGCAAGACCCTGAAAGCGCTGGATCGTACGGCGCGGGAACACGGTCGGCTCTGATCTGAAACCTGTGTGAAACGCTAACAATCGCAGCCTTCGGCTGCGATTTTTTTGGGCTTTGCACCCACCTCGTGCATCCCCGCCCGACGCGCCCTTTCGCGGTGCGCACTACCCAGTTTTTTCATCGTTCGCGTCTAACTATTTCCTCGTTTTCCTGAGGCCAGGCCTGGGTCAACATCGATTTCGCCAGCCAAGGCATTGCCCGCCAGAGTCCAGCAGAGACCGCAGCGTGCATCCGCGCCGACGAAGCTGGCCGTACTGCCCATGACAACTAAATCAACAGCGTTGGGAGTGCTCCATGAACAAGTCCTTGTTTACCCGTCTTGCAGGTCCTCTGGCGATTTCCGCCCTTTGCATCACCGCCGCCCAGGCCGGCACCTTGTCGATCGGCCACACCACGTGGGTCGGTTACGGCACGCTGTATCTGGCCCGGGATCTGGGCTACTTCAAGGAAAACGGCCTGACCGTCGAATTGCCGGTGGTCGAAGAGGCGTCGATGTACATGGCCGCCCAGGCGTCCGGGCAATTGTCCGGCTCGGCCTCGACCATCGACGAAGTGCTCAAGTACCGCCCGCAGTTCTGCTTCAAGGCGGTGGCCGTGCTGGATGACAGCCATGGCGGCGACGGCGTGCTGGTGGGTAAAAACGTGAAGAGCCTGCAAGAACTCAAGGGCCAGGCCGTGGCCGTCAACGAAGGGTCGACCTCGCAATTCTGGTTGTCGTACCTGCTGAAAAAGAACGGCATGAGCATGAGCGACATCACCGTGCAGAACATGACCGCCGACGATGCCGCCACCGCGTTCATTGCCGGTCGCGTGCCGGCCGCCGTGACTTGGGAGCCGCATCTGTCGATGGTGCGCGACAAGCAACAAGGCAAGGTGCTGATCGACAGCAGCAGTACGCCCGGCGTGATCGTCGATGTGGTGGCGCTCAACTGCACGGTGATCGAGAAGCAGCCGGAGGACGTCAAGGCGCTGGTCGCCGGTCTCTACAAAGCGGTGCAGTACACCAAGGACCATCCACAGCAAGCCTACGAAATCATGGCCAAGGGCGTCGGCGGTTACCTGTCCGATCCGAAGGAACTGGCCGCCGCCGCGCAAGGTGTGCGCTTCTACGATCAAGCCATGAGCGAAAAACTCCTTGGCTCGCCGGGCAAGCCGGGTGACAGCGCACCGCTGATCAAACTGGCCAACGAAACCGCCAGTGAATTGCAGGGCAAACCCTACAACGTCAGCAACGACGATCTGGTGGATAACCGCTTCGTCAGCCCGCTCTAGGAGACTGCTCATGTTCAAGCGCAATTCATGGCTGAGCCGCTGCATCACACCGAAGACCGGGTTGCCGGTGCCGGTGGTGTGGAGCGCCAGCGCTCTGGCCTGGGTGTTGCTGGTCGGCCTGTGGGCCGGGCTGTCCTATGGCGGCATCGTGCCGGGGATGTTTCTGCCAACGCCCGGCGCGGTAGTTGAGGCCGCCGTGCGCCTGAGCCGCGACGGCACCCTCGGCCAGCATGTCTGGGCCAGCGTCGAAGTGGTGATGGTCGGTTTCATTGTGTCGTCACTGGTGGCGGTGCCGCTGGGCTTGCTGATGGGCAGCTTTCGCATCGTCCAGGCGATCCTCGAGCCGCTGGTCAATTTCATCCGCTACCTGCCGGTGACCTCGTTCGTGCCGCTGTTCATCCTCTGGATTGGTATCGGTCTGGAGCAACGTGTCTCGGTGATCATTTTCGGGGTGTTTTTCCAGCAACTGGTGATGATCGCGGACGTGTCCAAAGGCATCTCCAAGGACTTGATCAATGCCTCCTACACCCTCGGTTCCAACCGGCGTGACGCGGTGCTGCATGTGATCGCCCCGGCGTCGTTGCCCGGCGTGCTCGACACCTTGCGGGTGACCATGGGCTGGGCCTGGACCTATCTGGTGGTGGCCGAACTGGTCGCCGCCTCGAGTGGCCTCGGCTACTTGAGCCTCAAGGCCATGCGCGGCTTTCAGGTCGACGTGATTTTTCTCGCCATCGCGATCATCGGCCTGCTCGGCCTGGTCACCGATCAACTGTTCCGCTTCTTGCGTTCGAGGATTGCCGCATGGGCTCAGTAACCGCAGCCAACCGTCGTTTCATCGAGCCGGTCGCCGCACCGGCACACGCTGCGCCAAGGTTGCAGGTGGACAAGGTCAGCCTGCGCTACAGCAAACCCGGCGGCGCTACATTCACCGCGCTGGAAGAAGTGTCGTTCGAGGTGCCGGATCAGCAGTTCGCGGTGCTGGTCGGGCCGTCGGGCTGCGGCAAGTCGAGCCTGTTGTACCTGACCGCCGGCCTGGCCGAGCCGACCTCCGGCGAGATCTACGTCGGCGGCCAGCAAGTGCAGGGCCCCGGCGCGGATCGCGGGATGGTGTTCCAGAGCTACACGCTGTTTCCGTGGCTGACCGTGCGGCAGAACGTCGAGTTCGGCCTCAAGCGCCGGGGCATGCCGGCGGCGCGGCGCAAGGAGATCGTCGATCACTATGTGCATGAGGTCGGGTTGTCCGGGTTCGCCGACAACTACGCCAAGCAGTTGTCCGGCGGCATGATGCAGCGGGTGGCGATTGCCCGGGCCTTGGCGAACGACCCGCAGATCCTGCTGATGGACGAACCCTTCGGCGCCCTCGACAGCCAGACCCGCCTGCAAATGCAGCAGCTGTTACTGCGGGTGTGGGGCCACAGTAAAAAAACCGTGCTGTTCGTCACCCACGATATCGACGAGGCGATCCTGCTCGGCGACCGGGTGTATGTGATGGGCGCCAGGCCTGGGCGGATCAAGCAGATTCTCGATGTGCCGATCGAGCGCCCACGCACCCTGGACATGGTGATGGAGCGCTCGTTCATAGAGATGAAGCGGCAGATCTTCGGGCTGTTGCACGATGATCTCGAAGAGGCTCACTGAGGTCAGTTAGGTGGCAGGAGGAACTTGGCAATCACCGGCAAATGATCGGAAATGCGCAACGTATCGTCCTGCCGCACCGTGGCCTCGACCCGTTTGATCTTCGGGCTGTAGAACAGGTAATCGACCGTGCGGTCCGGGCCGTTGAGGCCGGGGTCGTTGGGGTAATGGGTCAGCCATTTGGCGCGGTCGATGCCGCTGGCTTCGTTGTTGGTCGGGATCATCGGGTATCTGTCCCACAGCACATGCAGCGCACTGTCGGCGGAGTACGGCGTGCGTTGCTCAGTAGGCAGGCGCCGGTACTGGCCGAGCGGCAACAGGTTGAAGTCGCCGCCGATCAGCCACGGCGTGCCGTGGCTTTCGTGTTTGTCGAGAACCTTGGCCACCGCTGTCACCTGGGCCTGCAAGGTCTCGTCCGGTTGTACGGCGCGATCCAGATGGGTGTTGAACACCACCAGTTGCCCGCCATCGCTGAGCGGCAGGGTGGTGGCGAGCAAGGCGTTTTTCGGCTGGAACTGACGGCTGATGATATTCGCCGGCTGCACCGGCAATTGCAGGCGTTCGGCGTGTTCGATGCGGTAGCGGCTGAGGGTGGCGAGTTGCCGGCCGACGCTGCCGAAGATGTGCGGATCCGGGACGAAGTCGGCCTTCCAGTCGAAGGCGTGGGCGCTGCACGGGTAGAGGTCGGTCAGGCGTTCCTGCAACAGCTTGAGCTGATTCTGATAGTCGCTGGCCTTGGCGCCGTCATCCAGCTCCTGCAACAGCACCACGTCGGGCTGCTCGTCGCGGATCACCCGCGCCACTTCATCAAGGCTGAACGCCATGTCTTCCGCGGTCGGGGCTTCGTCGTCGCCTTGCGCCAGATCATTCCAGAACACGTAGCGCTTGCCGGCCAGGTATTGCACGTTCCAGGTCATGACTTTCAGGGCCTGGCCGGGGACCAGCGTCGGCGGTTGCCCGGTGCAACTGACCGGCAGGGTTTCCCGGGCGTCGGGGCGCCAGGTCAGGCTGTAGATCAGCGTGCCGATCAGGGCGAGGGCGAGCAGTACGGGCAACAGGATGTAGCGCAGTAGACGGGTCATGGCTCGGCTTATAGCGATACGAAGTGGGCCCCGAGCATACCCGAGACCCATTGATCAGCCCAAGCCCGGGGCAGTCAGACTATTCCGTCACGTTTGTCGGGCAATTCGCTGATTAGCATGAACAGGCGGAACAGCACCACGCTGGTGAACAGTTGCAGGAAGCTGTGGCCACTGTCGATCAAGACCGCGATCAACGGATTCTGCGGCTCGGGATAGACCTGCAGGGTCATGCCCTTGAGCAGCCACAACGGCGCCATCACACACAGGATGCACACCAGAATCCGCAGGAAATGCCCACGGCTCAGGCGCAGGCTTTCTTTCATGGCCTGCAACGGACCATAGCCGCGCAGCACCAGCAGGTATTCGCCGAAGGCCAGGGTGACCATCAGCCACAGCCCCGGCAGGAAATACAGCGACAGCCCGAGCAGGATCAGCAACGTGTTCAGGGCAGTCAGCACCGCGAAGCGTGGCCACAGGCGAGCGGCCATCGCCAGCAGATCGAGGGGGCGCGGTTCGTCGCCACGGGTGCGGGCATCGAGAAACAGAATCAGCGCGGCGGTGTACAGCGGATACACGAGCAGGCCGACGATCACGCTGATGGCCGAGTAACCGTCCGGGTCGCTGGCATGGTCGACCACCTGTTGCAGCACGGCTTCGAAAATCACCAGCGGCAGGCACAACTGGACGATCCGGCCCAGATTGCGTTTGAAGAAATACAGGGAGTCGCGCAGCACATCGAAGGCATTCATCAGTCGGTATCGCAGGTCAAAAACAGTGGCCCACTTTAACCGATGATCCGTTTCGCTGCGCAAACGTAAACGTTCGGTAAAGGTCATTGAAACATTCTGTTGCTGCCTCCATTACAGAGGTGCGCCTCATCCAACGTGGAGGAGGGCAACGTTATCTTCGGCAATCTATGAGGTCGCCATGAACAGCGAAGAACAAACCCTGATCGATGGACTGTTTTCCCGGCTGCAACAGGCCGAATCGGAAGCAGCCCCGCGCGACGCCCAGGCCGAGGCGCGGATCAAGGAACACCTGACGCGCCAGCCGGCCGCAGGTTATTTCATGACCCAGGCGATTCTGGTGCAGGAGGCTGCCCTCAAGAGCCTCGACGAACAGAACAAGCAACTGACTCAGCAGGTCAAGCAATTGCAGGCCGAACTGCAATCGGCCAAGGCGCAGAGCGCGCCGCCGGCCTCCAGCGGTGGTGGCTTCCTGTCGAGCATTTTCGGTGGCAGCAGCCCGCGCCCGGCGCAGACCCAGAGTGCCCTGGCGTCCACCGGCGGCTGGCGTGAGCCGGCACCGCAGCAGAATTTTGGTGCACCCGCGCCGCAACAGAACTTCGGCGCGCCACCACCGGGTTATGGCCAGCAGCAAGCGGCCCCGGCAGCCGGCAGCAGCTTCCTCGGCGGCGCGTTGAAAACAGCGGCCGGCGTGGCCGGTGGCGTGATGCTGGCGCAAGGCATCAGCAGCCTGTTCCATCACAACCAGCAGCCGCAGGAAATCGTCGAAGTCATCAAGGAAGAGCCGGCCCAGGTCAATGACCAGAGCAACAACGGTTGGGGCGATGACCAGCGCATGGCCAACAACGACTCCTACGGTAATGATCAGGGCGGCTTTGCCGACACCGACTACAACGATGACAACTCATCGTTCTTCGATGACGACGATTCCTTCGTCTGATTCACCATTCGTCCGGGGCGCCTGATCGCCCCGGGCCGATTATTCGCGGAACCTTCCTTCGGACTGGCATACTGAGCGCCTTTTTCGGGCCTGGTGCCCGATCCGGCTCATGCGCGTCAGCGCTCACAGGAACTCCGGTGAAAAAAATCGCAGTGTTCGCCGATGTGCAGAACCTCTACTACACCGTGCGTCAGGCCTATGGTTGCCACTTCAACTACGCGGCGCTGTGGGCGGATGTCAGCCAGCACGGGCAGATCGTCGAGGCCTACGCCTATGCGATCGACCGGGGCGACAGCAAACAGCAGCAGTTCCAGCAGATCCTGCGCAACCTCGGTTTCACCGTGAAACTCAAACCCTACATCCAGCGCAGCGACGGCTCGGCCAAGGGCGACTGGGACGTGGGCATCACCCTCGACATCATGGACGCCGCCGACCACGTCGACGAAATCGTCCTGGCCTCCGGTGATGGCGATTTCGACATGCTGCTCGAACGCATCATCAACAAACACGGCGTACAAGCGGTGGCTTACGGCGTTCCCGGCCTGACCGCCAACTCGCTGATCCGTGCCGCCAGCCGTTATGTGCCGATCGAAGGCGCACTGCTGTTGAAAAATTGAGCCCAGCTCAAGAATTGATTTGGACGGAGTACCACCCGGTTTGGAACGCATTGCAGTCATCGACTTTGAAACCACCGGCATCTCGCCGAGCAGCAGCTGCCGGGCCACGGAAATCGCCGTGGTCATGCTGGAAAACGGCCGCATCGTCGAGCGTTACCAGAGCCTGATGAACGCCGGCGTCCGCGTCCCGGCCTTCATCGAACAACTCACCGGCATCAGCAACGCCATGCTGCGCACCGCGCCTTCGGCTGAACAGGTGATGAACGAAGTCAACGAATTCGTCGGCTGCACGCCGCTGCTGGCGCACAACGCCGCGTTCGACCAGAAGTTCTGGGACTTCGAACTGGGGCGGATCAAACGCACCCGTTTGCAGAACTTCGCCTGCTCGCTGCTGCTGGCCCGCCGCTTGATGCCGGCAGCGCCGAACCACAAGCTCGGCACGCTCACTACGTTTGCCCAATTGCCGCATACCGGCCAGGCCCACCGGGCGATGGCGGATGCGGAGATGGCGGCGAACCTGATGGCGCATCTGGCAGATGAGTTGCGGCACAAGCACGGCGTGCGCGAGCTGTCGCACGACTTGCTGTGCAAATTGCAGAAAATCCCTGCGTCGAAGGTTCGGGAGCATCTGAAGAAACATTGCGATCACTAAAAACTTGAATCTATTCTGAAATAACGTCCTGCCTCATTGTGTAAGTCGTGTTGCGGCAGCGAAGCTGCCGCATTTGATTTTTAAACTCCAGCGGTATTTTGCTGCACCTGAATTGGAGGCTGAACACGCACTCTGTCTCGAACTTCCTGGTAAATTGGCAGTTCAACACCTTCGCGAACCTCTAATGAGACAATTATTCCGTAAGGAATCATCGAGTCAATTTCTGCGGCTTCTTTCCGGCAGTTGATCTTTATATTTAAATGATCACCTTCAATGAAGGGGTGTGCGTTCTCACCTTCGAACACTTCATGTTGAAGTGTTCCTCTCCGAACAGCTTGCCAACCTGAGCGACCACCCGCAGCTTCTTGGCGCTCATTTGCTAAAGGGTTGCTTGCTTCGAACCACATACTTGCTGTTCTATATTTTTGTGTGTTTGGTTGAGTCGGAGAAAACCATGCAAGAGTAACAGTTAGCTTTCTCCAGTCTCTGCGTGCACCAAGAGACGGAGGTAGAGGCATTTTGTAAACATGAGCCTGACCGTCACCAAGTTGCCCAAAACCGATTATTGTTGCTCGTTGAGGTGTGCATTCAAGGACCTTGCTGATGTCAGGAATTCCATAGCCAATCCACCGACTGGCCCAGGATCCCGGTTGTTCAACATTTTCCAATACATCTAGGGCCGAAAAAATTCTCGGGGCAATGTCATTCCAAGAACATCCATGTGCCAGCATCGCTTTTATAATTGGCGCTGTGTAGATGTCACTGAAATCGTTCGCGGGATTTTGTTGGACTATTTCCATGAGATTGTCATGACAAAGAACCGCAGCCCGACTTACTAGTGCTGTGGCATTGCTAGTTCCACGGGTATATGCACTGGAATCTAAGCTGCCCTGTTGGCCGGGAATCGCAACTTTATTTCCTGGTGCGGCGAAAGAATTGGAAATGGTCAGTGATACTGGATTTCGGCCTAAAAATGGTTTGTCATACCATTGCTTTCCGCCGAAGTAAACAAGGTCTGGTTTAATGGCGCGCCTATAGCCGCTGCCGAATGGCGATACTGGGCTCGGTAGCAAGCTAGTGAACGGATCAAATCTATTTGCCAAGTTTGCAGCGTTTGCGTAATCGTAATGTACTGCACCCACACTCATTCCATTAATGCACTCTGCCGGCGAAAGAAGTGACCGGGTACGAGCGTTTAAGAGTAGCGCATGTATCGATTTTTCCTCTATCTGATCAGGTGTCAAAGCTTCTAGTTGGTCAAGCGTTAGGTCGAGGGGGACAGAGCTTAGTTGATTGCCGGCGCTGATAATAAAAAGCACGCCGTATTTATAACTCAACCAGTCTAGTAATCGGGCTAGAGGGCTCATTGTTTGAGAGAATTGACGGCTGGGATCGCCTATGGATAGATTAACTATCTTAACAGTAGGGGCTGCGGGAGCTTCTCCGTTGTCATTTTCATAAAGTCTCCTAACTGCTCTGTGCAATAGATCGACTGAAAGCTGATCGGATGGGAGACTTTCCCTTCTAGGAGATCTGAAGTCATTGATGTCTGGCTTCATTATTGGCCGAACATAAATCGGACTACTCAACGGAGCTTGATTAGAATTTAAATCACCGTGTACCGCGAGTGATGCCATTGTTGTGCCGTGTAGCCTTTCGTTTGCAGGGTAATTTGCTGCCCAGTCATCGGGATCATCAATAATTACTCGGTTCTGTAAAAGCTCATGGTTGGCGAGAGGCAGTCCATCAAAAATTGCCAGTATTGGCTGGCCCTGCGCAGCTGAGTCAATCTCTCGGCTAGACGGCTCTGAAAAATCCTCAATTGGTCGATCTCCTGCAGAGATCTGACCTGTTGGGCGAAAGAACATAATGTTGTCACACTTGACTAGCTCAGTTTCAGGTGTGTTTATGATCTCTTGTATTCTATTTGCTGGAAGCTCTGCGAGAATCGCATGGTAGTTTATTCCGCTGAGAGAGCATTGGCTAATTATTTGGCCGCCTAGTTGTTGGATTAGAGAGGTGACTGTGGCTTCGCTTTCCCTTCGTTTCTCTAAAGTATTCCTATACCAAAGCTCTGTCTCAAATCTTACTGCTCGATTCTGGAAGTGCGGATCCTCTAACTCTTCTTGCCATATTTCAAGAATCCCTGTTTCCAAAAGCCTGTCTTGAGGTCCCCACCTTCTGATATCTCGCAAGTGGCAAAATACATCGCGAAATTTGGTTAGCCCTTTGTCAAACTTCAGCTTTGGATCAGGTTGGTCCTTGTAGTGGTTCCAAAGAGAAAGCATCTCTGTGAGTGCTTGTTGATTTGTTAAAACCAGATATAACCTGCCTTTAAGGTTTTTCTCTGGTTTTTCAGGGTTTGAAAAGAATTCGTCGGGTGGGATGTCATCAATTTCTATTTCACCCATCCATTCAAGGCCATCGATTTTTTTTGCTGCTTTGTAAAAGTCTTCTACAGATCCAATGGTTTCAATGACTAAAACTTGTTCTGGGTCAAGTCCGGCGGCGCTATTTTGGAGCTCAACCCGTCTTGCTTCAAATGCCCTCTGGAGTTCGGTTAGCTTAATTCCGACGCGCTCCCCCTGTACCTGATGGTTTGGTTTATTGAGGTTTCCGCCGCCACCTTGCAGCGCGGATCGAGATGCAGGTTCTGGTTGAGGAAACCACAAAAGAGGGCGCTCGGTCATCCGTTACTCCATATTTTCCAATTGTTCTGTTTTGGCTGTTTGTAAAGGCAGTAGCTTTAGTTCGTTGGCAACAATTTTATTGATATTCGAATTTGGTTGGTCAAGGACGTACTGACGAATGATGTTTTTACAAAATTCTTCTACTTCAGAGAAGTTTGAGCCATGCAATCTTCTGGCTAAAGCAGATGACGTATGTCCAAACGAAACTTTTGATTTGATTTGATAGCGCTCAAACCACTCGGTCAGACGAGCCCTGGTAGGGCTCGGAATGTTAATTCGAACCTGAAATCTTCGCCATACTGCGCGGTCAAGTAGCTCGGCATGATTAGTTGCGCCGATGACAACTACGTGACTCGGGAGGTTGTCTATCTGTAACAGCAGTGAGCTAACTACACGTTTTATTTCACCAGTTTCGTGGGTGTCGCCGCGCTCTTTGCCGAGAGTTTCAAACTCATCGAAAAATAGTACGCACTTTCTACTTGCCGCATAGTCGAAAAGATTTTTTAAACGTACCGCTGTTTCACCAAGATATGTGCCTATTATGTTTTCATAACGCACTACTAATAGCGGAACCATTAGTGCTTCTGCAATGGCCTCGGCTAAAGAGGTTTTTCCATTTCCTGGTGGTCCTATTAGTAGAATTCTATTCCTAGGCTCTAAGTTGTAGGAGCGCAAAAGCTCAACGCGATGATGTTCCTGGATAAGACTTCTGCATATTTCGGAGATATCTTTCGGAAGTATTAAATCGTCAATTTTCCGTTGTGGGGTTTTTTCGCTAAAAAAATCAGCCTGACGACTCACTACGGCGATGCTGTTTGTGGGCGCCATGGAGGGTGCGTCCGGCGTATTGTTTAGGACGCTTTCTAGCCTGTCGGCGAGAATTTTATGCTGTTTTGAGCGCTCTTCAGCAATTAATGCTTCAGTTACCTTTCGTAATTTAGTCTTGTCGCCTCGTATTCCAGACTGAACAAGGCTAACAAGTAAGTCGGCCCGTGCCATTCATAATCTCCTAGCCTCATCACGTTACGTGTTGAAGCGCATTAATTTTGCCGCAGCTACTTTGACTCAGGGGAGGGACTTCAGTCCTAGTGTTTTTCCCTGAGAATATGGCTTCCGTGCAGCTTTTGGACGGCATTTTTGCATAGCCGCTGCCCTTGTGCTGGAGAATTAGCTGCAAATGGCTGATTTTCTTCCTTGAGTACAGAGGGGCTTCAGGATAGGACCGCATTCGGTTTTTTCCAGCTGTTGATATCACGACTGATCGAAAGCGCGTCGTGCCGATTTTGGACGTTGCATCAAATCCTCGAGCCCCTGGGTTGAGAGGTAACTCATTAGGTTTAATTGCGTTTTGGGATTGTCGATTACTCCTACTTAACATTAGGGAATGTCCGTCTTGCGCCCGGTCTTTCGGGTCTCTAACCTCTAGACGTCGCTGCCAATTCAGCGACCGGGACTGCAAGCCCGCTGATAGTTTGTTAGGAGACCACTGGCAAACCTATAATCGCGTCGCTTCAATTAGCGACCATCGATTTATGGTAGCTGTGTGCGGGAGACCTTCGGGTCTGCCGAGGTCTCCTACTCGGTCTTGCAGACCCGTGCACAGCTGCCACCCATCATCTGCAAGTGATGCTGGCAGCTCCGATATTCAAAAGGAGATTTGTCATGGTCAAGGTTGTCCCCACGCACGCTGAAGGTTTCGGTTCAGCATCCACCTGTGAAACGCCAATTCACCCCCAGTCGTTCATCCGTCATAACATTCAATTGAGGGCCACTCTGCAGCATTCGGAAGCCTGGTTCTGCGCCCGAGACATTGGTCGTCTCATGGGGCTGGAAATCAACGCGCGACAAGTGCTCAAGCTGCATGAGGACCAGCGGCAGATGATGTATCTGTCCGGAAATGACGGTGCTCAAGAGACGTTGATGCTGAGTGAGTCCGGGGTTTACGCAATGCTGGTTTATCACTACTGCCCGGAAAACCGTCACCTGCGCCGTTGGCTGACGCATCAGGTAGTGCCAATGCTTCATCAGGAATCGAAGTCAGCTTCTGGCCCTCATGTACGTTTGATGAGTTTTGCGGGCGAAACGTTGAAGCTCCTGCACTGGCGAAACGAGCCGTGGGTGCGCATGCGGGATATGCCGTATCTGGTGACACAGGAAGGGCGCGGCTACTGTTGAGGGCTTTCCACTGATTCAGCGATCAGAGATTGATTGCTGATCTGGTCAGTTGTCTGCGGGAGCCAGCCAACTCGCTCCCGCAGCAGATTTGGACTTATCTGTATTTACTTGCCGTTGCCCTCGATATGCCCCAACGGCACCCGCTTCTCTATCGCACTCGACAACACGATCGACGTCTTGCTGAAGCCGAATTTCGCCACCCGGTTGATCAGTTCTTCCAGCTCGGTCATCGAGCCCACGGCGGCCTGCATGATCACGCAGGGGTCGCCGGTGACGCGGTGGCATTCGGTCAATTGGGGAATTCTGATCAGTTCGTCGTACACCTTCGGGTTGCCGTGCTGGTTCAGGCGCAGTTCGATGACGCACTGGATCGGCAGGCCGAGCTTGGCCATGTCGACTTTGGCCGAGTAGCCGGTGATGACGCCGCTGGCCTCGAGTTTGGCCACGCGCTCGGCGACGGCGGGGGCGGAGAGGTTCACTTTGCGGGCGAGGTCGGCGTAGGACGCGCGACCGTTTTCGAGCAGGGCGCTGAGCAGCATGCGGTCGTATTTGTCCAAGGTCTAACTCCTGAAAATGCCAGACTTTCGAAATCGTGGTTTTGGCCGTCGATCTCCGTGTTTTCAAAAGTGTACCGGCGCTATAAACAGGTTTTGTAACTTATTTTTAGCGGTTGGCCTTTCTAGAATAACCCATCCCCTGAGTCTGACTTTCGAGCTGCCCATGTCCGCCTTGCGCCGTTTTTCCTTGCCCTTGATCGCCGCGTTTTTTGCGTTGTACGTGATTTGGGGATCGACCTATCTGGTGATCCGCATCGGCGTCGAATACTGGCCGCCGCTGATGCTCGGCGGCGTGCGCTTTGTGATTGCCGGCACGCTGATGTACGCCTTCCTGCGCTGGCGCGGGGCACCGGCGCCGACTTGGGCGCAGTGGAAAGCGGCGGGGATCATCGGGATTCTGCTGCTCAGTTTCGGCAACGGCGCGGTGACGCTGGCCGAGCACAGCGGCGTGGCGTCGGGGGTTGCCGCGCTGGCGGTGGCGACGGTGCCGCTGTTCACTTTGCTTTGCGGTTATTTCTGGGGCGCCCGCAACACCCGCCTGGAGTGGGCCGGGGTGGTGATGGGGATTATCGGCATCGCGATGCTCAACATGGGCTCCAACCTGCAATCGAGTCCGCTGGGCGCGGCGTTGCTGATTTTCGCGGCGGCGAGCTGGGCGTTCGGTTCGGTGTGGAGCAAGCACTTGCCGCTGCCCCAGGGTGCAATGGCCAGTGCCGTGGAAATGCTGGTGGGCGGCGTGGTGCTGTTGATCGGCAGCGCGGCCAGCGGTGAGCACCTGCAGGCCATGCCGCCGCTGGAAGGCTGGCTGGCGCTGGCGTACCTGATCTTCTTCGGCTCGATCATCGCCTTCAACGCTTACATGTATCTGTTGAAAAACGTTCGCCCGGCGGCGGCCACCAGCTATGCCTACGTCAACCCGGCGGTGGCGGTGTTGCTGGGGATCGTGTTTGTCGGCGAGACCATCGGCATCGAAGAGGCACTGGCGATGCTGGTGATCATCGGCGCGGTGGTGCTGATCAGTCTGCCACAGTGGCGGCGTCCGGCGCGGTCGCCGGTGGTCAGCGAGCCGGCTGCCGCAGCGACGGCCATAGCGACGGAGCAGCGTGGGAATTAGGGTAAACTGCGCGTCATCGCATACTTGTTTTGCACAACCGCTCTGATTTTTCCTACGGTACTCCCATGACTTTCGCCACCCTTGGCCTGATCGAACCCTTGCTGCGCTCCCTCGAGAAGCTCGGCTACCAGACCCCGACGCCGGTGCAGGCGCAAGCCATTCCGGCCGTGCTGGCCGGTCGCGACCTGATGGCCGCGGCCCAGACCGGCACCGGCAAGACCGCCGGTTTTGCCTTGCCGCTGTTGCAACTGTTGGCGATGGAAGGGCCGAAAGTCACCGCCAACTCGGTGCGTGCGCTGATTCTGGTGCCGACCCGCGAGCTGGCCGAGCAAGTCCACGAAGCCGTGCGCCAGTACGCTGAAAACCTGCCATTGCGTACTTACGCGGTGTACGGCGGCGTCAGCATCAACCCGCAGATGATGAAGCTGCGCGGCGGCGTCGATCTGTTGGTGGCGACCCCGGGCCGTTTGCTCGACCTGTTCCGCCAGAACGCACTGAAGTTCAACCAGTTGCAGACTCTGGTGCTGGACGAAGCCGACCGCATGCTTGACCTGGGCTTTTCCGAAGAGCTGGCGAACATCTATCGGGCGCTGCCGAAGAAACGCCAGACACTGCTGTTCTCCGCGACCTTCTCCGATGACATCCGCCTGCTGGCCGGGCAGATGCTCAACGATCCGCAGAGCATCGAAGTCAGCCCGCGCAACGTGGCCGCCAACACCGTCAAGCAATGGGTGGTGACGGTGGACAAGAAGCGCAAGCCGGAACTGTTCGTGCACCTGATGCGCAAGAACAAGTGGAAGCAGGTGCTGGTGTTCGCCAAGACCCGTAATGGTGTGGACGCGCTGGTCGAGAAGCTCCAGGGCCTGGGCGTGAACGCGGACGGCATCCACGGCGACAAGCCGCAGGCGACCCGGCAGCGGGCGCTGGACCGTTTCAAGCTGAGCGAAGTGCAAATTCTGGTGGCCACCGATGTGGCGGCCCGAGGTCTGGATATCGAAGACCTGCCGCTGGTGGTCAACTTTGATCTGCCGATTGTTGCCGAGGATTACATTCACCGTATCGGCCGCACTGGCCGAGCGGGTTCGACCGGTGAGGCGATTTCGCTGGTGTGCGCCGATGAAGTGAACATGTTGTCGGCCATTGAAATGCTGACTCGCAGCACATTGAAGCGTGAGATTGAGCCGGATTTCGTGCCGGAGCACCGCGTGCCGGACACCGATGCCAGCGGCCAGGTGATCAAGAAGCCGAAGAAACCGAAGAAGCCGAAAGCTTCCGGTGGCGGCGGTGGCAAGCGCAATCTGGGCAAGTGGGTGGACAGCGGCGAGACCCAGGCGCCGGAGCCTTCGATCAAGCCTGTACGCAAGGTGCCGGTGTTCAATACCGGGCCGCGTAAGCGTAAGCCTTAAGCGTCAGACAGGGTCGTTCCCGCGCAAGGCGGGAACGATCAGTTACGCTGTTTCAACCAATCCAGCATTCCAGCTCCGGCCGCCCGGCCACTGGCAAAACACGCCGTCAGCAGATACCCGCCAGTCGGCGCTTCCCAATCCAGCATTTCCCCCGCACAGAACACCCCCGGCAATGCCTTGAGCATCAAGCGCTCATCCATCGCCTCGAACGTCACGCCACCGGCACTGCTGATCGCTTCATCCAGCGGTCGGGTTTTCACCAGCGTCAGCGGCAAGGCCTTGATCGCCCGGGCCAGCAGCGCCGGATCGGCGAAGGTTGCGGCATCAGTGAGCTCTCGCAGCAACGCCGCTTTCACCCCGTCAATCCCGACCTGACTGTGCAGATGCTTGGCCATCGAGCGCGACCCCCGCGGTTTGCTCAATGCTGACTGCAATTTATCCACAGGTCGGCCGGGCAGCAGGTCGATGTGAATCGTCGCTGCACCGTGGACATTGATCGCCTCACGGATCGGTGCCGACAACGCGTAGATCAAGCTGCCCTCGATACCGGTCGCGGTGATCACGCATTCACCCAAGCGCGGAATGTCGTCATTCAAACCGATGGCGACATTTTTCAACGGCGCGCCGGCGAACTTGCTGACCATCACTTCGCTCCAGGCCTGCACCTCGAAGCCGCAATTACTCGGCTGCAACGGCGCCAGTCCTACCCCGCGTTGCTCCAGCGGCAGCATCCACGCGCCGTCGGAACCCAGTCGCGACCAGCTGCCGCCGCCGAGGGCGAGCAGGGTGGCGTCGGGGTTGAGGGTTTTCTCGCCTTCCGGGCTGTCGATGCGCAACGCGCCGCTTTCATCCCAGCCGAGCCAGCGGTGGCGGGTGTGGATAACCACGCCGCTGTCGCGCAGGCGCTTGAGCCAGGCGCGCAGCAGCGGTGCGGCTTTCATGTCGGTGGGGAACACCCGGCCGGAGCTGCCGACGAAGGTTTCGATGCCGAGTTCGTGAATCCAGCGGCACAGGGCCTCGGCGTCGAACGCGCGCAGCAGCGGGGCGATGTTCGGGGCGCGTTCGGCGTAGCGCGAGAGGAAGGCCGGGTAGGCTTCGGAATGGGTGATGTTCATGCCGCCGACCCCGGCCAGCAGGAACTTGCGGCCCACCGAGGGCATGCCGTCGTACAGGTCGACGCGGACTCCGCCCTGGCTCAGCACTTCGGCGGCCATCAGGCCGGCGGGGCCACCGCCGATGATGGCGACGTGAGCGGGAAGGGCGGCGGAAGTCTGGGTCATGGCAGCGGCAATAGCGTGGCGGAATAAGCCGCGCATTCTAGCAGCAGCGGCCATCGTCAGGCCTGATCAAAAAACAACCAGCGCGCTGCAGGCCATGTTCAGTGTGGGCTGCAGTCCCTTTCGCTCAGGTTATCCACAGGCCGTTCCACAGCCATTGTGGGTAACGCAGCACAACTCAATGACAACCCGATGACTGCCAGACGCGCTGCGCACTGTGGTGCAGGATGCCGTGGCGGCGGGCGAGGGCCTGGCGATCCTTGCTGTAACCGCCGCCGATCACGCCGACTATCGGGATGTCGCGGCCCAGGCAGTGGCGCATCACGCTTTCGTCGCGGGCGGCAACGCCTTCGTCGGTCAGTTGCAGATAACCAAGGGCGTCGTCCTTGTGTACGTCGACACCGGCGTCGTACAGCACCAGATCCGGCTGATACAGCGGCAGCAGATAGTTGAGCGCGTCGTCGACCACCTTCAGATAATCGGTGTCGCCCATGCCGTTGGGCAGCGGAATGTCCCAGTCGCTTTCAGCCTTGCGTGCAGGAAAGTTCTTTTCGCAGTGCAGGGAAACGGTGATCGCTTCCGGGGTGTTGTGCAGAATCCGCGCAGTGCCGTCGCCCTGATGCACGTCGCAATCGAAGATCAGCACCCGGTTCACCCGTCCGCTTTGCAGCAGGTAGTGGCTGATGATCGCCAGGTCATTGAAGATGCAGAACCCGGCGGGGTAATCGTAGTGGGCGTGATGAGTGCCGCCGGCCAGGTGACAGGCCAGGCCATGTTCCAGCGCTTTTTCCGCCGCCAGAATCGAACCGCCGACCGCCCGCACCGTGCGTCGCGCCAGGGCTTCGTTCCACGGCAGGCCGAGGCGCCGCTGGTCTTCGCGGGACAACTCGCCACTCATGTAGCGTTCGATATAACCGCGGTCATGGGCCAGGGCGAGAATGTCGGCAGGGCACAGCTCAGGGCGCAGCAGGTCTTCGTCGCGGGTCAGGCCGCTGTTCACCAGGTGATCGCGCAGCAGGCGGAACTTGTCCATGGGGAAGCGGTGATCCGCCGGAAATTCCGGGCTGTAGTCTTCGTGGTAGATCAGCGGCAACGGCATGGTGGACTATTCATAAGGGCTGCAGGAAAGAGTGCAAAGCCTAACAGCGATGTAGACTGACGGCATCAAGCGGAGGGGCGGGATGGAACCGATACTGGAGCTGCAAAGCGCAAGGCTGCTGATGCGCCAATGGCAGGACGAGGATTTGCCGGCGTTCGCGGCGATGTGCGCCGATCCGCAGGTGATGCGCTACTTTCCCGCGTCCTTGAGCCGGCTGGAAAGCGCCGCGCTGATCGGCCGGGTGCGCGGGCATTTTGCCGAGCACGGTTATGGCCTGTGGGCGCTGGAGCGCAAGGACACTGGCGAGTTCATCGGTTTTACCGGACTCGGCGTGGTCGGTTTCGATGCGCCGTTCACCCCGGCGGTGGAAATCGGCTGGCGGCTGGCCAAGGAACACTGGGGCCTCGGTTATGCCAGCGAAGCGGCGTGGACCGCGCTGCGCTGCGGTTTTGACCGTTTGGCCCTGAAGGAGATCGTGTCCTTCACCGCGCAGAGCAATCTGCCGTCGGAAAAAGTCATGCAGGCGATCGGCATGCATCACGATCCGTCCGACGATTTCGATCACCCGAAACTGGCGGTCGACCATCCGTTGCGTCGACATGTGTTGTACCGCATCACCCGGGAGCAATGGCTGCAGACCTTGCATGGCTAAGCCGACACGGACGTTTACAATGGCGCGATCAGTGGCTCGCGCCAGAATCTGAATTGGCCGCCGCAGCCAAGACTGCGCGGCATAGCGTTGTGTGAGGAGAGTCTGAATGAGCCAAGTGTTGGAAGATCTGGTGGATCTGCTGACCCTCGAACCGATCGAGGAAAACCTGTTCCGTGGTCGCAGTCAGGATCTGGGCTTTCGCCAGTTGTTCGGCGGCCAGGTGCTCGGCCAGTCGCTGTCGGCGGCCAGTCAGACCGTTGAAGAAGCGCGCCATGTGCATTCGATGCACGGTTATTTTCTGCGTCCGGGCGATGCCAAGTTGCCGGTGGTCTACTCGGTTGATCGCGTGCGGGATGGCGGCAGTTTCAGCACCCGCCGCGTGACGGCGATCCAGAAGGGCCACCCGATTTTCACCTGCAGCGCTTCGTTCCAGTACGACGAAGCAGGCTTCGAGCACCAGAGCCAGATGCCCCAGGTGGTCGGCCCGGAAAACCTGCCGTCGGAGCTGGAACTGACCCAGCAACGCGCGCACCTGATCCCGGAGCACATGCGCGAAAAGCTGCTGTGCCCGAAGCCGATCGAAGTGCGCCCGGTCACTGAAAAAGACCCGTACAACCCGCAACCGGCGGACCCGATCAAGTACGTGTGGTTCCGTGCCGACGGTGCATTGGCCGACATCCCGGCGCTGCACAAATACCTGCTGGCCTACGCTTCGGACTTCGGCCTGCTGACCACCTCGATGCTGCCGCATGGCAAATCGGTCTGGCAGAAAGACATGCAGGTCGCCAGCCTCGACCACGCGCTGTGGTTCCATAACGATCTGCGTGCCGATGACTGGTTGCTCTACGCCATGGACAGTCCGTGGGCCGGCAATTCCCGCGGCTTCTCCCGTGGCAGCGTGTTCAACCGCGCCGGGCAACTGGTGGCGTCGGTGACTCAGGAAGGCCTGATCCGCCATCGCAAGGACTGGGCATGAGTCTGGCGGACCTGCGGCACTGGGTGTTCGACATGGACGGCACCCTGACCGTCGCCGTGCACGACTTCGCCGCGATCCGCGTGGCGCTGGCGATCCCGCCGGAAGACGACATTCTCACCCACCTTGCGGGATTGCCCGCCGATGAAGCGGCGGTGAAACATGCGTGGCTGCTGGAGCATGAGCGGGATCTGGCGCTCGGCTCGACCCCGGCAGTCGGCGCGGTGGAGCTGGTGCGTGATCTGCACGCGCGGGGTTATCGCCTTGGCATCCTGACCCGCAATGCGCGGGAGCTGGCCCATGTCACACTGGAAGCCATCGGCCTTGCTGACTGCTTTGCGGTGGAGGATGTGCTGGGCCGCGATGAAGCACCGCCGAAGCCGCATCCGGGTGGTTTGCTGAAACTGGCCGAGGCCTGGCAAGTGCCGGCGAGCGAGATGGTGATGGTCGGTGATTACCGGTTTGATCTAGATTGCGGCCGGGCGGCGGGCACCCACACGGTGTTGGTGAACCTGCCGGATAATCCGTGGCCTGGGCTGACCGACTGGCATGCGAAGGATTGTGTGGAGTTGCGGCGAATGCTGTTCGCCTGAAAAAAACGGGGGCTTGGGCCCCCGTTTTTTATTGCTCGAATATCGCTTTCTGGCCTTCCGGCGAGGTCAGCATGCCGTCGCCGTCATGCCCGACGCCGGGCACTTCGATCAGGCGCTGATTCACCCCTTCAGGGTGGCGGCGCAGCAAGTAACCGAAAAACAGCTTGCCGCGCTCCAGTCGATAAGCTCCCTGGGCTTTGGCGGCGCAACTCTTGTCCAGTGCCGGGTGCTGCGGGTCGGTGTCCTGCTGGCCCAACAGATAGATCACCTCGCGTTTGACGTAACGGCCTTCAAGCTGCGCGGGCGTTTGCCCACCCGAGTAGATCGGCGGATCCATCAGACCGTACTTCCAGCGGTTGAAACCGGGGCACTTCGCATGATCGAACGCCACCGGGCGTTGCTCATTGAAATAGGCGTACGACGATGGGTTGGCCACCACGTAACGCAAGCGAATGCCTTCGCTCTTCAGCGCCGGCTGATCCTGGGCCAGCAACGCATAACGCTGCACCACCTGGGCGCCGCCGGAGTGACCGAAGATCACGATCTGCCTTACGTCCGGAAACTGTTTGCGATCGCTCAACCGCCCGACGATTTCGTCCAGTGCGGCGTAGGAACTCAGCGGGTTCGGCCCTGTGGATAACCCGCCGCCCATCCAGTCGTTGCCTTGCCAGCGCAGCACGCTGGCGGGTAACGAGTAGAGCGCCACATCGCTTTCGTTGAGAAACTGCGGCGCGATCACCAGGGTGTTGGCGGTTTGCCCGGCCAGTTCCGCCGCGACTTCGCCGCTTTTGCGATAGGTCTCGGCGTTGCGCAGACGGCCATGAATGACGATCAGCACGCGCTCGATTTTCGCCGGCGCCGGGCCGATGCCCACCGCCATTTCACCGGCCTGCAATTGCAGACGCCCGGGACTGATTGCGTCGACGCCAGCCGCTTGGGCGGTACCGCCGATGAACAGTAAAGCCAACAGCCATTTATGCATTTACAGGTTTTTCGCCGCAAAGGTATCGCACTGGCCGACCTGGCCCTGAGCGAATCCGGTTTTGAACCAGCGCACCCTTTGCGCCGACGTACCGTGAGTAAACGAGTCCGGCACCACGCGGCCCTGACCCTGTTGTTGCAAGCGATCATCACCGATGGCGTTCGCCGCGTTCAAGGCTTCTTCGATGTCGCCCGGTTCCAGCCAGTTCAGGCGCTTCTGGGCGTTGTAGGCCCAGACGCCGGCCAGGCAGTCGGCTTGCAGTTCCTGACGCACCAACAGACCGCCGTCGCCTTCCATCTGCCGGCCTTGCTGACGGGCTGTCTGAATTTTCGCCGAGACGCCGAGAAGCGTCTGCACATGGTGTCCGACTTCGTGAGCGATCACGTAGGCCTGGGCGAAGTCGCCGGCGGCCTTGAAACGCTGAGCCATTTCCTGGAAGAACGCCATGTCCAGATAGACTTTCTGGTCTGCCGGGCAATAGAACGGGCCGGAAGCCGAGGTCGCCAGACCGCAGGCGGAATTGACCCGATTGCTGAACAGCACCAGGGTCGGGTCCTTATATTGGCGGCCCGCCTGTTGAAAGATCGAGCCCCAGGTGTCTTCGGTGTCGCCGAGGATCGAGCGCACGAATTCGGCCTGTTCATCGTTGGCCGGCGGCGCCTGACGGGTTTGCGAAGTGGGGGCCGATGGTTCGGTCATCTGCCCGGTGAGCTGGCCGAGGATCTGCAGCGGATCCTGCCCGGTGATCCAGCCGATGCCAACGATCAGCAGGATCGCCCCCAGGCTCAGCCCCTTGCCACCGCCGAAGCGCATGCCGCCGCCACCCATATCATCGCCACGGGCATCGACGACGTTGTCACTGCGTCGGCCTTTTTTCCATAGCATGTGGGAATCCTCTGTTTGATCGTGGTGATGAGTGTTGCTGGTGTGTGAGTGTGGCGCCAGTCCGGTCGTCCGTCCATTCGCACACACGCACCAAGGCCCGGCCTCAGGGTGACGAGGTCGGGCCTGTTATTGACGAGCACGGGCGCCGGGAATTCAATCCGCCGACGGATTTCTTTCACCGGTTCAGGTATCAGCGGTCGGAGGCATCCCACACCGGCGCGAAGTCCGGGCTCACCTGACGTTCGCGCTTGGACAACGCGGCGACCAGCGCCCGCTCGTCGTCATTCAGTTCGACGTTCAGTGATGCCAGGCGGCGGTGACGGCGGCCGACAAGCCGGCGGCGCCGGAGCCGACCACCAGAACGTCGCAGTCGATATCGGGAAGGGCAGGCATCAGCAAAGGCTCTAGCAATCATTTATTTTTAGAATGTGGTTCCAGAAAATAACCAGCGCGAGCAAAGCAGATAAACCGACTGAAGCGCAAAGTGGGCGGTTATCGGACGTCAGGTTCCAGATTTCGCATTCCTCGGGATGTCTTCTAGAATCGGCGAAATTTCACCGAGAGCGCACCATGGCCGGCAGTCAAATCGAACGGGTTTTCAGCGTGCTGGAAAGCCTCACCAGTGATCCGCGCGGGCTGCCGCTGCAGACCCTGGCCGAGCAACTGGACATTCCGAAGAGCGCGACGCATCGCCTGCTCGCCGAGCTGATCCGCCTGGGTTATGTGCGGCAGAACCCGGAGACGTTGCGTTATCAACTGTCGACCAAACTGGTTGCGATGGGCTTTCAATACCTGTCGAGCAGCGGTGCCGACATCGTGCAGCCGGTGCTCGATCGCCTGGCTCAGGAAACCGGTGAACTGGTGCGTCTGGGGGTGATCGACGGCGAGCGCCAGACCTGGATCGCCAAGGCCCAGGGCGCGCGCACCGGCCTGCGTTACGATCCGGACATGGGCCGCGACGCGCCGCTGTTCTACACCGCGTCGGGCCATGCGTGGCTGGCGTGCATGAGCGACGCCGAGGCGTTGTCGCTGGTCGAACGCCAGGGCGCGGAGGTGCCGGCGGATATCGGGCCCAACGCGCCGCGCTCCAATATTGAACTGCTCGAACGCCTGCGGGTGGCGCGGGAGCAGGGCTATGCCTGTGTGGAAGAAAGCTCGGCGGTGGGCACTTCGGCGATTGCCGCCGTGGTCAAACACCCTGCCGATGGCCGGGTGATTGGCGTGCTGAGCATCGCCGGGCCAAGCGCACGGATGCCGGCGGCGCGCTTGCATGAACTGGCGCCGTTGCTGCTGACGTTTACCGAGGAGTTGTCGGCGGCGAGCCTGGCGTCGGAGTTGTTCGTTTAAGCAAAGCTGTGCGCTGTTCGCCCACTTTTCAATCGGGCGGGTGTGAGAATCTGGAACCGGGTTCTAAATTATCGTTAGAGGACTTTTTCCATACCAATCACTAGAGGATCGCACCTTGAACCCGCTCCTTCGAATCGGCATTGGTTGCGTCACTTCTTCCGAACGGGTCGTGGCGCGGCCATGATCGAACGAATCCTGTCCCTGGCCAGCCTGACGGTACTGGAGCTGTCGCCGCCCGAGGAATATCACGTTCCACTGGTAGCCGATGACGGGTTGCGGCGTCAGACACTGGTGCGTTTACGTGACACCGGTATCGGTGTACTCGACGTGGAAATCCTGCGCTTGAAACCGCAGACGGTGGTCGCGGATGTCGAGCCACTGCTCAGCGTCGGCGCGCAGTTCGGTGCCAGCGAGTTGCTGGTCGCCGGTAACGATCCCGACGAACAGCGGCTCACCGATAACTTTGCGGCACTGTGCGATCTGGCCGGGCCGAGGCCGACGGACATGGCCGAGATCTTGCGTCAGGCCCGCAACGAACGACGGTTTCCCGGCGAGGGCGATTGTGACCTGATCGGCTTGTTGCGCAGTCTTGCGGCTGACCTTCCCCTGAGTCTGGAAATTCCCACGGTCAAATGGCTGGAGCAGGGCGTGAGCGGATTGCAGCGGACGCAAATGGCGATCGACCGGACACGGGAATTGTTGGCCCGGCTTTAAGTCTGCTTCAAGGGGCGAGGGCGCACGCATGCTCGTCACCGTTTATTTTTCATTCAGAGAGAGCCCATGACCGTCAGCACTCCGCTTTCCGGCGTCAACCAACCCTTCAAGGGGATCTTGTTGATTGTCGTGGCAACCTTCCTGTTCTCCAGTCACGACGCGCTGTCGAAATACCTTTCGGGTTTTTATCCGATCGTCATGGTGGTGTGGGCACGGTATCTGGTGCACACACTGCTGATGGCCGGGATTTTCCTGCCGCAGTCCGGGCTGCGCGTGCTGCGCACCAAACGCCCGTTATGGCAATTGGCGCGGGCGTTGTGCCTGTTGGGCACCAGTCTGTTTTTCACCACGGCGTTGCTGTACATACCGCTGGCCGAAGCCACGGCGGTCAACTTTCTTGCGCCGGTGCTGGTGACAGCGCTGTCGGTGCCGCTGCTCAAGGAACGGGTGACGCGCGGCCAGTGGATCGCGGTGGTGTGCGGGTTTATCGGGGTGCTGATCATCGTCCATCCGGGCGGTGACCTGTTCACCCCGGCGATTCTCTTGCCGTTCTGCTCTGCGCTGTTTTTCTGCTTCTATCAATTGCTCACCCGCAAGCTGGCGGAAGTCGACAGCCCGACCACCAGCAACTTTTTCGCCGGGTTGTGCAACACGCTGGTGATGAGTGCGCTGGTGCCGTTCTTCTGGCAGGTGCCGAGCCTGGGGCATGCGTTGTTGATGCTGGCGCTGGGCAGTTGCGGAATGACCGCGCACTTGTTTCTGACCCAGGCGTTCCGCCATGCCGCGCCGGCGTTGCTGGCGCCGTTCGGTTATTGCCAGATCGTGTTTGCAGGGTTGTTGGGCTGGCTGCTGTTTGCTCACACACCGACCCTGATGACGGTGATCGGGATCGCGGTGATCTGTTGCAGCGGATTGGCGGCAGCGTGGCAGCAGAGCCGGCGCTGAAAGCAAAACCGGCCTGAAATCAGGCCGGTCGGTACAGGAAGGCTACTCGATATTGAAAGGCTACTCGGTAACGGTAGGAATCTTGCGCGGTGCCATGAAGTACATCCAGGTCAGGGCAATGAAGTACATCGCCGGAATCAGGGTGAACAGCACGGTGTAGTTGTTGTGGGTGACGGTCAGGATGTGGCCGACGACCTGGGTCATGAACATCCCGCCGATCGCCGCGCACATGCCGCCGAAACCGAACACCGTGCTCATCATGTGCTTGGGTGTGTAGTCCATCACCAGGCTCCAGATGTTGGCGGTCCAGGCCTGATGCGCGCCGATGGCCAGGGAGATGGCGGCGACGGCGACCCACAGGTTGGCGGAACCGGCGGCCATGACCACGCCGATGATGCAGCAGGCAAACAGGAACATCGACAGCAGCCGCGCCTTGATCGAGTTCATGCCGCGTCCGATCAGGAACGAAGACAGAATCCCGCCGCCCACGCTGCCGAAGTCGGCAGTGACGTAGATGATGATCAGCGGAATGCCCATCTGGGTGACGTTGATGCCCAGGTTGTATTGCTGATTGAGAAACGGCGGCAGCCAGTACAGGTAGAACCAGAACACCGGCGCGGTCAGCGAATAGGCGAGGGCGAAGGCCCAGGTACCGCGCATCCGCAGGATTTTCGAGAACGGCACGCGGGCCTGTTCCGGTTCGACTTCTTTCTGTATGTATTCCAGCTCCGACTGTTTCACGCTCGGGTGATCTTCCGGATTGAAATACTTCAGGCCCCAGAACAACAGCCAGATCCCGCCCAGTGCCGCCATGCACAGGAACGCGGCCTGCCAGCCCCACACGTGAAGGACCAGCGGCAGCAGCATCGGGGTGAACATCGCACCGACGTTGGTGCCGGCGTTGAAGATACCCGTGGCGACGGCGCGTTCACCGGCCGGGAACCACAGGCGCGTGGTCTTCACGCAGGCCGGGTAGTTGGCCGCTTCGGTCAGGCCGAGGATGAACCGGCAGACCATAAAGCCCACCGCCGAGGTCGCCAGTCCGTGGGCGCCGGTGGCCAGGCTCCAGAGCAGCACCGCGCAGAAGAACACGCGCTTGACGCCGACCCGGTCGATCAGCCGTCCTTGCAGCACGAAGCCGATCGCGTAGCCGACCTGAAACCAGAAGTTGATATTGGCGTAGTCCATCGCCGTCCAGCTCATTTCCTTGGCGAGGATCGGCTGCATGACGCCGAGGGCGGCGCGGTCGATGTAATTGAGGGTGGTGGCGAAAAACACCAGCGCCAGCATACCCCAACGGGTCTTGCCGACGGCCATGGCGCCGCGGATCTTGTCGCCGATGCCACCCGTGGCAGTGCTCATGGCCGGAGCCATGCGGGAAGTCTGTGAAGGAATCATGTGTTCCACCCGTTTTTGGATTTGTTATTTGGTGTGCTGTTGTTGTGCACGCTGCGACCGGTGGTTCAGTTCCGGACTCAAGGTGAGACGGATGTTGGGCAGTGGACGAAAAATCGTCAATTCGCCAAACCGGCATTGTGTTCGATAATCGCACGCAAAACTAACCGGGTAGTACAGTTTAAATTGCTCAATGAAAAACCGGGACCAATAATTCGCTCACCCTATAAAAGCGGCGCAATTTTCGTAGCCGACGTCTCCACCGGGAGTTGAAACATGCAGCGATCCATTGCCACCGTCTCCTTGAGCGGAACCCTGCCGGAAAAACTCGAAGCCATTGCTGCCGCCGGGTTCGACGGGGTGGAGATTTTCGAGAACGATCTTCTGTATTACGACGGCAGCCCCCGGGAAATCCGGCAGATGTGCGCCGACCTCGGGATTGCCATCACCCTGTTCCAGCCGTTCCGCGATTTCGAAGGTTGCCGCCGCGATCGCCTGGAGCGCAACCTGGAGCGGGCCGAGCGCAAGTTCGACCTGATGCAGGAACTGGGCACCGACCTGGTGCTGGTCTGCAGCAATGCCTCACCCGACAGTCTCGGCGATCAGCAGATCGTCGTTGACGACCTGCGTCTGCTGGCCGAACGCGCTGGCGCTCGTGGCTTGCGCATCGGTTATGAGGCGCTGGCCTGGGGCCGTCATGTGAACACTTATCAACAGGTCTGGGACATTGTGCGTCAGGCCGATCACCCGGCCCTCGGCGTGTTGCTCGACAGCTTCCACACCTTGTCGCTCAAGGGCGATCCACGGGCGATTGCCGAGATTCCCGGCGACAAGATTTTCTTCGTGCAGATGGCTGATGCACCGATCCTGGCGATGGACGTGCTGGAGTGGAGCCGGCATTTCCGCTGCTTCCCGGGGCAGGGCGAATTCGATCTGCCGGGTTTTCTCGCGCCGATCATCCAGAGCGGCTACACCGGGCCGCTGTCGCTGGAAATCTTCAACGACGGCTTCCGCGCCGCGCCGCCCAGGGCCAATGCCGCCGACGGTCTGCGTTCGCTCCTTTATCTGGAGGAGAAAACCCGCCAGCGTCTGGAGCAGGAAAACCGTCCTGTGGATAACCGCAAAATCCTCTTCGAAACACCGAAGGCCAGCGAATACAACGGCATTGAGTTTCTTGAGTTCGCCGTGGATGAAAGCCTGGGCGCCAAGCTGTCGAACTGGCTGGAACGGTTGGGTTTCGTCAAGGCCGGCCAGCATCGTTCCAAGAGCGTCAGCCTGTTGCGCCAGGGTGATATCAACCTGATCCTCAACTCTGAACCCTATTCGTTCGGCCACAGCTTTTTCGAGGCCCACGGCCCGTCGCTGTGCGCCACCGCCGTGCGGGTCAAGGACAGCACCAGCGCGCTGGCTCGCGCTGTCGCCTATAAAGGTCAGCCCTATCGCGGGCTGGTCGGCCCCAACGAGCTGGAGCTGGCGGCGGTGCGTGCGCCGGACGGCAGTCTGATTTATCTGGTGGATCAGGAGGCGGATGTCTACGGCACCGACTTCAATCTGCTGCCGGACGCGGTAGCCCGCGGCGGCCTCAAACGCATCGATCACATGGCCATGGCGCTGCCGGCGGACAGCCTCGACAGTTGGGTGCTGTTCTACAAGAGCCTGCTGGATTTCGAGGCCGACGATGAGGTGGTGTTGCCCGATCCCTACGGTCTGGTGAAGAGCCGCGCGCTGCGCAGTCGTGACAGTTCGATCCGTCTGCCGCTGAACATTTCCGAGAACCGCAACACCGCGATCTCACACGCGCTGTCGAGTTATCGCGGCTCCGGGGTGCATCACATCGCCTTCGATTGCGACGATATCTTTGCTGAAGTCAGCCGGGCGAAAGAGGCAGGCGTGCCGCTGCTGGATATTCCGCTCAACTATTACGACGATCTGGCGGCGCGCTTCGATTTTGATGACGAATTTCTCAGCGAGTTGGCGTACTACAACGTGTTGTATGACCGTGATGCGCAGGGCGGCGAGTTGTTTCACGTCTACACCGAGCCGTTCGAAGGGCGCTTCTTCTTCGAGATCATCCAGCGCAAGAACGGTTACGCCGGCTATGGCGCGGCCAACGTCGCGGTACGGCTGGCGGCGATGGCCAAATCACGCAGTGGTGCCGTTCGCCAGGCGAAGTTGTAGGAAATTCGTAAACGCGGGATCAAACACCGGTCGCGCGGCTTCCTTCACTGGGGCGCGCGGCCCATAATCGCCAGCCTGTGCAGTGATGGCCGTGAGCCCGCAATGACAATGACTTCAGAACTTTCCGCAGCCCCCGTTCTACCCGCGGCAGAGCCGCGCAAGAGTCGCAAGAACAATCCGGAAAAGACCCGCGAGAACATTCTGCAGGAGGCGATCGTCGAGTTCGTCCAGCAGGGCCTGTCCGGCGCTCGCGTCGATGCGATCGCCGAGCGTATCCACACCTCCAAGCGCATGATCTATTACTACTTCGGCAGCAAGGAGCAGTTGTACGTCGAGGTGCTGGAGAAGCTCTACGGCGATATCCGCAACACCGAGAACCGCCTGCACCTGGCCGAATTGCCGCCGGTAGAGGCGATCCGCCGTCTGGTGGAGTTCACCTTTGACCACCATGACCGCAACGTCGATTTCGTGCGCATCGTCTGCATCGAAAACATCCACAATGCCGAGTACGTGAAGCGTTCCGATGCGATCAAGGCGATGAACAACACGATCCTTGATTCGCTGGGCGAGATCCTGGCGCGCGGTGCCGCTGAAGGCCTGTTCCGGGCCGGGCTCGATGCGCTGGATGTGCATCTGTTGATCAGTTCGTTCTGCTTCTATCGCGTGTCGAACCGCCACACCTTTGGTGAGATCTTTCAGATCGACCTGCCGGACGAAAGCATCAAGCAGCGTCATCGCGAGATGATTTGCGAGTCGGTGCTGCGTTACTTGCAGGCCTGACCGAAGTCGAGGGGGCCTGGCCCCCTCAGGGTTTTATCCATTCATGCTTTGAAAATGCGCGAGCATCCGCTGCGCATCCGGCACCTTGCCGCTGAACAGCTCAAACGCCTTTACTGCCTGAAACACCGCCATGTTGCCGCCATCCAGGGTTCGGCAACCCAGGGCGCGGGCGTTGCGCAGCAGTTCGGTTTCCAGCGGGAAATACACGATCTCCGCCACCCACAACTCGGGCCGCAGCAATGCCGCCGGCACGGGCATGCCGGGCAATTTGGCCATGCCCATCGGTGTGGTATTTACCAGGCCATCGGCCTGACTCAGCATGCTCGCCAGATCATGCCCGGCAACCGCCCGGCCCGCGCCGAAATGCTGGTTGAGGTTATTGGCCAGGCTTTCGGCACGCTCCACGTCCACATCAAAAATGCTCAGTTGCTGCACGCCTTCACTCAACAAGGCGTGGGCCACTGCCGCACCGGCGCCGCCAGCGCCCATCTGGACGACGCGCTCGCGGGCAACGTCTGGCAGGCCGCGACGAAAACCTTCGGCAAAACCCAGGCAATCGGTGTTGTGGCCGACGCGTTTGCCGTCTTTCAGCACTACCGTGTTCACGGCGCCGATGCCTCGGGCTTCCGGAGACAATTCATCGAGCAGCGGGATGATTGCCTGCTTGCACGGGAAGGTGATGTTCAGGCCGGTGTAGTTCATTCGTTCGGCGGCCAGCAGCAGGTCGGGCAGAGCGTTGCTGTCCAGGTGCAGTTGATCGAGATCGATCAGTCGGTAGAGATAGCGCAGGCCCTGTTCGTCACCTTCGTGTTCATGCAGCGCCGGGGTGCGGGAGGCCTGGATGCCGGCGCCGATCAGCCCGGCGAGTATCACGTTGTTGCGGTTCATGCGGTCACCCCCTTCAACCGCTGGCTGAAATGTTCCAGGGCCAGGCGATAACCGTGACTGCCGAAGCCGCACATCACGGCGGTGGCGATGGCCGAGACGAACGAGTGATGACGAAACGCCTCGCGGGCGTGGACGTTGGACAGGTGCACTTCGATCACTGGCAATTCGCTGGCGACCAGGGCGTCGCGGATGGCAACCGACGTGTGAGTCCAGGCGGCCGGGTTGATCACGATGCCCGCGCAGCGCTGGCGGGCGCCTTGAATCCAGTCGAGCAGTTCGCCTTCGTGGTTGGTCTGGCGAAACTCCACGGCCAGGCCGAACTCTTCAGCGGCGCGCCCGCACAGGGCTGAGATGTCGGACAGGGTTTCGTGACCGTAGGTTGCCGGTTCACGGGTGCCGAGCAGGTTCAGGTTCGGGCCGTTGAGCACCAGAACGATAGGGGGCATGGGGGCAAACTCCACTTATTGTTTTTGGCTTGGGCCGAGGGTTTCGACCTGTGGAGTTAAATTGTACTAGATGGTTACTTTAATCAATTGCTCTGCATCGACAGTCCGGTTTTGTGTGCGGTGATCGCACACTGGTGAAATCACTGCGGCAGCTGCTCGACCAGAAAATCGATGAAAGCCCTGACGCGCAGCGGCATGTGGCGATTCTGCGGGTACAGCAAGGTGAACGGCCGCGAGCGTCCGCCGTAAGGTTTGAGCACTTCCACCAGCGAGCCGTCGGCCAGTTCCTTTTCGACAATGAAGCGATAGGTCTGGAACAACCCGGCGCCGTATCTGGCCAGGGTCACGCCACCGAGCACGTCATCGGAGCAGCAGAAATTGCCCTCGGCGAGGATTTCCCGTGGCGCGTCTTCCTCATAGAACAGCCAAGTGATCCGCCGCCCGCTGCTGGGCAACTCGTACTGAATGCATTCGTGCTGTTCGAGGTCTTCGAGGGTCTGCGGGGTGCCGGCGCGTTTGAGGTAGTCGGGGCTGGCGACCATCACCAGCGCTGCATCTTCCAGATGCCGGGCGATCAGGCCGGAATCGGGAATGGCCCGCACGCGGATCGCCATGTCGTAGCCTTCGCCGACGAAGTCGATGTTGCGGTTGCTGATGTGCATGTCGACCTTCACTTGCGGGAATCGCGCGCGAAATGCCGGCAATAGCGGCAGGATCCGGTGATGGGCGTAGGTCGTAGGAATACTGATACGCAGTGTGCCGGACGGTTCCTGCTGCTGCCCCATGACTTCCCGTTGCGCCTCGACCAGTTGCGCCAGTGCCTGACGGCATTCTTCGTAATAGCGCCGGCCGCTGTCGGTCAATTTCACGCTGCGCGTGGTGCGGGCGAACAGTCGCACGCCAAGGCGTTCCTCCATACGTGATACCGAGCGGCTTACCGCTGCCGGCGTCACCGAAGCCGCTTGCGCCGCACCGGTGAAACTGCCGCACTCGGCGGCCAGGCAAAACAACTCGATGCTGCCCAGCTGAAGATCGTCGAAGTGTCGCTGCATGATTGGTTACACCGGGGAATGAGTCTTCGTATGTAGCAAATGCGCGGCTGCTGCGAAAGAACTGCTTACCATTTTGCGCGGGGCTTTGCCGAATCCCGCACTAGGCTCGAAAACGTAATGGCCATTGAGGGCAACGATGCCGATGGTCGGAATTGTCAGGGAATGGCAGTTTTCGAAACTCTTTAACCTAACGGATGGGTTAGCATGAAAGTGTGCAGTTACAAGGGATTGTCGGTGGTGATCATGCTGCGAGACGAACATTGTCCGCCCCATGCGCACGTGGATTCAGGTGCATGGAGTGCCCGCTTCAAATTCAGCTTCTGGCACAACGGCGTGGAGTTGTGGGATGTGGTACCCCTGTCGCGCCGGCCACCGATTGCCGTGCTTGAGGGGCTGCGCCAGTCGCTTCGTCAAACCGATCATCTGCGGCGGGCTCGCCGAATCTGGTGGACTCGCTTGCAGACGGCGTGTCTCGATAATCAATGGTGGGACGGGGATTCGAACGAAGTGGCCGTCATGCACGAAGTCACCGGTGCGACCTTCAGAATCGGATCGGCGTATTACGAACCGGAAGAAAACAAAACCCTGCTGGCCCTGGTCGGTGCTCAGGAAGGTGTGGAGATCGAACTATGAAAACAGTAAAGGCCGGTTTGCAGGCTGATCGACCGGTGACGGAAGGGCGTCTCGATGAAGCTGTCGATCGCGGGGGGCTGCGGCGACGCAGCAGCCTGCAAGCCGTGTCGGTGGCCTTTGAGAAACCGTGCCTGGCGATTCGCTTCGAGGACGACAGTGGTGTGCTTTTGCCAGTGAACCTTTACCGCGAGTTCGATGATTTCGAGCCGCAAGACTTCAGCGGATTGAATGTGGGCTTCGCCGGCACCGCGTTGTGCCACGACGGCAAGGACCTGCAGGTTTCCATCGCCGGCATGATCTCGGCCAGTCAGCCATTGATGGCCATGGCCGCTTCGGTGATCGCCTCGCGCAATGGTCGTCAGAGCAGCACCGCGAAGGCCGAAGCTGCACGAGCCAATGGCCGGAAGGGCGGGCGTCCACGTAAAGTCGATCCCGTGCCATGAGCAGGTACAAAAAAGCCGTCCCTCAGGACGGCTTTCTCGTGTCTGGCACCTGCGATCAGCGGCGGGTCAGCAACACGCCGGATTCCATGTGGTGGGTCCACGGGAACTGGTCGAACAGCGCACAGCGGGTGATGCGGTGCGTGTCGTGCAGTTGGGCGATGTTGGCCGCCAGTGTCTCGGGGTTGCAGGAGATGTACAGGATGTTGTCGAAGCGACGGGTCAGTTCGCAGGTGTCGGGGTCCATGCCGGCCCGTGGCGGGTCGACGAACACGCTGCCGAACTCGTAGCTTTTCAGGTCGATACCGTGCAGGCGACGGAACGGGCGAACTTCGTTCAGGGCTTCGGTCAGCTCTTCGGCGGACAGCCGCACCAAGGTGACGTTATCCACAGCGTTTTCGGCCAGGTTGCTCAAGGCGGCGTTGACCGAGGTCTTGCTGATTTCCGTGGCCAGCACTTTGCGTACTCGAGTCGCCAGCGGCAGGGTGAAGTTGCCGTTGCCGCAGTACAACTCCAGCAGATCGTCGCTGCGATCGCCCAGTGCTTCGTAGGCCCAGTTGAGCATTTTCTGGTTGACGGTGCCGTTGGGCTGGGTGAACGCGCCTTCCGGCTGGCGATAGCTGAACGTGCGGCCGCCGACGTCGAGCTTCTCGACCACGTAATCAAGGCCGAGCACTTCGCGCTTGCCCTTGGAGCGACCGATGATACTGACGCCCAGATCCGCTGCCAGTCTGGTCGCCGCCGCATGCCAGTGCTCGTCCAGCGGACGGTGATAGCACAGGGTGATCATCGCGTCGCCGGCCAGGGTGGTCAGAAACTCCACCTGGAACAGCTTGTGGCTCAGCGCCGCGCTGGCCTGCCACGCCGCCTTCAATTGCGGCATGAGCTGGTTGATGCGCAGGCTGGCGATCGGAAATTCTTCGATCAGGATCGGCGTGCGTTTGTCGTCCTGGGAAAACATCGCGTAATGCCGCTCACCGGCCTCGCGCCACAGCCGGAATTCGGCGCGCAGGCGGAAGTTCTGCAACGGCGAGTCGAACACCATTGGCTCCGGTGCATCGAACGGGGCCAGCAGGTCACGCAAGCGCGTGACCTTGTCTTCGAGTTGTGCGGCGTAGGCCTGGGAATCAAAAGTCATGCGTTGAACCAACCCAGCTTGATCACGAACAGAATCGACAGGATCACCAGCGCCGGGTTCAGCTCACGGGCGCGGCCGGACAGCAGTTTGATCGCAGTCCAGGCGATGAAGCCGAAGGCGATGCCGTTGGCGATGGAATAGGTGAAAGGCATCGCCAGGGCGGTGACCACGACCGGCGCGGCGACGGTGATGTCTTCCCAGTCTATTTCCGCCAGGCCCGAAGTCATCAGCACGGCGACGAACAGCAGCGCAGGTGCGGTGGCGAAGGCCGGTACGCTGGAGGCCAGCGGCGAGAAGAACAGCGCCAGCAGGAACAGGATCGCGACGACGATGGCGGTCAGGCCGGTGCGGCCGCCGGCACTCACGCCTGCAGCGGATTCGATGTAGCTGGTGGTGGTCGAGGTGCCCAGCAGCGAGCCGGCCATGGCCGCCGTACTGTCGGCAATCAGCGCACGGCCCATTTTCGGCATGTGGCCGTCCTTGCCCATCAGGCCCGCGCGCTTGGCGACGCCGATCAGGGTGCCGGAGTTGTCGAACAGGTCGACGAACAGGAAGGCGAAGATCACGCTGACCAGACCGATGTCCAGGGCGCCCTTGATGTCCAGTTGCAGGAAGGTCGGGGCCAGCGAAGGGGGCATCGAGGTCACGCCGCCGAACGGGGTGAAGCCCATGACGATCGAGACGATGGTCACCGCGAGAATGCCGATCAGCACCGCGCCGCGCACTTTCAAGGCTTCAAGGGCAACGATCAGGGCGAACCCGAGGGTGGCGAGGATCGGTGCCGGTTGTTTCAGGTCACCGAGGCCGACCATGGTCGCCGGGTTGCTGACTACGATACCGGCGTTGTGCAGCGCGATCAGTGCCAGGAACAGGCCGATACCGGCAGCAATCGCCGAGCGCAAAGGCAGAGGGATGCTGTTGATGATCCATTCACGGATGCGGAAGATCGACAGCAGGAAGAAGCACACGGCCGAGATGAACACCGCGCCCAGCGCCACTTGCCAGGTGTGGCCCATGTGCAGCACGACGGTGTAGGTGAAGAAGGCGTTCAGACCCATGCCTGGGGCAAGGGCGATCGGGTAGTTGGCGATCAGGCCCATGACCGCGGAGCCGATGGCGGCTGCCAGGCACGTGGCGACGAACACCGCGCCTTTGTCCATGCCGGTTTCGCCGAGAATGCTCGGGTTGACGAACAGAATGTAGGCCATGGCCAGGAAGGTCGTGACGCCCGCGAGAATCTCGGTCCGCACGTTGGTGTTGTGTGCCTTGAGTTGAAACAGCCTTTCCAGCATGTCTGCTCCCCGTGGCGCGCGTGGCGCCGTGAATGTATCGACCTCAACAGCAAAGCACAGACCGTCGCAAGCGCCTGGAAAATTGTGGTGGGCCGGAAAAAGCCGCGCATCATACCAGCAGCGTGAGGAAGATGGCGGATGTTGGTGTCGATCGTCGGCGAAGTTTTGCACCACGGCCAAGTACGCCATACTGCGCGCTGTTTTTTCGGGGATGAATCGCATGAACAAGGGTTGGATGAAGACCGCCGGACTGATGGCCTTGTGGCTGGTGGGGGCTCCGGCGGCACTCGCGGCGTCGGCACCGCCATTGAGCGAGGTGAAAGTCATCAAGGTTCAGTCGTCGTCCTGCGGGCTCGAAGACATTACCGATGGCCAGGTGCAGACCCGCTGTGATCACAGTGCGCCGGGCATCAAGGTGTACGTGCTGGAAATCGGCTACGGCCAGAGCCAGCCTCAGGCGTCGCTCGACGGCTTTGAAGTGAACGGTACCCGGAGCCCGGTCTGTGCCTTCGATAACGGCAACCTGACCGAATGCACGCCTGGCAGCAAAACCGTCGGCTCGCTGTACACCTTTGATCTGGCGGCCCGTCAGGAAGGCACCTTTACCTTCAGCAACACGTCGATCAACGCCCCGCGCAACACGATGTCCACCCAGCTTTACATCAAGTAACGGCGGTCGCCGAACGGGGCCGGGCAAAGCTGACTACGCTTTAAGGATCACTCAGCGGATGGCGCCCATGACCTTTAGAGCCCTGATTACCCTCGCCGAGGGCATCGATGATCTGCAATGCGTGACCCTGATCGACGTGCTGCGCCGGGCCGGCGTCGAAGTGGTGGCGGCCAGCATCGAAGGCCGACGCATGCTGACCTGCGCCCGAGGTACGCGGCTGACCGCCGACGGTATGCTCATTGATGTGCTGGCCCAGACCTTCGACCTGATCGTTCTGCCCGGTGGCGCTGTCGGCGCGCAACACTTTGCGGCGCACCAGCCTCTTCAACAACTGCTAAAGGATCAGGCCAGCGCCGGACGCCTGTTCGCCGCCATCGCCGAAGCCCCGGCGGTCGCCCTGCAAAGCTTCGGTGTATTACGTCAGCGCCGCATGACTTGTTTGCCCGCCACCAGCCATAACCTCTCCGGTTGCACGTTTGTCGATCAACCGGTGGTAGTCGACGGCAACTGCATCACCGCCCAGGGCTCCGGCGCCGCGCTGGCATTTGCCCTGACACTGGTCGAGCAACTGGCGGGCAAAGCTGTCAGTGCGAAGGTGGCGGGGGAGTTGCTGGCCTGAGAGCGTTTCAGGCCTTCACCTCTTCCACCGGCACATGCATCCGGTCGCGGTTGGCCAGGGTCGGGAACAGTTTGATCCAGGTTCCGGTCACCACCAGCGTGCCGATGCCGCCCATCACCACCGCCGGCACGGTGCCAAACCAGTGAGCGGTGAGACCGGATTCGAACTCGCCCAGCTGGTTCGAGGCGCCGATGAACAAGCCGTTCACCGCGCTGACCCGGCCGCGCATTTCGTCGGGGGTTTCCAGTTGCACGAAGGAGGCGCGGATTACCATGCTGATCATGTCCGCCGCGCCCAGCACCACCAGCACCGCCAACGAAAACCAGAACGAGGTCGACAGGCCGAAGGCAATGGTGGCCACACCGAACACACCGACGGCAGTGAACATCACCCGACCGACATTTCGCTCAACGGCAAACCGCGCCAGGAACAGCGACATCATCAACGCGCCGACCGCCGGTGCCGAGCGCAGCAACCCGAGGCCCCACGGCCCGGTCAGCAGGATGTCCTTGGCGAACACCGGCAACAGCGCCGTGGCGCCACCCAGCAGCACGGCGAACAGATCCAGTGAAATCGCCCCGAGAATGTCCGGACGGCTGCGAATGAAGCGGATCCCCGCCAGCAACGAGTCCAGCGTCGCCTTGCCTTTGTTCAGCGGGGTTTGTCGGGCAGGCAGGTTGAGCATCAACGTACAGGCGATGACATACAGAATGACCGTCGGGCCATAGACCCACACGCTGCCGAAGGCATAGAGCAGACCGCCGAGGGCCGGTGCGACGATGGTGGCCGATTGCTGCGCCGATTGCGCAGCGGCAACCGCCCGTGGAAACAGCGCGCTGGGTACGATGCTCGGCAGCAGCGCCTGGGTGGTCGGCATTTCGAAGGAGCGCGCGGCACCCAGCAGGAACGCCAGGATAAAGATCATTTCCCGGGTGACATGGTCAGTGGCGCTGCCGATGGCCAGTGCCAGGGCGATCAGGGCCTGCAACGACTGGCAGACCGCCGCGACTCTGCGCCGGTCGTAGCGATCGGCAACGTGGCCGGTGTGCAGCATGAACAGTACGCGTGGAGCGAATTCCACCAGCCCGACCAGACCCAGGTCGAGCACATTGCCGGTCAGTTGATAGAGGTTCCAGCCGATCGCCACGGTGAGCATCTGAAAACCGCTGGCGGTGAAGATCCGGGCAAACCAGAACGCAACAAAGGGACGGTGGTGACGTAACAGCAAGGGCTCTTGGCTGGGCATCTGCGGGTCGGTCTTGATCGAGGGGAACCGCGAGATTATCACCAGTCTGTAACAGGAAGTTGCTATGACAGGAAATTTAGTTAGCCAGACATCGATTTTTCCGAGTCCCGACACCGAACGCGGCCAAGGATGTATTTCACGGCGTTGCCAGGACTGTGAGGCAACTTGTCACGCGGCAAAAGACCACGCAGTTCTCCGTCGGAAATGGGACTACTCTTTCAACGTTGATTGATCCAGATCAAGACCCATCGCGGAACTGATCCGGGACCCGTCGGCAGACTCCCTGCGTCGCGATGCCTGTAAAAAGAAGAACGAATCCGAGTTCGCCGCACTCCATACCCGTGGGGGCAGTGGTTCAAGGCCGCCAGTCCTGGAACCGTTATCTGATAGAGGAAAGCTTATGTTCGGTTTAGAGGCCCTGGATCTCGCCCGAATTCAGTTCGCGTTCACCATCTCGTTCCATATCCTGTTCCCGGCGATCACCATCGGTCTTGCGAGTTATCTCGCGGTGCTGGAAGGCCTGTGGCTGAAAACCGGCAATGACACCTACCGTGACCTCTACCATTTCTGGTCGAAGATCTTTGCCGTCAACTTCGGCATGGGCGTGGTCTCGGGGCTGGTCATGGCCTACCAGTTCGGCACCAACTGGAGCCGCTTCTCGGACTTCGCCGGTTCCGTCACCGGGCCGTTGCTGACCTATGAAGTGCTCACGGCGTTCTTCCTCGAAGCCGGTTTCCTCGGGGTGATGCTGTTCGGCTGGAACAAGGTCGGACGCGGACTGCACTTTTTTTCCACGGTAATGGTGGCCATCGGCACACTGATTTCGACGTTCTGGATTCTCGCCTCCAACAGCTGGATGCAGACCCCGCAGGGCTTCGAGATCGTCAACGGTCAGGTCATTCCAACCGACTGGCTGGCAATCATCTTCAACCCGTCGTTCCCCTATCGCCTGATGCACATGGCGACGGCGGCGTTCGTCGCGACGGCTTTCTTCGTCGGCTCGTCGGCAGCCTGGCACTTGCTGCGCGGCAAGGACAACCCGGCGATCCGCACCATGCTGTCGATGGCGATGTGGATGGCGCTGATCGTCGCGCCGATCCAGGCGGTCATCGGCGACTTCCATGGCCTCAATACCCTTAAACACCAACCGGCGAAGATCGCCGCGATCGAAGGTCACTGGGAAAACGTCGGCAACGAAGCGACGCCGCTGATCCTGTTCGGCTGGCCGGACATGAAAGAAGAGAAAACCAAATTCGCCGTGGAGATTCCTTACCTCGGCAGCCTGATCCTGACCCACTCGCTGGACAAACAGGTGCCGGCACTCAAGGAGTTTCCGCCAGAAGACCGGCCGAATTCGACCATCGTGTTCTGGTCGTTCCGGATCATGGTCGGCCTCGGTTTCCTGATGATCTTCACCGGCCTCTGGAGCCTTTGGCTGCGCAAGCGCGACACGCTCTACACGTCGCGGCCGTTCCTGTACCTGGCGTTGTGGATGGGGCCGTCCGGTCTGATTGCGATCCTGGCGGGCTGGTTCACCACTGAAATCGGTCGCCAGCCGTGGGTGGTCTACGGACTGATGCGCACGGCCGATGCGTCGTCCAATCACAGCTTCATGCAGATGAGCATCACGCTGATCATGTTCGTGGTGGTGTATTTCGCGCTGTTCGGTGCGGGGCTGGGCTACATGATGCGCCTGGTGCGCAAAGGGCCGAAGACCGACGAAGGCAAGGAAACCAATGAAGGTGGTCCTGGCCAGAAACGCACGCCGGCCCGTCCGTTGTCCGCTGCCGACGACGATGGCGCCGAACACGACCGCAGCCTGACCAAGGAGATTTGAGTCATGGGTATTGATCTTCCGCTGATCTGGGCCGTGATCATCATCTTCGGCATCATGATGTACGTGGTCATGGACGGTTTCGACCTGGGGATCGGAATTCTCTTTCCGTTCATCCCCGGCAAGACCGACCGCGACGTGATGATGAATACCGTCGCCCCGGTGTGGGACGGCAATGAAACCTGGCTGGTACTGGGGGGCGCGGCGTTGTTCGGCGCTTTCCCGCTGGCCTATTCGGTGGTGTTGTCGGCGCTGTACCTGCCGCTGATCTTCATGCTCATCGGGCTGATTTTCCGCGGCGTGGCGTTCGAGTTCCGCTTCAAGGCCAAGGATGACAAGCGCCATCTGTGGGACAAGGCATTCATCGGTGGTTCGGTGGCGGCGACGTTCTTCCAGGGCGTGGCGCTTGGTGCGTTCATCGATGGTCTGCCGGTGGTCAACCGGCAATACGCCGGCGGTTCACTGGATTGGCTGACGCCGTTCACGCTGTTCTGCGGCGCTGCGCTGGTGGTGGCGTATGCCTTGCTTGGCTGCACCTGGCTGATCATGAAGACCGAAGGCAAGCTCCAGGAACAGATGCACAACCTGGCGCGCCCGCTGGCCTTCGTGCTGCTGGCGGTGATCGGCATCGTCAGCCTGTGGACGCCGCTGTCCCACCCGGAAATCGCCGAGCGCTGGTTCAGCATGCCGAACCTGTTCTGGTTCCTGCCGGTGCCGATTCTGGTGCTGGTGACGCTCTACGCATTGATCCGCGCAGTGGCGCGCAATGCCAACTACATGCCGTTCCTGCTGACCCTGGTGCTGATCTTCCTTGGCTACAGCGGTCTGGGCATCAGCCTGTGGCCGAACATCGTGCCGCCGTCGATCTCGATCTGGGACGCTGCCGCACCGCCGCAAAGCCAGGGCTTCATGCTGGTGGGCACGCTGTTCATCATCCCGTTCATCCTGGGTTACACCTTCTGGAGCTATTACGTGTTCCGCGGCAAGGTCACCCACGAGGACGGTTATCACTAGTGGTGATCTCGATGGCGCCGACGGCGGCGCCATCTCCCCTTACCGGAGGAGGCAAGCATGACCGGCAAACACTCCCTGCGCGACATTGAAGAAGCCGAAAAAAAGCCGCTTTGGCAGCGGCTCGGCTGGTTGGCCATGATCTGGGTCGGCAGCGTCGGTGCGCTGTTCATTGTCGCCAGCCTGATGCGCATGTTCATGAACGCCGCAGGTCTGACCACGCACTGAGACTTCCCATCCCGCTGCCTTGCGGCACGGATTTTTGACCCTCCGACCGGAGGGTTTTTTTTGCCCGGATTATTTACGCGCCTTGAGAATCACGAATTTCGGTGTAGCCGCTACTTGCTCGACACCCCGGAACAGCCGCGCCAGTTTGCTGTGATAACCCAGGTGACGGTTGCCGACGATGTACAGCGCACCGCCAACCACCAGCGCTTCTCGGGCCTGCTGGAACATGCGCCAGGCAAGGAAATCGCCGACCACCTGTTGCTGATGGAACGGTGGATTGCACAGCACCACGTCCAGCGACTGGGCTTCCTGGCCGGCCAGACCGTCGCCGGCGCGTACGATCACGTCACGTTCACCGAACGCCGCGCGCCAGTTCTCGGTTGCCGACTGCACGGCCATGAACGATTCGTCCACCAGTGTGTAATGCGCATCGGGGTTTTGCAGGGCGCTGGCGATGGCCAATACGCCGTTGCCGCAGCCAAGATCCGCGACTCGCGCCGCGCCAAGGTTTTTCGGCAGGTGCGGAAGGAAGGCACGGGTACCGATGTCCAGCCCTTCACGGCAGAACACGTTGGCGTGGTTGAGCAGTTCGATGGCCGGCTCGTCGAGGCGATAGCGGGTCGGGTAGGGCGAGAAGGCCGGTGCCTTGGCCTCGGGCGTGGCAATCAGCAAGCGTGCCTTCTTCACTGCAAGCGAAGCCTGAACCGGGCCGATGTAGCGTTCCAGCAGATCACCGGCGGCGCGGGGCAAATGCTTGACCATCGCCGCGGCCACCACCTGAGCGCCCGGTGTCAATTGACCCTGCAAGCGAATCAGTTGTTCTTCCAGCAACGCCAGAGTTTTCGGTACGCGAATCAGCACCCGGTCGAAGGGCCCGACCAATGGTTCGCTGGCGGGAATGCCGCGCAGTGCATCGAATGCCTGACCATTGCGCAGCAGGTTTTTTTCCAGCCCCTGAAACGCCAGAAACGAGTCGCCGCTGGTGCTGACCTGCACTTTGCCTGACAGGCTGATGGCCAGCGCGCCGAAGCTGTCGTTGAGTACCAGAACCCGTGTCTCGATCGGCAGGTTCTGTTCGGCCAGATGATTGAGCAGGAATTCGTCGGCTGCGTCGAAGGCTTGCAGTGGTTCGTTCTGCTGTTCGGGCTGGCGGATCAGATCGAGCTGGGCGAAGGGCGTATCGAGCAAGGGCATGGGGCGGGGACTCTGGGTAATCGACGGGTGTCCCGCGGCCCAGGGGGAGTGCGGCGGAACCATCCGAGTGGACAGCGGCACGAAGAATCGCGTCATCACTCAGGAAGGTTGCAAATGGTACGTTTTTTTTGTTGGCAATACTTGTCTGATTTCAGTGCGGGTGATCGGGAATGAACCCGGCCTTGGCGGCGGCGATGACGGCTGACATCTTGTTGCAGGCGTTGAACTTAATGATCAGATTTCTGGTGTGATAGACCACGGTCCGTTCAGTTACGTTCAGGATCTGGCCGATTTCCCAGGCCGTCTTGCCGATGGCACACAGCCTTACGATTTCGAGCTCCCGGGTAGACAATCGTACTGGGGCCGATTTGGGCGGTGCTGGCGGGAGGGTGCGAACGAGCATTTCGCTCAAGTGCTGCGTGATGAAGTGCAGCACACCGTATTGTTCGTAGAGCTCCAATGAGCAGATTTCGCAGTAGGTTCGTGCCAGACTGATTGTGCAGCACAGGTCGTTCTCTTCGTCGAGATACGACTGTGACCAGCCATGTTCCATCCCGTGACTCTGAAGTGCACTCCACATTTTCGGTGTCTTGGAAAATGCTTTCCTGTTCCAGACAAACGGCAGCATTGAGTGATGGCAAAATGCTGTAATCGGGTCATCTTCACTGTAAAGGTTTTCGTATTCGTCGTTCCAGGCCTCTGTGAAATTATTGATATAGAACGGTTTGAAAGAACGGGAGTCAGGCCGCGAGACTGCAATACCACAAAACTGAAAACCGATGTTCTTGGCAAAACTTCTCAGAATCGGGAATGCGTTTTCAATATTCTTCGCATGCGTAAGCTGTTCAATTTGGTACTCCTTCCACCTTTCCATTTTGAGAGTTCTCCATTTTTTCATGATTCGCGGGGGTGCAAAATTGGATCCAAGATGCCAGCACGGGTGGAAGTGTAGGACGCCTCCTACAAGGTTGTTGGATTTTTTTGTTCTTGAACGATGGTTGTAATGGGAATATCAGATGACAGTTATATGTGGAGGATCATTTAAAGAGTTGCATCGCTTGGGTTATGGATTGAATACCTTCTATTGCTCTATTCAGAATGATGGCACCTTGAAATGCCATTACAAATTGTCGGTGTTCCAATCAACATTAATGCGTAACACTTGAGTCATTGTTGAGGGAGTGACCCAATGACCGCCAGCAGCGAAAAATTCAGTCGTCAGACATTGCTTGATGTACGGCCGGTGACCCCCAGTCTGTTCACCCTGCGTACCACTCGGGATGTCGGTTTCCGCTTCCGCGCAGGGCAATTCGCGCGGATTGGTGTGACCCGTGAAGACGGCAGCACAGTGTGGCGCGCCTACTCGATGGTGTCTTCGCCGTTCGACGAATTTCTCGAGTTCTTTTCCATTGTGGTGCCGGGGGGCGAGTTCACCCGCGAACTGAGTCGTCTGAAGGTGGGGGACAGCTTGCTGATCGAGCGCCAGGCCTTTGGTTATCTGACGCTGGACCGTTTCATTGATGGTCGTGATCTCTGGCTGTTATCCACAGGCACGGGGGTGGCGCCGTTTCTGTCGATCCTGCAGGACTTTGAGGTCTGGGAGAAATTCGAGCGAATCATCCTGGTCTACAGCGTTCGAGAGTCTCGGGAACTGGCTTATCAAAAGCTGATCGCCGAACTCACACAGCGCGACTACCTCGCGCAATACGCTCACAAGTTCCGGTTTATCCCGGTGGTCACGCGTGAGCCGTATGCCGGCGCCCTGAACGGACGCATCACCACGCTGATAGAGAACGGCGAGCTGGAAAAGGTGGCCGGAGTCGAGCTGACGCCGGCGCATTCCCGGGTCATGCTCTGCGGCAATCCGCAGATGATCGATGACACCCGGGCCTTGCTCAAGCAACGCGATATGGCTTTGAGTCTGACCCGGCGCCCGGGGCAGGTGGCGGTGGAAAACTACTGGTAAGCAAACGGCGCCCTCAGGCGCCGTTTCAGTCTTCAAGGCCGGTTGTTCTGGGCCTTGAGCAGATCGCGAATCTCGCCCAGCAGTTCTTCTTCCTTGGTCGGTACCGGTGGCAAGGTCGGGGCCACGGCTTCTTCGCGCTTCAAGCGGTTGATGGCTTTGACGCCCATGAAAATCGCGAAGGCAACGATCATGAAGTCCAGAACACTCTGGATGAACTTGCCATACGCCAGCATCACGGCGGGGGCATCCCCCTGTGCAGCCTTGAGTGTGATGGCCAGGTCACTGAAATCCACCCCGCCGATCAGCAGGCCGATTGGCGGCATGATCACGTCGCCGACAAACGACGAAACGATCTTGCCGAAGGCCGCGCCGATGATGATACCGACGGCCATGTCGACCACATTGCCTTTGACCGCGAAGGCCTTGAACTCGCTAAGCACGCCCATAGTTATTTCCTTGTTACAGATGAGTTTGGTGTACGCAGTGTAAATCAGCAAAACGCGTCCTGCGCGCAACACCTTCTTACAAAGCTCGTTTTTATCGACACACCCATTCGCAATTAGTTTGCAAAGTGCCACTAATCGCGCGCGTAATACGCTGCAACCCACTGATCCTGAAGAAAAATTTATCAATCATCGCGTTACGATCTTTCTATTTATGTTTGTCTGACTGAGCTTTTAGCCTCTGTCTGGCGCACCTGGATGCGCCTCAAAAAAACAGAGGAGCCTGAAATGATTTCCACACTTGGTTCAGGGATTATTCCCCGTCGCACCGTTGGTGTATTGGCCGCCAGCTTGTTGGCCCTTTCCGTGAACGCCGCACCCCTGACCCGGGATAACGGCGCCGCGGTCGGCGACAACCAGAACTCGCAAACTGCCGGCGCCAACGGCCCGGTGCTGTTGCAGGACGTTCAACTGATCCAGAAGCTGCAACGCTTCGATCGCGAGCGCATCCCCGAACGCGTCGTGCATGCTCGTGGCACCGGTGCCCATGGCACATTCACCGCGACTGAAGATCTGAGCGATTTGAGCAAGGCCAAGGTGTTCTCTGTCGGCCAGGTCACACCGGTGTTCGTGCGTTTCTCGGCGGTGGTTCACGGCAATCACTCCCCGGAAACCCTGCGTGACCCACGGGGGTTCGCGACCAAGTTCTACACCGCCGATGGCAATTGGGATCTGGTGGGCAACAATTTCCCGACGTTTTTCATCCGCGATGCGATCAAGTTTCCGGATATGGTGCACGCCTTCAAGCCCGATCCGCGTACCAACCTTGACGATGATTCACGCCGCTTCGACTTCTTCTCTCATGTACCGGAAGCCACCCGTACATTGACCGAACTGTATTCCAATTCAGGAACACCGGCCAGTTATCGGGAGATGGACGGTAATAGTGTGCACGCCTACAAGTTGGTCAATGCCAAAGGCGATGTGCACTATGTGAAGTTTCACTGGAAAAGTTTGCAGGGCATCAAAAATCTCGATCCGCAACAAGTTGTACAAGTTCAGGGCCGAGACTACAGTCACATGACTCACGACTTGGTAACAAACATTTATAAGGGCAACTTTCCGAAGTGGGACTTGTACATTCAAGTCTTGAATCCGCAAGATTTGTCCAAGTTTGATTTCGATCCTCTTGATGCAACCAAGATCTGGCCAGGTATTCCAGAGCGCAAAGTTGGACAAATGGTCTTGAACCGCAATCCTTCCAATGTCTTCCAGGAAACCGAACAAGTGGCCATGGCGCCTTCTAATGTTGTGCCGGGCATCGAACCCTCTGAAGACCGTCTGCTGCAAGGCCGGATATTTGCCTATGCCGATACGCAAATGTATCGCCTCGGCGCCAACGCCCTGCAATTGCCAATCAATGCTCCCCAAACCGCCGTCAACAATGGCAATCAGGATGGCGCGATGAATGCCGGTGCGAGCACTTCCGGCGTCAACTACCAGCCAAGCCGACTGCAACCGCGTGAAGAGACGCCAGGCGCGCGCTACAGCCAGACCGCGCTGCAGGGCAGCACGCAACAGGCGAAGATCCAGCGCGAGCAAAACTTCAAGCAGGCCGGTGACCTTTATCGCTCGTTCAGCAAGAAGGAGCGTCAGGATCTGATCGAGAGCTTCGGCGGTTCGCTGGCGGGCGCTGATGACGAGAGCAAGCACATCATGCTGTCCTTCCTCTATAAGGCGGATCCGGAATACGGGGCTGGCGTGACCAAAGTGGCCAAGGGTGACCTGGGTCGGGTCAAGGCCCTGGCGGCCAAACTGGTCGACTGACAGCGACCCTTTCAAGCCTCGGCAGTTGTCGGGTTTGACCGGCAGCAGCGCCGCGCGTCTGGCCAGCGGAGAAATCCGTTCCGGCGCGCCGCGCTGATCGACGATGGCTGCGTTATCATCGCGGTTTTTGCCGGGGGTTCAGATGGCCAAGGCCAAGCGCATGTACGGCTGCACCGAGTGCGGCGCAACCTTTCCCAAGTGGGCCGGGCAGTGCGGCGAATGCGGCGCCTGGAACACCCTGACCGAAACCATGGTCGAGAGCGGTGGTGCCGCCGCACCGAGCGGGCGCACCGGCTGGGCCGGGCAACAGGCCCAGATCAAGACCCTGGCCGAAGTCAGCATCGAAGAGATTCCGCGTTTTTCCACAGCCTCCGGGGAGCTTGACCGAGTGCTCGGCGGTGGTCTGGTGGACGGTTCGGTGGTACTGATCGGCGGCGACCCGGGCATTGGCAAGTCGACGATTCTGTTACAGACCCTGTGCAACCTCGCCAAGAGCATGCCGGCGCTGTACGTCACCGGTGAGGAATCCCAGCAACAGGTCGCCATGCGCGCACGCCGCTTGGGCCTGCCGCAGGATCAACTGCGGGTCATGACCGAAACCTGCATCGAAACCATCATTGCCACCGCCCGTCAGGAAAAACCCAAGGTGATGGTGATCGACTCGATCCAGACAATTTTCACCGAACAATTGCAATCGGCACCGGGCGGCGTGTCCCAGGTGCGCGAGAGTGCGGCATTGCTGGTGCGCTATGCCAAGCAAAGCGGCACGGCGATTTTCCTGGTCGGCCACGTGACCAAGGAAGGCGCGCTCGCAGGGCCGCGCGTTCTGGAGCACATGGTCGATACCGTGCTGTATTTCGAGGGCGAGTCCGACGGTCGGTTGCGTTTGCTGCGAGCGGTGAAAAACCGTTTCGGCGCGGTCAACGAGCTGGGCGTGTTCGGCATGACCGACAAGGGCCTGAAAGAAGTCTCCAATCCATCGGCGATTTTTCTCACCCGCGCTCAGGAAGAAGTTCCGGGCAGTGTGGTGATGGCAACGTGGGAAGGCACCCGGCCGATGCTGGTGGAAGTCCAGGCGCTGGTGGATGACAGTCACCTGGCCAACCCGCGCCGCGTCACGCTGGGCCTGGATCAGAATCGTCTGGCGATGTTGCTGGCGGTGTTGCACCGGCATGGCGGCATTCCGACCCACGATCAGGACGTGTTCCTCAACGTGGTCGGCGGGGTCAAGGTGCTGGAAACTGCGTCCGACCTGGCCTTGATGGCCGCCGTCATGTCGAGCCTGCGCAATCGCCCGTTACCCCATGACCTGCTGGTGTTCGGTGAAGTCGGCCTGTCTGGCGAAGTGCGCCCGGTGCCGAGCGGTCAGGAGCGGTTGAAGGAAGCCGCCAAGCACGGCTTCAAGCGCGCGATCGTGCCCAAGGGCAATGCGCCGAAGGAAGCGCCGGCGGGGCTGCAGATCATCGCGGTGACGCGTCTGGAGCAGGCACTGGACTCGCTGTTCGAGTGATCAGGCGTCGATCAGCGCCGCGAGCTCGCGTTCCAGCTCGGTTTCGTCAGCCAGATTGAGTTCGATCAAGCGACGCAGGCGCTGAATCGACTCCAGGCTGATATGCCGACACACGAAACCGAGCTGGCCGTGATCTTCATGAGCCAGTTGCACATCCATCTCGATGTGCACGTCCTCGCTCAGATGAATGTCGACGAAAAAGTCCTGCTCGGGATTGCCCAGCCAGGGTTCGGGCTTTTCGATCAGCAGTCCCTTGAGCGACAGATCGATCAACTTCACCGGCCAGATGTACTCGCCCTGGCTCAATTCGGTTCGGGCGTCGAACGCGATACGTTTGAAGCGGCGACGCTCGGACGGGTGCTCGCTCATGGCGCAATCCTCAGGAAGGTCAGCTGACTATAGACCCGACCGGCGGGGTGTTGCCAATGAATGGACTGTCTAGACCAATGTCGGGGTATGGCCTTTGCCGCCAACAACGCTAAACTCGGGGTGGCTGTCTTTCTTGTCCACCCTGGCTGGAATAATAAAATGAAAAATAATAATAGCCTGCTACGCCACTTACCCTGGCTGCTGCTGGCAATCGTAGGAGCGTGCGCCCTGGGCGTAGTGGCATTGCGCCGAGGCGAGGCGATCAACGCCTTGTGGATTGTGGTCGCCGCCGTGGCCATCTATCTGGTCGCGTACCGTTACTACAGTCTGTTCATCGCTAACAATGTGATGCAACTCGATCCGCGTCGGGCCACCCCCGCCGTGCTCAACAACGACGGTCTGGATTACGTTCCAACCAACAAACACATTCTCTTCGGTCACCACTTCGCGGCCATCGCCGGCGCAGGGCCGCTGGTCGGTCCGGTTCTGGCGGCGCAGATGGGCTATCTGCCCGGTACGCTGTGGCTGATCGCCGGTGTGGTGCTGGCAGGCGCGGTGCAGGACTTCATGGTCCTGTTCATGTCGACCCGTCGCAACGGCCGCTCCCTGGGCGACATGGTGCGTGAAGAAATGGGCCGCATCCCCGGCACCATCGCCCTGTTCGGCTGCTTCCTGATCATGATCATCATCCTCGCGGTGCTGGCGTTGATCGTGGTCAAGGCCCTGGCTGAAAGCCCGTGGGGCATCTTCACCGTGATGGCGACCATCCCGATCGCGATGTTCATGGGCATCTACATGCGCTACATCCGTCCGGGCCGAATCGGCGAGATCTCGGTCATCGGCGTGTTGCTGCTGCTCGGTTCGATCTGGCTGGGCGGGCAGATCGCCGCCGATCCGGTCTGGGCCAAAGCCTTCAGCTTCACCGGCGTGCAGATCACCTGGATGCTGATCGGTTATGGCTTTGTCGCTGCCGTGCTCCCGGTGTGGCTGATCCTTGCCCCGCGTGACTACCTCTCTACCTTCCTCAAGATCGGTACCATCGTCGCCCTGGCGATCGGCATCCTGGTGACCATGCCCGAGCTGAAAATGCCGGCGCTGACCCAGTTCGTCGACGGCACCGGCCCGGTGTGGAAGGGCGGTCTGTTCCCGTTCCTGTTCATCACCATCGCTTGCGGTGCGGTATCCGGTTTCCACGCGCTGATCTCCTCCGGGACCACGCCGAAGCTGCTGGATAACGAAACCAACGCCCGTTACATCGGTTACGGCGGCATGCTCATGGAATCGTTCGTGGCCATCATGGCCATGGTCGCGGCCTCGGTGATCGAGCCAGGCGTGTACTTCGCCATGAACAGCCCGGCCGCCGTGGTCGGCGGTGACGTGGTGGCTGTGGCAACCGCGGTCAGTAACTGGGGCTTTGCAATTACCCCGGAAGCCCTGCAAGCCGTGGCGCATGACATCGGCGAAACCACCATTCTGGCCCGTGCCGGTGGTGCGCCGACCCTGGCGGTCGGTATCGCGCAGATCCTGCACAGTGTCCTGCCGGGTGAAAACACCATGGCGTTCTGGTACCACTTCGCGATCCTGTTCGAAGCGCTGTTCATCCTGACTGCTGTGGACGCCGGCACCCGTGCCGGGCGCTTCATGCTGCAGGACCTGCTCGGCTCCTTCGTACCGGCACTCAAGCGTACCGAATCCTGGACCGCCAACCTGATCGCCACTGCCGGTTGTGTGGCGATGTGGGGCTGGTTGCTGTATCAGGGCGTGATCGATCCGCTGGGGGGTATCAACACCTTGTGGCCGCTGTTCGGTATCTCCAACCAGATGCTGGCCGGTATCGCGCTGATGCTCGGCACCGTGGTCCTGATCAAGATGAAGCGCCAGCGCTACATCTGGGTCACCCTGTTGCCGGCCACCTGGCTGCTGATCTGCACCACGACTGCGGGCTTCATCAAGCTGTTCGACGCCAACCCGGCGATCGGCTTCCTGTCGCTGGCCAAGAAGTACAGTGATGCACTGGCCAACGGTCAGGTGCTGGCGCCGGCCAAGAGCGTCGAGCAGATGCAGCACGTGATCTTCAACGCCTACACCAACGCAACACTGACCGCGCTGTTCCTGTTCGTGGTATTCAGCATCCTGTTCTATGCGCTCAAGGTCGGCATCGCCGCCTGGGGCAAAAAAGAGCGTACGGACAAAGAATCGCCATTCCAGGCCCTGCCGGACGCGTAACCAGAGGATTGCAGCATGTTCAATGACCTGAGTCGCCTCGGTAAATACCTCGGTCAGGCCGCGCGCCTGATGGTCGGCATGCCCGACTACGACACCTACGTCGAGCATATGCAGACCAAACACCCGGACAAACCGGTGATGAGCTACGAGATGTTCTTTCGTGAACGTCAGGAAGCCCGTTACGGTGGCAAGGGTGGGCCGAAGTGCTGCTGAGCCGCTGATCGCGGTTCATCAGAGATGAGGTGGGAGCAGGTCTTTCGGCCTGCTCCCATTTTTATTTGTGCAATTGAAGGAGATCGAGTTTGTCTTCTCCCATCCCGGTCACGGTGCTCAGCGGTTTCCTCGGCGCCGGCAAGACCACCTTGCTGCGCCATCTGTTGAAAGCCGAGCACGGCCTGAAAATCGCCGTGATCGAAAACGAATTCAGTGACGCCGGTATCGACACCCAACTGCTGGGCGACGAACCGGTGCAAGTCATGACCCTGGCCAACGGCTGCGTCTGCTGCACCATCCACACCGACCTGACCAAGGCCCTGTATCTGCTGCTAGAACGGCTGGACAGCGGCGAAATCGCTTTCGATCGCTTGGTCATCGAATGCACGGGTCTGGCCGATCCGGCCCCGGTGGCACAGACTTTTTTCATCGACGAAGAACTGCGCGAGCGTTACCTGCTCGACGGCATCATCACCCTGGTGGACGCCGCTCATGCCGAGCTGCACCTGACCCAGACCATTGCCCAGGCGCAGATCGGTTTTGCCGACCGCCTGCTGGTGAGCAAGACCGATCTGGTGGATGAGGCTGCGTTCACCGCGCTCAGCGAACGTCTGACCCGCATCAATCGCCGTGCACCGATCCGCGTGGTCGAGCACGGCAATATCGATCTGGCCGAATTGCTCGATGTGCGCGGCTTCAACCTGAATGCCGATCTCGGCGGCGGGGTGAGCCTGCGACCGGTGAGCAAGGCGCCGTCCATTGACCGGATTTCCAGCCTCGTACTGCGTACCGATCAGCCGCTGGATATCGATCAGCTCAGCGAGTTCATGAATCAATTGCTCGAAGAGCACGGCAAGCAATTGCTGCGCTACAAAGGCGTGCTGAACATTGCCGGTGAAGACCGGCGGCTGGTGTTTCAGGGCGTGCTGAAACTCTACGGCTTCGACTGGGACACCGAGTGGGCCGAGGGCGAGGCGCGGGAAAGCGTGATCGTGTTTATCGCCGACGATTTGCCGGAAGAAAAAATCCGGGCGGGGTTTGCCAGGGTGGCGGCGAACTGAGTCCGCCGCGCCTTCAGTGGGTGGAGCCGCTGAGAATCGTCTGCTCCAGATGATCCAGGTGACGGTTCATCAGCGACACCGCCTCGTCGGCGTCATCACGCTCGATCGCCCCGACGATCCGGGCGTGATCCTGCCAGCCGCAACAGCTGTGTGTGGTTTCAGTGCATCGCGCAATCGCCAGTGACGTCAGCGGCACCAGCGTGCCGAGAAAGTGCGCCAACGGTGCATTCCGCGCCATTTTCGCCAACTGCAAATGGAACTCTCCGGACAGGCGAATCGCTGCGCCGCGTCGATCTTTATCCACCGCCTGACGCTCACGTTCGATCAACGCTCGCAGGCGCTTCAAATCTTCAGCCTGCGCGTGCTGACAAGCCAGCCGCACCAGTGTGTTCTCGGCCAGCCGCCGGGCGTGCAGGGCCTGACGTGTCTGCTCGGCGTCCGGCGCGGCCACGCGTGGTCGGTGGTTGGCCCGCAGCACGATGATCTGCTCATGGGACAGTTGGGTCAGCACCCGACGTACATCGGCGCGGCTGACGCCGAACATCTGCTTGAGACTGTCTTCGGTAAAACGACTGGCGGCATCCAGGCGCTGTTCGAGGATTGCGTCGAGCAGGCGTGGATACAGATCGTCCACCGGCGCCTGCAGGCGGGAGAAGGGCAGGGCCGCCGAGGTCGGGCGAGGGTGCGACGGCGTGGCAAGACTGTTCATGGCCGGTCTCCAGTGTGAGGCGTTTCAGTGGCTCAGGTTGTCATCCGGAATATTCAGTTCGATGCCCATGCGCTGGCCTTCACGCAGGATGTGCCGGCGCATTTCGGCGCTGGCCTGGGCGCTGTTCTTGCTGCGGATCGCGCGCACCACGGCTTCGTTTTCCTCAAGGCGTTCGGCCAGGTGCTCCGGCGAATTGCGCAGCACTTCGGCGCTTTGCTTCAGAGCATTGCTGGTCTGTTGCACCACGCTCTGGAAAATCGGATTCGAGGTCAGGGTGAACAGTTCTTCGTGGAAGGCGATGTAGGCATTGACGCCAGCCTCGCTGTCGCCGGCGTCGAGGGCTTCGCGCATGTCCATCAGCGTCAGGCGCAACTGCCCGACTTCCTTGCTGCTGATCGATTGCGCCACCAGGCCGACGATGAACGGCTCGAGGGTGTAGCGCAGTTGCAGCACGTCTTCGAGGCTGGCGCCGGCTACCGCGCTGTCATGGCTTTGACTGTCACTGGCCTGGGCGTCGAGGACCACCACGCCTTTGCCCGGCATCGAGCGCACCAGGCCGAGGGTTTCCAGCACGATCACCGCTTCACGCAGGCTCGGGCGGCTGATGCCCAGTTGTTCGGCCAGTTCACGCTGACCCGGCAGCATCTCGCCGGAGCGCCACTGACCACGGGCCAGCGCGGCCCGGAGTTTTTCTACCACTGAGTTGACGACGGTTGATGACGTAATCACGTGTTCGCTCCATGAGCCGTGCCTGCATTGGCGCAGGCACGGCGCTCATTCAGAATTCTTTGGCCGCCGCTTGAGCGACCGTTTTTCTCGGCTGAAAGTTATAGCCCTGCTCGCCGTTGAGCACTTTGTTCGCCCGCTGCACGTCGATGTCCTTTTCCCAGCGGGCGATCGCCACGGTGGCGACGCAGTTGCCGATCAGGTTGGTCAGCGCCCGGCCGATGCCCATGAACCAGTCCACTGCCAGTACCAGCACCAGACCGACCACCGGAATTGCCGGGATGGCCGTCAGCGTGGCCGCCAGAATCACCAGCGCCGACCCCGGAATGCCGTGGGCGCCTTTCGAGGTAATCAGCGACACCAGCAAAATCGTCAGCAGATCGGTCATGGCCAGTGGTGTGCCAGTGGCGTTGGCGATAAACACGATGGCCAGGGTCAGGTAGATCGAAAAACCGTCGAGGTTGAACGAGTAACCGGTGGGAATCACCAGGCCGACAGTCGAGCTGCCGATGCCCAGATGTTCGAGCTTGCGCATGATCTGCGGCAGCACGGCATCGGAGGACGCAGTGCCCATGACGATCAGCAGTTCTTCACGCAGGTACTTGAGCAGCGGCCACATGCGCAGGCCGGAGAGACGCATCACCAGACCGAGAATCAGCGCGACGAAGGCGATGCAGGTCAGGTAGAACAACCCGACCAGGCTGCCCAGGTGTTGCAGGGAATCGAGGCCATATTTGCTGGTGGTGAAGGCGATGGCGCCGAACACGCCAATCGGTGCCAGACGCACGATCATGCCCATGATGCGGAAGATCACATGGCTCAGTTCGTTGATCAGCCGCGAGATCCCGGAAGCGGCTTCGCCCACCAGATTCAACGCGCTGCCGAACAGCACCGAGAACAACAGCACTTGCAGGATGTTGTTGTCGGCAAAGGCGCCGAGCACCGAAGTCGGGATCAGGTCCATCAGGAACTGGGTGGTGGTGTGCATGTGCTGACCGCGTTCGGCGATGTCGCCCATGTCGGCGGCGGACAGTTGCTCCAGATGAATATTGGCGCCGCTACCGATGCCGGTGGTGAAGGCGAACACCAGACCGATTACCAGGGCGATGGTGGTCAGCACTTCGAAGTAGATCACCGACTTGAGGCCGATTCGACCGACCTTCTTCAGGTCGCCCGCGCCACTGATGCCGCTGACCACCACGCAAAACACGATCAGGCCGATGAGCATCTTGATCAGTTTGATGAAACCGTCGCCGAGCGGCTTGAGCTGGGCCGAGTATTCAGGAAGGGTCAGCCCGCAGACGATGCCGAGCACCAGTCCGAGAACCACTTGGAGGAAGATTGAACGCGAGCACCATCTGAGCATGGGAGGAATCCTGGTCGGTGTCCTGGCTGCCGTGCGCGGAGCGCATCAGATTCAGGACTTAATTATTGTGGTCTTACCGGTATGTCCAGTGCGGGTGCAGTCTAGGCGCTGTTTTTTGTCAATCGCAAGTGAAAAGTGACGAATTGGCATGACCGGTCTGACCAGTTGGGCGCCATGCCCCGGTCTTGAGCCATTTGGTGTTCAAAACTTTTTGACGGACGAAAAAAAAACCGGCCAATCACTTGGCCGGTTTTTCATGCTGCGGTTTTAACGTCGCAATTAAGCGCCGTATACCGGCAGTTTCTTGCAGATGGCTTTGACTTTCTCACGAACGGCGTCGATCACCGCTTCGTTGTTCAGGTCTGCCAGGATGTCGCAGATCCAGCCAGCCAGCTCTTTGCACTCAGCCTCTTTGAAGCCGCGAGTGGTCACAGCCGGAGTACCGAAGCGCAGGCCGGAAGTGACGAACGGGGAGCGTGGGTCGTTTGGCACGGAGTTCTTGTTCACGGTGATGAACGCTTTGCCCAGCGCGGCGTCGGCGTCTTTACCGGAGATTTCCTGCTTGATCAGCGACAGCAGGAACAGGTGGTTTTGAGTGCCGCCGGAAACCACGTCGAAACCGCGTTCGATGAACACGCCGGCCATGGCCTGGGCGTTTTTCACCACTTGTTGCTGGTAAGCCTTGAACTCAGGCTGCAGGGCTTCCTTGAAGCAGATCGCTTTGGCGGCGATCACGTGCTCCAGCGGGCCACCCTGGGCGCCCGGGAATACGGCGGAGTTCAGCTTCTTCTCGATGTCGGCGTTGGCCTTGGCCAGGATCAGGCCGCCACGTGGACCGCGCAGGGTCTTGTGGGTGGTGGTGGTCACGACGTCAGCGAATGGAACCGGGTTCGGGTAGACGCCAGCGGCGACCAGACCGGCCACGTGAGCCATGTCGACGAACAGGTAGGCACCCACCTTGTCGGCGATGGCGCGGAAACGCGGGAAGTCGAGGATCTGCGAGTAGGCAGAGAAACCGGCCACGATCATTTTCGGCTTGTGCTCGACCGCCAGGCGCTCGACTTCGTCGTAGTCGATCAGGCCGTTGGCGTCGATGCCGTACTGGATGGCGTTGTACAGCTTGCCGGAGGAGGAAACGCTGGCGCCGTGGGTCAGGTGACCGCCGTGGGCCAGGCTCATGCCCAGAATGGTGTCACCGGCCGACAGCAGGGCCAGGTAGACGGCGGCGTTGGCTTGCGAACCTGCGTGCGGCTGAACGTTGGCGTAGTCGGCGCCGAACAGCTCCTTGGCGCGGTCGATGGCCAGCTGTTCAACAACGTCGACGTACTCGCAACCACCGTAGTAGCGCTTGCCCGGGTAGCCTTCGGCGTACTTGTTGGTCAGAACCGAGCCTTGAGCTTCCATCACCGCTGGGCTGGTGTAGTTTTCCGAAGCGATCAGCTCGATGTGTTCTTCCTGGCGCTGGGCTTCTTGCTCCATGGCGGCAAAAAGATCGGCGTCGTACTTGGCAATAGTCAAATCACGGCTGAACATGGCGGTCCTCAAGGATCGGGGGCAGAAAAGGGGGGCATTCTAACCCAACGGGTTTTGGATGGCATATGAAACGACATCATGTCGCAGACAAGTGGCGTTCATGACCAGATATGTGGCGTCCGTGCCGGCCTTTTCGCTGACCAGCCGGTTCGCACAATAACCGAGGCCGGCCCTCGATTTTGTGATCGATATCAATCCCTTTGGGGGCGAGCTTGCTCGCGAAGATCGCGCCGCCGGTCTTCAGTCGAACATGAACAGCGCATCATTGCTGAACTGCGCCTCGAACCGTCCCGCCGGCATCGGCCGTCCGAACAGATAGCCCTGAACCTCGTCGCAGCCATGCTCGCGCAGGAAGTCCAGTTGCTCATGGGTTTCCACGCCCTCGGCGATGACCGCCAGATTCAGGCTGTGGGCCATGGCGATGATTGCCCGGGCGATCTGGGCGTCCTGCTCACCGGACGGCAGGCCGTCGACGAAGGTGCGGTCGATTTTCAGCACGTCGATCGGGAATTGCTTGAGGTAGTTCAGTGACGAGTAACCGGTGCCGAAGTCGTCGACCGCAATGCTCAGGCCAAGGTTCTTCAGACCGGCAAGGATTTGCATCGCCTCGCTGACTTCGCGCATCAGAATGCTTTCCGTCAGCTCCAGCTCCAGGCACGCCGGCGGCAGGCCGGTCTCGCGCAGGATCGTGGCGATCCGCGTGCCGAGCTGGCCGTCGGAGAACTGCCGCGCCGAGATGTTCACCGAGACTTTCGGTACGCGCACGCGGTTCTGGTGCCAGGTCTTGAGCTGACGACAGGCCTCGCTGATCACCCAGTCGCCGACGTCCACCACCAGCCCGAGCTCCTCGAGCACCGGGATGAAATCCCCCGGTGGGACCAATCCGCGACGGGGATGACGCCAGCGCAGCAGGGCTTCGGTGCCGGTCAGGCGTTTGCCGTCGCCACTGAACTGCGGTTGGTAATACAGCACGAATTCGTTCTGCTCCAGGGCGTGGCGCAGGTCGCTTTCCAGTTCCAGACGTTCCAGCGCACTGGCGTTCATGTCGGCCTGGTAGAACTGGAAGTTGTTCTTGCCGCGCTCCTTGGCGTGGTACATCGCGGTGTCGGCGTTTTTCATCAACTGGCTGAGTTCATTGCCGTCCTGCGGGCTCAGAGCGATCCCGATACTGGCGGTGACGAAGAACTCACGACCCTCCAGCACGAACGGTCGCACCAGGCTGCCCAGAATCTGCTCGGCCACGTGGATCGCGCGGTTCAGTGCCATTTCGCGGCTGGAGCGGTGTTGCAGCAGCAGGGTGAATTCGTCGCCGCCCATCCGCGCCACGGTGTCGTCATCGTCGACGCAGGCCAGCAGGCGCGTGGCCATGTCCTTGAGCATGCGGTCGCCGGCGGCGTGGCCGAGGGAGTCGTTGATCGGTTTGAAACGGTCGAGATCGAGGAACATCAGCACCACCCACGACTTCTGTCGTTCGGCCGATTGCAGCGCGGTGTGCAGGCGATCCTGGAACAGCGTGCGGTTTGGCAGATGGGTCAGGGCGTCGTAGTAGGCCAGGCGGTGAATCCGCTGCTCGCTGGCCTTGCGCTCGCTGATGTCGCTGAAGAAGCAGACGTAACTGGCCAGGTCGCCCTCGTCATCGAGCACGGCGGTGATGCCGACCCACGCCGGGTAGTGCTCGCCGTTGCGGCGCTTGAGCCAGACTTCGCCTTCCCAGGTGCTGTGCTGGTGCAACTGCTTGAGCACGTAGCGCAGGTGAGCGTCCTGCTGTTCGTCGACGGTCAGCATGTTCGGCAACTGGTCGAGCACTTCGCTCACTGCATAGCCGCTGACCCGGCTGAACGCCTCGTTGGCCTGGACGATATAACCGGCCGGGTCGGTGATCAGAATCGCCGAGGTCGAGTGCTCGAATACCGTGGCCGCCATGCGCAGGTCTTTTTCGGCGCGGCGCTGCTGGCTGATGTCGCGACCGACTCCGAGCACCCCTTCAAAGGCGCCATGTTCGTCCCACACCAGCACCAGACGCAGTTCGATCGGGATCTTGCGGCCGTCGGCGCGCAGGCAGTCGAACAGGAACATCTGGGTCTGCACCTGGCTGCGCAAAATCACCAGTTGCTCGGGTTTGCCCAGGGCTTTGCTGACGCGATCCATCAGGTGATAGATGCCGCTCAGTTGCTGCGGGTTGGCGATGGTCGATTGCCAGCCGTTCTGGAAAATCCATTCGGCGTCATAGCCCAGCACGGCCTGCACCGAGGGGCTGACGTAGTTCAGCGACAGCTGGCTGTCGGTGGAGAAAATCACGTCGCTGATGCTTTCGGCGAGCATCCGGTAGCGCTGCTCGCTGTCGCGCAGGGATTCGCTGGCTTCGATCTGCTCGGTGATGTCCTTGGCCACGCCGATGATCCGGGTGACCTGATCGTGCTTGTCCCGGGCCAGCGCCTGTTCGCGAATGTCAAAGCGCCGCCACTTGCCGTCGCGATGACGGAAGCGCAGCTGGCATTGCAGCAACTGGCTGTAACCGGCGTGACGCTGCATCTGCCGCGAGCGGTGGTAATAGTCGGCGTCTTCCGGGTGCAGGAGGATTTCCCAGAAATATTCGCCCATCTGATGCAGCTCGGTGCGGTTGTAACCCAGCGTCTGGCCGAGGTGGTGGTTGCTGAAAATCATCCGCTGGCTGATCACGTCCTGCACATACAGATGATCCGGCACGGTACGCACCACGTCCGACCAGAAGCCTTCGCGCTCCAGCAGCGACAGTTCGATCAGCTTGCGGCTGGTGATGTCGTTGATGCTCAGGATCACGGCCTTGTAGTCGTGTTGCTCCTGGGGCAGGCGCAGCACCAGCCACAGGTGCTGGTCGCGGCCATTGATGTCCGGCAGTTTGATTTCCAGTTCCAGCTGCTTTTGCTGCTGGAGCACGGCGTCGAGTACCTGGTTGCCGATGGCGCACTGACTGTGCGGCTGACCGTCGATCAACAGTTGCCAGGCGTGGTCGCAGGAATTGACGTTGAGCAGTTGCAGCGCGACCTGGTTGACCTCGGTGACCCGCAGTTCGTGGAGCAATTGCTGGCGCTGCGCGGGTTGATCGAGCCAGGCCTTGAGCTGATCGCTGGTCTGGATCTGGGCTCTCTCGAAAATCTGCTTGAGCCCCGAAAGATCCAGCACACACAACGCCACGCCGGTGCCTTCGAAAATATCCTGATAACGCCGACGCCCTTCATGTACCTGACGCTGACGGCGGCGCATGTTGAGCAGCGCGATGAACGGCAGCAGCGAAAGCGCCAAGCCCAACAGGCATTTGCCGATGAACGCCGGCAGCAGTTGTTCCAGCACATGCTGGCGGTCGAACAGGCCTCGCAGTTGCCAGTCGCTGCTGCTCAGCGGCACGGTCAGCACACTGTTGGCCAGATCGTCCGGGGTCAGGACGCTGGTGCTGCCGATGGGCATCGCTTCGTCGCGACTGATGATCTGATGGTTGATGCGATTTTCCACCAGCCATAGAGGACGGATACCGGTTTCGCCCTGTTTGGTCAGTGCACTGAAGAAGGTGGGTGTCAGCCGCAGTGCCCAGTATCCGCGAGTGCTGCCACTGGCCTGATGCAGCAGCAGATGCACCACCGAGCCGTCGTCGGCGTTGCTGAAGTAATGCGCCTGAGCACGACTGCGGCGCACCAGATCGCTGAGGTAATCGGCGTCGTGGCTGTCAGCGGCGCTGTCGCTGAGGATTTTTCCGGACGGGCTGAGCAGGGCCAGGCTGCGCAGGTCGGGCAGTGATTTCTGAAGTTTGCGCAGCAGCGCCTGCTGTTCGTCGGCTGACTGGGGTTGTTCGACGATCGGTAGCAGATTGAGGGCGATCTGCGCGTTCAACGCCATGTTCAGACTGACCTGCGCGGCGAGGTCGGCGGTGTAGTCAATGGTGTATTGGCGCTGGTTTTTCTGGGTTTCGCGCAGTTGATCGAGCAGTTGCCAGAACAGCAGCGCCAGCAGCATCAGCACCAGCGTCGCCAGTGCGCCTTTCAAGGTTCCGCGCAGGGACGAGCCGGGCGCCGGTTGGGTGCTGCTCACAGAAGCGGGCGGAGTGACATTGGACAAGCTGTAATCCTGCGGTCTGGCTGGACTGGCGCGACGTGCACTATAAGCCGGACGCCCAAGGGGCGGCTAGCATGCCTTGAGTCGTGGCGAAGTGCCAGCCCCACTCGGCTGGACTGCCTTCCGTCATTAAGGTAGCTTTGCCGGTTACGCGGGAGCGTTCCAGCTCCTAGACTTTCCGCGCGCACGCATTGATATCTTCCAGTGAACGACGCGCACGGTCTGGCCGGGCATCGCCTGTGTCCCAATCATTCATCAGTCACTGACCCAAGGTTCTCCATGGCTCAATACGTCTTCACCATGCATCGGCTGGGCAAAGTTGTTCCGCCGAAGCGGGAAATCCTGAAAAACATTTCTCTGTCTTTCTTCCCTGGCGCCAAGATCGGCGTGCTCGGCCTCAACGGTTCGGGTAAATCCACGCTGCTGAAAATCATGGCCGGCGTCGACACCGAGTTCGAAGGCGAAGCGCGTCCGATGCCGGACCTGAACATCGGTTATCTGCCGCAAGAGCCGCAACTGGATCCGACCAAGACCGTGCGTGAAGTGGTCGAGGAAGCGGTCAGCGTGATCAAGGATGCCCAGGCGCGTCTGGACGAGGTCTACGCTGCCTACGCCGACCCGGATGCCGACTTCGACAAGCTGGCCGCCGAACAGGCCAAGCTCGAAGCGATCCTGCAGGCCAGCGACGGCCACAACCTGGAGCGCCAGCTGGAAGTCGCCGCCGATGCGCTGCGTCTGCCGGCCTGGGACGCCAGGGTCGAACACCTGTCCGGTGGTGAAAAACGCCGTGTGGCCCTGTGCCGTCTGCTGCTGTCCGCCCCGGACATGCTGTTGCTCGACGAACCGACCAACCACCTGGACGCCGACTCCGTTGCCTGGCTCGAACACTTCCTGCATGACTTCCCGGGCACTGTGGTAGCGATCACGCACGACCGTTACTTCCTGGACAACGTCGCCGGCTGGATTCTGGAACTCGACCGCGGCGCGGGCATTCCTTACGAGGGCAACTATTCGGGCTGGCTGGAAGCCAAGTCCGATCGTCTGGCCCAGGAATCCAAGCAGCAATCGGCCCACGAAAAAGCCATGAAGGAAGAACTGGAGTGGGTGCGCAAAGGCGCCAAGGCCCGCCAGTCGAAATCCAAGGCTCGTCTGCAACGCTTCGAAGAAATGCAGTCGCAGGAGTTCCAGAAGCGTTCGGAAACCAACGAGATCTACATCCCGGCCGGTCCGCGCCTGGGCGACAAGGTCATCGAATTCAAGAACGTCACCAAGGGCTACGGCGATCGCGTGCTGATCGACAACCTGTCGTTCTCCATGCCCAAAGGCGCCATCGTCGGCGTGATCGGCGGTAACGGTGCCGGTAAGTCGACCCTGTTCCGCATGCTGATGGGCAAGGAAACCCCGGACTCCGGCAGCATCGAGATCGGCGAAACCGTGCAACTGGCCTGCGTGGATCAGAGCCGTGAAGACCTGGACGGCAGCAAGACCGTGTTCCAGCAGATCTCCGACGGTTCCGACCAGATCCGCATCGGCAACTACGAGATCCCGTCGCGCACCTACGTCGGTCGCTTCAACTTCAAGGGCGGCGATCAGCAGAAGTTCGTCAAGGACCTGTCCGGTGGTGAGCGCGGTCGTCTGCACCTGGCGCTGACCCTGAAGGAGGGCGGCAACGTCCTGCTGCTCGACGAACCGTCCAACGACCTCGACGTTGAAACCCTGCGTTCCCTGGAAGAAGCCCTGCTGGACTTCCCGGGCGCCGCCATTGTGATCTCTCACGATCGGTGGTTCCTTGACCGTGTCGCGACCCACATCCTGGCGTACGAAGACGACTCGCAAGCGGTATTCTTCGAAGGCAACTACACCGAGTACGAAGCCGATCGCAAAAAGCGCCTCGGCGAAGCAGCGGCCCAGCCACACCGGGTACGCCACAAGAAACTGGCCTGATTACGGGTGGTGGCATGAAAAAGCGGAGCCTTCGGGTTCCGCTTTTTTTGCCTGCAATTCGGGCTGATTTATAGCGTGTGTACTATTTGTTTTCATAAATGCGACATTTTTGTCTGTTGCTGTGTACAGGTCGTTTGTTACAGTCCGGCTCAATCTCCTCCAACGACAACAAATTTGCCGAGCCTTTTCCCATGATCGAATCCGTCGAATCCTTCCTCGCCCGTCTGAAAAAACGCGATCCGGATCAACCCGAATTCCACCAGGCCGTCGAAGAAGTCCTGCGCAGCCTGTGGCCGTTTCTCGAAGCCAATCCGCACTATCTGACCTCGGGGATTCTGGAGCGCATCTGCGAGCCGGAGCGGGCGGTGGTGTTCCGGGTGTCGTGGGTCGACGATCAGGGCAAGGTTCAGGTCAATCGCGGTTTCCGCATCCAGATGAACAGCGCCATCGGCCCATACAAGGGCGGTTTGCGCTTCCATCCTTCGGTGAATATGGGCGTGCTGAAATTCCTCGCCTTCGAACAGACCTTCAAGAACTCCCTGACCTCCCTGCCCATGGGCGGCGGCAAGGGCGGTTCGGACTTCGATCCGAAGGGCAGGAGCGACGCTGAAGTCATGCGTTTCTGCCAGGCATTCATGAGCGAGTTGTACCGGCACATCGGTGCCGATGTGGACGTGCCGGCCGGTGATATCGGTGTCGGCGCGCGGGAGATCGGTTTCCTGTTCGGCCAGTACAAGCGCCTGAGCAACCAGTTCACCAGCGTGCTGACCGGCAAGGGCGTGACCTACGGCGGCAGCCTGATCCGCCCGGAAGCCACCGGTTTCGGTTGCGTTTATTTTGCCGAGGAAATGCTCAAGCGCCGTGAGCAGACCGTCGAAGGCAAACGCGTGGCGATCTCCGGTTCCGGCAACGTTGCGCAATACGCCGCTCGCAAAGTGATGGACCTGGGCGGCAAGGTGATTTCCCTGTCTGACTCCGAAGGCACGCTGTATTGCGAGGCAGGCCTGAGCGAAGAGCAGTGGCTGGCGCTGCTTGAACTGAAAAACGTCAAGCGCGGACGGATCCGCGAATTGGCGGCGACGTTCGGCCTGGAGTTTCGCGCCGGTCAATTGCCATGGTCGTTGCCGTGCGACATCGCGCTGCCGTGCGCCACCCAGAACGAACTCGACGCCGAAGCCGCCCGCACCTTGCTGCGCAACGGCTGCATCTGCGTGGCCGAGGGCGCGAATATGCCGACCACCCTCGAGGCGGTGGATATCTTTATCGAGGCCGGGATTCTGTTTGCGCCGGGCAAGGCCTCGAATGCCGGCGGCGTGGCGGTCAGCGGTCTGGAGATGTCGCAGAACGCCATGCGCCTGTTGTGGACGAGCGGTGAAGTGGACAGCAAACTGCACGGGATCATGCAGTCGATCCACCACGCCTGCGTGCATTACGGAGAGGAAAACGGCCGGATCAACTACGTCAAAGGCGCGAACATCGCCGGCTTCGTCAAGGTTGCCGACGCGATGCTCGCCCAAGGCGTTGTTTAAGAACGTTCTATGCGGATCACTTCAATCAGTTGATCGCCGGCCGGACGCTGCCACAGCACTTCGTCGTTGAGCCGCGCGCCAAGCAGCGCACGGCCCAGCGGTGAGGCCCAGTTGATCAGGCCGTTGGCGGCATCGGCCTGATCTTCGCCGACCAGTTGCACCCGGCGCTCGGTGTCGTGTTCATCGGCGTAGGTTACCCAACTGCCGATCTGCACCTTGTCGTTCGACGTCGGGGCGGGCGCGACCTGGGCGCTGGCGACCCGTTGATTGAAATAACGCAAATCCCGTTCGAGATCGGCCAGTCGTTGTTTGTCGGCCTGTTCGCCCTTGGCCGACTGTTCGGTGTGCAGGCTTTGCAGTTCGGCGACTTTCGCCTGCAACTGGGCAAGCCCTTGCGGCGTGACGTAGTTGGGCTGGGTGCTGACCTGCCGTTCGACCGGCTGATCGGCTTGCGCAGCGGCGTTGTCTTCGTTGACGAAAGCGCGACTCATGGTGGGCTCCTGTTATAGCCGTTGGGCCATGTTCGCAGGCAAAAGGTTTCGCTGGATGTCTGGAAGCGACCTACTGCGAACGATAAGCCCGCGCGGCGCCCTGATCCTTCTCCTGCTGCCAGGCGCGCTCGCGTTCGTCCCAGTGCTCGTTGCGGTACTGTTCGCGATCCTTGTTTTCCAGCATCGCCTGGCATTGGCGGAAGCCGTCGCTCCAGCCTTCGGCGTATTGCTTGTCCTTGAGATAGCGCGGCACGTTCTTGCGAAACTCGCCGCTGATTGAGCCGGCCGCCTGACGACCGCTGATGCAACCGTCATCGAAACCGTCGGCGAACGCCGGTGGATAACCCTTGGCAATCAGGTCTTCGTGGGTGCTCTGACAGCCACCCAGCAACAGCAACACGCCCGTAAAAACCGCACACCGCCACATCACGCTCTCCCGCGCCGTCACACGGCTGATAGGGAAAGTCTAGAAGCGGATTCGTCGATGGGGCGTGAAAGAAAGATCAAAACCTCAGTAGTGATACCACTTCACTTCCAGCATCACCTCGGTCTGCGGTGTGGCCAGATGGCTGAACTCGCGCTGGGCACTCAGACGCAGGCCGAGGTTGCGCGACAATTCCCACTGCTGATTCAGACTCAGGCTGCGGCGCACTTCACCATTGAAGAAGTAATCGCCTTTGGCCTCCAGGCTGAGATTGCCCAACGGGTTTTTCCACAACACGCCGGTATTGAAACCGCCTGCGGGGGAAACGAACTCGGCGAAATCATTGTTGTGTTCAACGCGCACCGTGCCGAGGGCAAACCCCAGCACATCGTCACCCAGCGCCCAGGTTCCGCCACCGCCACCGTTGACATGGCTGACCAGGGTTTCGTCGTCATGCTTGCCCGGCACACGTTCAAGACCACCGGTGACTTGCCACGACAGCGGCTGCAACAGCGCATTGCGCGGGGTCAGCGAGCGGATGGTCGCCAGATCCAGCTGCTGGAATTGCCAGTGATTGCCTTCGTACTGGCGCAACTTCATCTGCAGGATTTCGATCTGCGCACCGAGCGGGAAACTCTCGGCGTTGTCGTTGAGGTCGTGATAGGCCATGCGCAAGCCGTACTCGCCGAACGCGCGGTCACCGCGGGTGCCGAGACCGGCCTGCCAGGTGCGCGATTCATGGCCGTCTTCGGGCAGGCCCGGCTGCGGGATTTGCAGCTCCGGTGCCGGGTTCTTGTTGATCGCCCGCAGCAGTTCGAAACTGCGCTGTGCACGCTGTGGATCACGCTCCTGGCCGTTGGCGCGGTAGCGCTCCAGGCGATATGCCGCGTCGACGATCAGCGCTTGGCGATCCCGGGGCAGGGCCTTGAAGGCCGGGGCCTGAAGCTGCTGCTGATCGGCGCTGACCTTCAGCACCCAGTCCTGTTCTTCGCCGCTCAAGGGTTCGGCACGGCTGAGCAGTTCGCGCTCGCGGGACGGACGGTATTCGATGTGCTCGACCAGCCCGGCTTCCTTCACTGCTTTGACGGTGTCGGTGGGGATGGCGGTCAGCGGGAATTGCTCGGTCAGACGCAGGCTCGGGCGCGCGACCTGCAACAGTTCGAGCAGGCGATAGGAGCAGTTTTCATCGAAGAAGAAGTAGTCGAACTGGATCTGCTTCAACTCCCATACGTGCTCGACCATCCGCGCGGTTTCGGCTTGCGTCAGGTTGAGCCGGTATTCCCACAGGTCGCGGTTTTCCAGGCTGCGGTATTCCGAGAGTTTTTCCTGATACGGCACCAGCGCGAACAGCCCCGGATAACCACCCATCAAGCCTTTCCAGGCGTAAAGAATGCTGTTGTCAGAACCTTCGATGTAGGCGCCGAAGTTGATCGCGTAACTGAGCAGCGAAGTCTTGTCGCTTTGCACGTCGGCCTGGTCGATGCGCAGCAGGGTGTGGCCGAACATCGACGACGGGCTGTTGAGGTAGGCCGCCGGGAAAATCATCACTGCGCTGTGTGGTGAGACGTCCTTGAACCACTTCTTGAATTCGGCGCAGTCCGGCGTCGGCAGGTCAGTCAGGTTGAGCTGATCCTTCAGCCAACGGGTACGTGCCGGGTAAACGCACTGGGCGTGTTGTTCACCGAGACTCGCCGGGGCGTACAGCGCCTGGACGGTAGCGGCCAGTTCGTGGTCGGGGTGCTCGTTGCCATCGGGGGCGAGGAAGAATTTTTTGTCGCTGACATAGCTGCGCCAGCCACCGAGCTTGGCAGTTTCGTAATGACCGAGGGAAATCCAGAAGCGGTCGTTGGCCAGTTGCTGCAAACGTTGAGGGTCGATGTGGGGCGCGGCGGACAGCGGGGCGCAGACACACAGCGCCAGCCAGGCAAGGCGTTTGAGCATAAATGGCAACTTAAGTCGAAAAGAAACAAAGCCCAGGAAGGGCGGGCCGAAAAAATAAAACCCGCTTCCCGAAAGAAGCGGGTGAGTCGAGCTTAAGCCTGAGTCGCGTACTTGGCCAGACGTGGGTCTGCCTTCAGAACGGCCAGGGTGTTGGTATGCACGTCTTCGGCGGTCACGTCCGCCTTGCTGAAGATCTGCTGGAAGTGCTCGTGAGTGACGGCGGCGAAGTGCGCACGATCTTCCGGCGCCACGCCCAATACCACGGCATAGGTCGTCAGCGCTTCGCCGTTGCCTTTTGCCATGTCTTCGGACAGCTCGTTCATCATGCCATTCATGGCAAACCAGGATTTGCCGCCATAGGTCAGCGAAGCGTTGGTGGAGCAACCGTTGGTGCCGGACGTCATGCCGAACGTGGCGTTACCGGAGGTGCCGTTGGTGGTGGAGGCCAGGAAGTGCGCCGGGGTGCCACGCTGACCTTCGAACAGCATGTTGCCCCAACCGCAATCCGGACCGCCTGGAGCTTGCGCCATTGCGTTGATCGATACAGCGGTGAAGAGAGTACCGAGAAGAATCCGTTTCATAGCTTTGTTCTCTTTATGTGCATACCAATGGACAGGGTTCTGGCCGGCTCTAAACGTAAGCTGCCTGCGCGACGATCATGCTGCGTTGAAAACAGGCTCGGAATGCTCATGTAGGCCCCTACACTCCGCTTCCTCGCCTGTTTTCGCCTTGCCTGATCGCCGCTCGGCGAGCTTACGTTCAGAGCCAAACGAAGCCAGTGGGCCGGTATTCGTTCCAGCCGCGCAGTTTGGAGTTTAGGCACGTTCCGAGGGTTCCGTGAGTTTTTGCACAATATTTGGAATAAACCCCGGTTTCAGGGGGTGGGGCCGCGAGCAGGGCGGTTGTCTATGCTTTGTGGTGTGGCGCGCCTTGCCAGTGGGGCTCGGGCAGCGCCAGAATGCCGCTATCTGCCCCGCCTGATTGTTAAGGAAGCCCGATGCCTGATCCTGTTGCTGCCAGCTTGCGTCTAGCGCCCGAAGCGCTGACCCGTCCGTTTTCCGCTGAACAGTTCAGCTTCACTACCACCAATGATCTGGAGCCCTTTCGCGGTGTGCTTGGCCAGGAACGTGCGGTCGAAGCCTTGCAGTTCGGTGTGGCCATGCCACGCCCCGGTTACAACGTATTCGTCATGGGCGAGCCCGGCACCGGCCGGTTCTCGTTCGTCAAACGCTACCTGAAGGCCGAAGGCAAACGCCTGCAGACCCCGGCGGACTGGGTCTACGTCAACAATTTCGATGAACCGCGCGAGCCCCGCGCCCTGGAATTGCCGTCGGGCACGGCCGGTGCTTTCATCGGCGACATCAACGGCCTGATCGACAACCTGCTGGCGACCTTTCCTGCGGTGTTCGAACACCCGTCCTACCAGCAGAAGAAGAGCGCCATCGACCGCGCCTTCAACCAGCGCTACGACAAGGCTCTGGATGTCATCGAACGTCTGGCCCTGGAAAAAGACGTCGCCCTGTATCGCGACAGCAGCAACATCGCCTTCACCCCGATGCTCGAAGGCAAGGCGCTGGATGAAGCCGAGTTTGCCCAGTTGCCTGAAGCCGAGCGCGAACGCTTTCACGACGATATCTCCGGTCTCGAAGAACGCCTGAACGAAGAATTGGCGAGCCTGCCGCAATGGAAGCGCGAATCGAGCAACCAACTGCGTCAGCTCAACGAAGAAACCATCACCCTGGCCTTGCAGCCATTGCTCGCACCGCTGTCGGAAGAGTACGCGGAAAACGCGGCCGTCTGTGGTTACCTGCAAGCGATGCAGGTCTATCTGCTGAAAACCGTGGTCGAGCAACTGGTCGATGACAGCAAGACCGACGCCGTCGCGCGCAAGCTGCTGGAAGAACAGTACGCCCCGAGCCTAGTGGTCGGTCATCCGGCCAGCGGCGGTGCGCCGGTGGTGTTCGAGCCGCATCCGACCTACGAAAACCTGTTCGGCCGTATCGAGTACACCACCGATCAGGGCGCGCTCTACACCACCTATCGCCAGTTGCGCCCGGGTGCACTGCACCGCGCAAACGGCGGTTTCCTGATTCTCGAAGCGGAAAAAATGCTCGGCGAGCCGTTCGTATGGGATGCGCTCAAGCGCGCCCTGCAATCGCGCAAGCTGAAGATGGAATCGCCGCTGGGCGAGATGGGCCGTTTCGCCACCATGACGCTCAACCCACAGCACATTCCGCTGCAGGTCAAAGTGATCATCATCGGTGCGCGTCAGCTGTATTACACGCTGCAGGACCTCGATCCGGACTTTCAGGAGATGTTCCGCGTTCTGGTGGACTTCGACGAAGACATCCCGATGGGCGACGAGAGCCTGGAGCAGTTCGCCCAGTTGCTGAAAACCCGCACTTCGGAAGAAGGCATGGCGCCGCTGACCGCCGACGCGGTGGCGCGTCTGGCGACCTACAGCGCGCGTCTGGCCGAACATCAGGGGCGTTTGTCGGCACGAATCGGCGATTTGTTCCAGCTGGTCAGCGAGGCGGATTTCATCCGGCAGCTGGCCAACGATGAAATGACCGACGCCGGCCACATCGAGCGTGCCCTGAAGGCCAAGGCCACCCGCACCGGTCGGGTATCGGCGCGGATTCTCGACGACATGCTGGCGGGGATCATCCTGATCGACACCGACGGCGCGGCGGTCGGCAAGTGCAATGGCCTGACCGTGCTGGAAGTCGGCGACTCGGCGTTTGGTGTGCCGGCGCGGATTTCCGCCACGGTGTACCCGGGCGGCAGCGGCATCGTCGACATCGAGCGCGAGGTCAACCTCGGTCAGCCGATCCACTCCAAGGGCGTGATGATCCTTACCGGGTATCTGGGCAGCCGTTACGCCCAGGAATTTCCGCTGGCGATTTCCGCGAGCATTGCGCTGGAGCAGTCCTACGGCTACGTCGATGGCGACAGTGCGTCGCTGGGCGAGGCGTGCACGCTGATCTCGGCGTTGTCGAAAACCCCGCTCAAGCAGTGCTTCGCGATCACCGGCTCGATCAACCAGTTCGGTGAAGTGCAGGCGGTGGGCGGGGTCAACGAGAAGATCGAAGGCTTCTTCCGTCTCTGCGAAGCACGCGGGCTGACGGGCGAGCAGGGCGCGATCATCCCGCAGGCCAACGTTGCCACGCTGATGCTTGATGAAAAAGTGCTGGCGGCGGTGCGGGCCGGGCAGTTCCACGTTTACGCGGTGCGTCAGGCCGACGAAGCGTTGAGTCTGCTGGTGGGCGAGCCGGCCGGTGAGCCGAACGAACAGGGCGAATTCCCGGAAGGCAGCGTCAATGCGCGGGTGGTGGAGCGCCTGCGGGTGATTGCCGAGATGATCAGCGAAGAAGACTTGAAAGAAGCCGAGAAGGAACTGGCGCAGGAGGCGCTGGCCGAGGCCAAACCGGCGTAAGTCAGGCGGCCGTTAAAAAAGTGGGAGCCTTGTGCTCCCATTTTGTTTTGTCGCGAACGTCGGCAAAAGTGCCATCACTCTGGCGTCAATATTCACACAATGACCATTCGGCGCCTTCTGGTTCTGTGCGGCTTGCGCACCGGACTTTTCTTCTATTCTCTGCTCAAGGACATCGACAGTATCACTGGATCGAAACAGCTCTTCAGCAAGGGCTGAACACCGGCTTTACCGAGGGTCGCCGCCATGTCGCGCAACCTCTGCCTCACCCGTCAATGCCTGGGTCTTGTGACCCGTATCGAATGCGCCATCAAGCCGTTGGCCGGCGATAACGGCATGTGGACGTTGCTCTTCGCCGCCGGCATGGCCGGTGAACAACCTTCCGCCATCAAGGCCCAGGGCCCGTTTCACGGGCCGATCGCCGCCGAGTCGATTCTCGACACCATTGTCGAAAGCCTGACGATGCACGGCTATGAGCTGGCCAATGACCCACAGATCTGGTCGTTGCATCTGCAGGCGCAGTTGCGGCAGATCAACGGTGGACGCGGACGCAGTATCGGCACTTTCGACCATTAGCGTCGATCACCAGTGCCGATCAGGGCGCAGCGCCCTGGGTCTGCGGCTTGTCGAGTTTGACCTCAAAGCCGTATTGCACGGTGGCGAGGTCGGTTCGCTGGTAGGTTTCCACGTGCGTCGGATGGCCGTAGAAATAATGCACGCCGAATAACGCCGGCCCTTCTGTGCTCGCATCGTGGCTGACCGACAGGATTCGCTTCAGGTAATTGCCGCTGTCGTCCTTGACGAAGAATCGCCATTCGTTGGCGGGGAATCGCTTCAAGTCCACCACGAGCGCGTTGTTTCTGATGTCCAGACCTTTTGGCAGGGCCTTGGCTTCATAGGCCTGTTTGTCCACCGTGGCCAGGAACAACGGCATCGAGCCGACGGCAATCGCCGGGGTTTCCGGGAACAGGTTCAGGTCGTAGGTGATGATCGCCTGTAGCGGATCGACCTGATACGCCTCAGGCGGCAGTTCGATCGGCTCGTCGAGTTTGCCGTCGTGTTTTTCAGTGAAGAACGTCACCGGGCTTTCGCCGGGGCTGAAGTCGTCGCCGAGCATTTCATCATTGAAGGTTCTGCGGTGGTCGAATTCGATGCGTGCGGCGCTCGGCTCTTCAACCGACTGGCGGATATGAACGCCGCTTTTGAGCTGTTCTTCAGTCAGGGACGCGCCCTTGAGCCAGTCGCGTGCCTGGTCATCGTAGACGGTGATCGGCAGGTCGAGCGGCTGCACGGTTTTTTCCGTGGTGTGCGGATTGAATTCGCGCACCGGCAAGTCCAGCGCCTTGCGGGTGACGGTCACTTCGGAAAAATCCAGCAGGCTGACTTCAAGGGTGTCGATCGGGCCGTTGAAGTACACCTTGGTGTAGTGGCGCGGATGCTGCTGTTCAAAGGCCTGTTGTTCATCGTCCAGCTTTTTTTCCAGTGCCTCGCTCCAGGCTTTTTGCTGTTGCAGGTAGGCCAGCTGCTTTTGATAGAAGGCCACCTGCTCGGGATTTTCGTTGATGGCGCCGGCGCGCACCAGAAACCGGCCCGTCGAATCGCGGGCCTGGACGATCAACGGATTGAGCCGGGTGTTGGCGACTTCCGGAGCGAGGGGCAACTGGTTGCTGAACTCGAGTTCGGCGTAATGCTTGTCCAGCTTCAGCAGGGTCACGCTGAGGTTGCCGTCGGAGCGCGTCTGGCCGACGTCCTTTTTATCCAGGTTGAAACTGTGCAGGCGTTTCGGTGCGATGACTTCCACCTGGCCTTGCAGGCTGACCGGGCGCGGCAGGTTCTTCTTGTCGACATTCAAGCCCTCGATGAACGGGTAAGTGACGGTCAGGTCATCGGGGTTGGTGACGTTGGAACTGGAAGGACTCAGTTGAATGCCCGGATCGGTTTCCGACCATTCCGGCTGGTAGGCAATCACCCGTTTGTTGCTCAGGGTAACCGAGTGCCACTCCATGCCATGGGGGAACAGAAAGCCGCCGGGGATGTTGAGATTGAAGGGGAACACCGGTTGCAGATCGGTGAGGTAATCGGAGCTGGAATCCTTGTGCAGCACAAACAGGCCGTTGATGAAGGTGTCGACCAGCGCCTGAGGTGTCGGGTAATGCCGGAGTACGCCGAGGGCGTCTTCGCCGTATTCGGTCCGGGGCGGTTTGTTGTCGAGCTTCTGTTGCGCGCGTTCGAGCAACAGCAGCGAACCGCCGAGTTCGGTCACGGCGTCCTTGAGTTTCGGGTCGGTAATGGCGTCCAGTGATTGCTCGAACTGCGCCGTCTTTTCTTCGAGACTGACGGCGGGTTTTTCATCGCCGGGCGAACACCCGCCGAGCAACAGGGCGAGGCAAATTCCGGCAGTCGTTATCGGCAATCGCACATCCATTTCCAGTCGTCCTGTGCACTGTCGCTGGGCTGTCAATGGTTTGGACACTAGCAGAAAAACTTTGACACACACACGCAGGTGGCGGATTTCCGGGCGGTTTCTGGCTGTCATGGGCGGCTGGTATACTCGCCGCCGATTTCAACCCTTCTTGTGTGAGAGTCAATGGAACGCTTTATCGAAAATGCAATGTACGCCACGCGCTGGCTGCTGGCGCCGATCTACATCGGGCTGTCCCTGGGGCTGCTGGCGCTGGCATTGAAATTCTTCCAGGAAGTGTTTCATGTCATTCCCAACGTCTTCTCCATGGCCGAGTCCGAGCTGATTCTGGTGCTGCTGTCGCTGATCGACATGGCGCTGGTCGGTGGCTTGCTGGTGATGGTGATGATTTCCGGCTACGAGAACTTCGTGTCCGAGCTGAACATCGATGAAGGCAAGGAGAAACTCAGCTGGCTGGGCACCATGGACTCTTCGTCGCTGAAGATGAAAGTGGCGGCGTCGATCGTGGCGATCTCCTCGATCCACCTGCTGCGGATCTTCATGGACGCCAAGAACGTCGATCCCGAGCACCTGATGTGGTACGTGATCATCCACATGACTTTCGTGATCTCTGCGTTCGCCATGGGGTATCTGGACAAGCTCACCAAGCACTGATGAGCTGTCGATTGCTGTAACAAAACCGCCCGTCTGTTGCGAAACAGACGGGCGGTGTCATTTGTGGCTTGTACTTTGTCCGGCCGAGGCATATCCCTGTAGGTCTCAAGGCTTGCCACCGCGTGAGGTGCGTTCATGAACCTGCAAGAGCTGAATGCGTTTGCCGTCGCCAGAAAGGTCGACGAACTGAACCTGATCTCCATGGAAGGCGGGATCTATCTGCTTGAGGCCCGGATGCATGGCGCGGCGTATCCGCTGAGCGATCCGCAGGGGAACCTGCTGATGCTGCGCTCGGTCGAGCATGCCCGTGATCTGCTGCATAACTTGCCGGTGCTGCCGTTCAACCTGGTGCACACCTCGGTGCACGATGAAATGTGCGGTCTTGGCGCCAGTGCCGAAGAAAGCCTGAAGGTGCCGCTGGCCTGGCGATCCGCACTGTAGGCCCCGGGGCCTGATCATTGCCGGAACATCTGTGCTAGTCTGCTCGCCCTTTTGGTTCCGGGCGCGCCGGGACGCGCTGTGTACGCACGGCGTGTTCCGAGGCCGTCCGCACAGCGGAGCAGTGTCATGTCCGAAGTAAATCTGTCCACCGACGAAACCCGCGTCAGCTACGGTATCGGCCGTCAGCTGGGTGACCAGCTGCGCGACAACCCGCCACCGGGTGTCAGCCTGGACGCCATCCTGGCCGGTCTGACCGACGCATTCGCCGGTAAGGAAAGCCGTGTAAGCCAGGACGCCATGTCCGCCAGCTTCAAGGTGATCCGCGAGATCATGCAGGCCGAAGCCGCTGCCAAAGCCGAAGCCGCCGCTGGCGAAGGCCGGGCATTCCTGGCGGAAAACGCCAAGAAAGAAGGCATCACCACGCTGGCATCCGGTCTGCAATTCGAAGTGCTGACTCAAGGTGAAGGCGCCAAGCCATCCCGTGAGGACACCGTGCGTACTCACTACCATGGCACGCTGATCGACGGCACTGTGTTCGACAGCTCCTACGAGCGTGGCCAGCCGGCTGAATTCCCGGTGGGTGGCGTTATCGCTGGCTGGACCGAAGCCCTGCAACTGATGAATGCCGGCAGCAAATGGCGTCTGTACGTGCCGAGCGAACTGGCCTACGGCGCTCAAGGCGTTGGCAGCATCCCGCCGCACAGTGTTCTGGTGTTCGACGTCGAGCTGCTCGACGTTCTGTAATCCCGTTACCCTGCACAAGCGTGGCTTGTGCAGGGTCTCTCAGTCTTTCTCATACTTCGATCTTGTTGTGCAGTTCACTGGTCGGGCGCAAGGCTCGGGCATAGCAGAACAGGAACAGATTGCGCACCAGCTCCTTGAGCACCAAGGGCTCGCTGGAACTCAGGCCGCTGACGTCCAGATCCCCTTGATCCTGCAACTCGTGCAGGGCTTCTTCTTCCAGTACGGCGCAGACTTCACCGGTTTCCCGATGCAGGATCCTGAGGTACGGGTGCGGGCGATCCAGCCAGGCGTCGATCAAATAAGTCATGGTTCTCATCTCCATTGAAAGGGTTTCAATGAGAATAATTCTTATTCGTCAAATAGCAAGCGCCTATTGGCGGTTTGTGATTTTTTGCGGGTAAAGATTGCGTAAGGTCAAAACGGCTGGCGTTTGGCTATCGCGTGGATTGGCTGGGGATTGCGGGAGAGGGGGAGGCTCCATCCCACGGCAGACGCGGGATGGAAGACAGCAGACTCAGACTTTTCTGACGAACTCGGATTTGAGTTTCATCGGGCCGATGCCGTCGATCTTGCAGTCGATGTCGTGATCGCCATCGCACAGGCGGATGTTCTTGACCTTGGTACCGACCTTGACCACCAGCGAGGTGCCCTTGACCTTCAGGTCCTTGATCACGGTGATGGTGTCGCCGTCCTGCAGGACGTTACCGACCGAATCTTTTTTCACGGCATCATCGGCTGTCACTTCGGCTTCACCGCCGGCAGACCACTCGTGGGCGCACTCGGGGCACACCAGTTGGGTGCCGTCTTCGTAGGTGTATTCGGAATTGCATTTCGGGCAGGGTGGCAACGTGCTCACTAAGGCTCCTTGGAGAGGGGATCGCTAAAAGTCGCACATTGTATAGGGTTTTGGCCGTTGATGGCAGGCAACAAAAAACCGCAGGCTCCACGGAGGCTGCGGTTTTTGATGACGCGATGCTGATCAGTGCGTGCGAGCGACCGCGAACTCGCTCAGCTCGACCAGTGCATCGCGGTATTCGCTGGCAGGCAGCGCGTCAAGGCACTTGATCGCACGGGCCACGTAATCGCGGGCCAGTTGCGCGGTGTATTCCAGCGAACCGGAGGCTTCCACGGCGATGCGGATGCTTTCCAGGTCTTCGATCCCGCCTTTCTGGATCGCCTGGCGTACCAGTGCGGCCTGCTCTGGCGTGCCTTCGCGCATGGTGTAGATCAGCGGCAGGGTCGGCTTGCCTTCGGCCAGATCGTCACCGACGTTCTTGCCCAGGGTTTCGGCGTCGCCCTTGTAGTCGAGCAGGTCGTCGACCAGCTGGAACGCCACACCCAGGTGATCGCCAAAGGTGCGCAGGGCTTCGCTCTGCTCGGCGGTGGCACCGGCCAGCGCCGCGGCGCTGTGGGTCGAAGCCTCGAACAGCATCGCGGTCTTGCCGCGGATGACTTCCATGTAGGTTTCTTCGGTGGTGCTGGCGTCGCGGACCTTGGACAGCTGCAGCACTTCGCCTTCGGCGATGATGCGCGTGGCCTGGGACAGGATCTTCATCACTGGCATCGAGCCCAGTTCGACCATCATCTCGAACGAGCGCGAGTACAGGAAGTCGCCGACCAGTACGCTCGGGGCGTTGCCCCACATGGCGTTGGCGGTCGAACGGCCGCGGCGCATGCCGGACATGTCGACCACGTCGTCATGCAGCAGGGTGGCGGTGTGCAGGAACTCGATGGTGGCGGCCAGCAAGCGCATGTCGTCGCCTTCGCGACCCAGAGCCTTGCCACACAGCAGCACCAATAAAGGACGCAGGCGTTTACCGCCGGCGGACGTGATGTAATCGCCGATTTTCGATACCAGCGGCACTCGGGAAGTCAGCTGCTTCTTGATGATGCCGTCGACGGCGCTAAAATCGTCCGCCACCGCGCGGTAGAAAGCTTGGGGTTGCATCAGCGACAGGTGCTCCAGAAGGGTTGCGCGGCATGCTAGGACCCACGTCCGGGCCTGTCAAGGCGCGATGGACGGCCCCTTGCATGACTTCGAAGGCTTGCGTACAATCGCGCACCCTGAACTTCCTGGGCAGCACCTGCCTTACGCAATTGCACTTGGGCCGTTCCAGCCCCATGCAGCCATGCCAGCCAATACCTCTTCTTATAAAGAGCTGGGTGAGCAGGATTATCGGAGAAATACCATGTACGCAGTAATCGTTACCGGCGGTAAGCAATACAAGGTCGCTGAAGGTGAATACCTGAAGATCGAAAAACTGGAAGTCGCCACTGGCGAATCCGTGACTTTTGACCGCGTTCTGTTGGTCGCCAACGGCGACGACGTGAACATCGGCGCACCTGTTGTTGCTGGCGCAACCGTCAAGGCTGAAGTGATCTCCCAAGGTCGTCACGATAAAGTCCGCATCATCAAGTTCCGTCGCCGTAAGCACCACATGAAGCGTATGGGCCACCGCCAGTGGTTCACCGAGATCAAAATCACCGGTATTCAGGCTTAATTACAGCCTAATTCCTCACTAGGAGAATTGAACTCATGGCACACAAAAAAGCTGGTGGTAGTACCCGTAACGGTCGCGACTCAGAAGCCAAGCGCCTTGGCGTGAAGATGTATGGCGGCCAGGTCATCAAGGCCGGCAACATCATCGTGCGTCAGCGCGGCACCCAATTCCACGCTGGCTACGGCGTTGGCATGGGTAAGGATCACACCCTCTTCGCGAAAATCGAAGGCGTGATCAAGTTTGAAGTAAAAGGCGCCTTCGGTCGTCGTTACGTGAGCGTTGTCGCAGCCTAACTGCGAGAGTGCTGGAGAAGCCCTGTCTTGCGACGGGGCTTTTTCGTTTGTGGGGTGAGTCTCTTGCAAAGCTGTTTGTATGGGCTGCCGGCGTGCGATGCAGGTCGTGGATTGGGGTCGCTGCGCTCATTTTTGCAAGAGTCTTATGTCTTGATTGTTTTTCGGCTCGTCCGTACGGCGAGAGGCGTTGGTTATGAAGTTTGTTGATGAAGTATCGATCCGCGTAAAGGCTGGCGACGGCGGCAATGGCTGCATGAGTTTTCGTCGCGAAAAATTCATTGAAAACGGCGGCCCGAACGGTGGTGATGGCGGTGATGGCGGTTCCATCTACATGATGGCCGACGAAAACCTCAACACCCTGGTGGACTACCGTTACACCCGGCACTTCGATGCCGAGCGTGGTTCCAACGGCGGCAGCACCGACTGCACTGGCAAGAAGGGTGAAGACCTGATCCTGCGCGTGCCGGTTGGCACCACCGTGATTGACTCTGCCACCCAGGAAGTCATCGGCGACCTGACCAAGGCCGGTCAGAAACTGATGGTGGTGCAGGGCGGCTGGCACGGTCTGGGCAATACCCGTTTCAAATCCAGTACCAACCGTGCGCCGCGCCAGACCACGCCGGGCAAGCCGGGCGAGCAGCGCGACCTGAAGCTGGAAATGAAAGTGCTGGCCGACGTCGGTCTGCTGGGCCTGCCGAACGCCGGTAAAAGTACCTTTATCCGTTCGGTGTCGGCTGCCAAGCCGAAAGTTGCCGATTACCCGTTCACCACCCTGGTGCCGAACCTGGGTGTGGTCAGCGTCGATCGCTGGAAAAGCTTCGTCATCGCCGACATTCCGGGTCTGATCGAAGGTGCTTCCGACGGTGCCGGTCTGGGTATTCGTTTCCTCAAGCACCTGGCGCGTACTCGCCTGCTGCTGCACCTCGTCGACATGGCGCCGCTGGATGAAAGCAGCGCGCCGGACGCCGCTGAGGTGATCGTCAACGAGCTGATCAAGTTCAGCCCGTCGCTGGCCGAGCGTGATCGCTGGCTGGTGCTGAACAAGTGCGACCAGATCCTCGAGGAGGAGCACGAGGCGCGGGTCAAGGAAATCGTTGATCGTCTGGAGTGGACTGGTCCGGTCTACGTGATCTCGGCCATCGCTAAAGAAGGCACCGAGCGCCTGACGCGCGACATCATGCGTTATCTGGAAGATCGTGCCGATCGCCTGGCCAATGATCCGGCCTACAAGGAAGAACTGGCCGATCTCGATCAGCGCATCGAAGACGAAGCTCGTGCGCAGTTGCAGGCGCTGGATGACAAGCGTGCCCTGCGTCGCAGTGGTGTGAAGTCGGTTCACGACATCGGTGACGATGACTGGGACGAGGAAGACGTGGATGACGAAGACGGTCCGGAAATCATTTACGTGCGTGACTGATTCGTTGCAGTAAACTTAAGCGCCGCTCAATCGAGCGGCGTTTTAGTATCTGGAAATCGATTGTTGGTCGCGAAGAACCACGAATAACGTCACGGGCGGTGCCAGGTCGCGCTGCCCTCAAGCTAAGGTTGAAGATGATGCGGAGCAAGGTGACAGGTGCGCAGCGTTGGGTCGTGAAGATCGGCAGCGCTTTGCTGACGGCGGATGGCAAGGGGCTGGATCGCGCGGCAATGAGTGTCTGGGTCGAGCAGATGGTGGCTTTGCATGAGGCTGGCGTCGAGCTGGTGCTGGTGTCCTCCGGGGCAGTGGCGGCGGGCATGAGTCGCCTGGGCTGGACCGCGCGACCCAGTGCGATGCATGAGCTTCAGGCTGCCGCTGCAATCGGTCAGATGGGCCTGGTGCAAGCCTGGGAGTCGAGCTTTGCCGAGCATGGTCGGCACACTGCGCAGATTCTCCTGACCCATGACGACCTGTCCGACCGCAAGCGCTACCTGAACGCTCGCAGCACCTTGCGTGCGCTGGTCGAACTGAAAGTTATCCCGGTGATCAACGAGAACGACACCGTCGTCACTGACGAAATCCGCTTCGGCGACAATGACACGCTCGCGGCGCTGGTGGCCAACCTGGTCGAGGCCGATCTGCTGGTGATCCTGACGGATCGCGACGGCATGTTCGATGCCGATCCGCGCAATAACCCTGGCGCGCAGCTGATTTACGAAGCGCGCGCCGATGATCCGACACTGGATGCAGTGGCGGGCGGCACCGGCGGTGCGCTGGGGCGTGGCGGCATGCAGACCAAGTTGCGCGCGGCGCGTCTGGCGGCGCGTTCCGGGGCGCACACCATCATTGTCGGTGGGCGTCTGGAGCGCGTGCTTGATCGTCTGAAGGCGGGTGAGCGGATTGGTACGTTGCTGTCGCCTGAGCGCGGCATGCTCGCGGCGCGCAAGCAGTGGCTGGCCGGGCATCTGCAAACCCGTGGCACGCTGGTGCTGGATGATGGCGCGGTTTCTGCGTTGTCCCAGGGCAACAAAAGCCTGCTGCCGGTCGGCGTCAAACTGGTTCAGGGCAGTTTCCGTCGTGGCGAAATGGTGGTGTGCGTGGCACCGGACGGTCGTGAGATTGCCCGTGGCCTGGCTAACTACAGCGCGCTGGAAGCACAAAAAATCATCGGTCAGTCGTCGGATGCGATTGTCGGTTTGCTGGGTTACATGGCTGAGCCGGAACTGGTTCACCGTGACAATCTGATTCTGGTGTAAGGAAAAACGCGATGCGCATGGCAAAAGGATTGTTGGGCTTGTTGATGGCGTTGCCATTGCTGGCCTCGGCCGAGGAGATCGGCCAGGTGTCGACGGTGTTCAAGTTTGTCGGGCCGAACGACCGGATCGTGGTCGAGGCATTCGATGATCCGAAGGTCGAGGGTGTGACCTGCTATCTGTCGCGCGCCAAGACCGGTGGTGTGAAGGGTGGGCTGGGTCTGGCGGAGGATCGTGCCGAGGCGTCCATTGCTTGCCGTCAGGTTGGGTCGATTAACTTCAAGGGCGAGTTGAAGGATGGTGAAGAGGTGTTCAAGGAGCGCACTTCGCTGGTGTTCAAGACCATGCAGGTGGTGCGCTTCCTGGACAAGAAGCGCAATACGCTGGTGTATCTGGTCTACAGTGATCGCCTGATCGAAGGCAGTCCGCAGAATGCGGTGACGGCGATTCCGATTCTGCCTTGGGCATCGGCTCATTGATCGCGTGTAAGAAGGGGAGCCGGCTGGCTCCTCTGTTTTTGCCCTGAGTTCAGCAAATCGCAGGCAATAAAAAACCGACCCTGAGGTCGGTTTTTTAATGACTACGTCGCTTAGGCAGCTTCTTTCAGTGCCTTGACGTGGCCATTCAGACGGCTCTTATGACGAGCAGCCTTGTTCTTGTGGATGATGCCTTTATCGGCCATGCGGTCGATAACTGGCACAGCCAGAACGTATGCAGCTTGAGCTTTTTCAGCGTCTTTTGCGTCGATGGCTTTAACTACATTCTTGATGTAGGTACGAACCATGGAACGCAGGCTGGCGTTGTGGCTGCGACGCTTCTCAGCCTGTTTTGCACGTTTTTTGGCGGAAGGTGAGTTGGCCACCGTCGAGCTCCTCGAAAGACTTTTTAGGAAATAGCAAACAAAATAGGCCGCGAATCATGCCGATGAGTTGAAGTCTTGTCAAGGGCGCTTGAAACGTTCCGCTAAGTGGTAGGTGTGGTGCGACGGGATATTTCTTTCCGGCGTGTGACCTGTAAACTCGCGAGCTTTGGCTCTGTGCTGTTGCGGCGCGGAGTATCGCACAAGTGGGCGCGTTATTCGCCTGCTGTTTATCGACAGGCACACATTCCTTCAATGAATCTGCTCAAATCGTTGGCCGCCGTCAGCTCTATCACGATGCTTTCCCGGATTCTCGGGTTTGTTCGCGACACGCTCATTGCCCGTATCTTCGGCGCCGGAATGGCAACCGACGCCTTCTTCATCGCCTTCAAGCTGCCCAACCTGCTGCGCAGGATTTTTGCCGAGGGCGCGTTTTCCCAGGCTTTTGTGCCGATCCTGGCCGAATATAAAAGCCAGAAGGGAGAAGAGGCGACCCGCACCTTTATTGCCTACGTTTCCGGTCTGCTGACGCTGGTGCTGGCACTGGTCACCGCGCTGGGCATGATTGCCGCGCCCTGGGTGATCTGGGCCACGGCGCCGGGTTTCACCGATACGCCGGAAAAATTCCAGCTGACCTCCGACCTGCTGCGAGTGACCTTTCCTTATATATTGCTGATCTCTCTGTCTTCGCTGGCGGGAGCAATCCTCAATACCTGGAACCGTTTCTCGGTTCCGGCGTTCGTGCCGACCCTGCTCAACGTCAGCATGATCGTGTTTTCGCTGTTCCTGACGCCGTACTTCGATCCGCCGGTCATGGCCCTCGGTTGGGCGGTGCTGGTCGGTGGCCTCGCCCAGTTGCTCTATCAACTGCCACACCTGAAGAAGATCGGCATGCTGGTGCTGCCGCGCCTGAATCTGCGCGATACCGGTGTCTGGCGAGTCATGAAGCAGATGCTGCCGGCGATCATCGGCGTCTCGGTCAGCCAGATTTCCCTGATCATCAACACTATTTTCGCCTCGTTCCTGGTGGCGGGCTCGGTGTCGTGGATGTACTACGCCGACCGTTTGATGGAGCTGCCGTCCGGTGTGCTCGGCGTCGCGCTGGGTACGATCCTGCTGCCGACGCTGGCCAAGACCTACGCCAGCAAGGATCGACACGAATATTCACGGATTCTCGACTGGGGCCTGCGCCTGTGCTTCGTGCTGGTGCTGCCGTGCGCGCTGGCGCTGGGGATTCTGGCTGAGCCTCTGACGGTTTCGCTGTTCCAGTACGGTCAGTTCAGCGGGTTTGACGCGGAGATGACCCAGCGGGCGTTGATTGCCTATTCTGTCGGTCTGCTCGGCATTATCGTGATCAAAGTGCTGGCGCCGGGCTTTTATGCGCAACAGAACATCCGTACTCCAGTAAAAATTGCAATTTTCACTCTGGTGGTTACTCAGCTGTTCAACCTGGTGTTGATCGGCCCGCTGGCGCACGCCGGTCTGGCACTGGCGATCAGCGCCGGTGCTTGCCTGAACGCCGGATTGCTGTTCTATCAACTGCGCAAGCAGCAGATGTATCAACCGCAGCCTGGCTGGCTGAAGTTCGGTTTCAAGCTGTTGGTCGCGGTGGCGGTGATGTCGGCGGTGCTGTTGATCGGCATGCATTTCATGCCCGCGTGGGATCAGGGCCACATGCTTGAGCGTTTCCTGCGCCTGGGCGCATTGGTAATTGCTGGTGTCGTCGCTTATTTCGGCATGTTGCTGCTGCTCGGTTTCCGCCTGCGCGACTTCAATCGCAAGGCGTTGAGCTGAGGTTCCACCCTTGAAACACGGGCGCGAGCCGGCAGTTTTGTCGGCTGGTTTATTTTGGGTTACGGTGTTGCCTGTCGTCGGCCGTCGGGTGTGGTTATAATCGGCCACTTTATGAGCAAGAAGCGCGTTATGCAGCTGGTTCGAGGCCTCCACAATCTGCGCCCCCAGCATCGGGGCTGCGTCGCCACTATTGGCAACTTTGACGGTGTTCACCGTGGTCACCAGGCCATCCTGGCCCGACTGCGTGAGCGTGCGCTCGAGTTGGGCGTACCCAGCTGCGTGGTGATTTTCGAGCCGCAGCCACGGGAGTTCTTTGCCCCGGAGACCGCGCCGGCGCGTCTGGCCCGGTTGCGCGACAAGCTGCAACTGCTGGCCGCCGAAGGCGTCGACCGGGTCTTGTGTCTGGCGTTCAACCAGCGCTTGAGCAAGCTGAGCGCCAGCGAATTCGTCGATACCATCCTGGTTGATGGCCTCGGTGTGCAGCATCTGGAGGTCGGTGACGATTTCCGCTTCGGTTGCGACCGTCTCGGCGATTTCGATTTCCTGTTGCAGGCCGGGCAGGTTCACGGTTTTACCGTGGAAGCGGCGCAAACCGTCGAGCTGGACGGCATTCGTGTCAGCAGCACCCAGGTGCGCAACGCGTTGGCCGCCGCCGATTTTGCTTTGGCCGAACGTTTGCTCGGTCGCCCGTACCGAATTGCCGGGCGTGTGCTGCATGGCCAGAAACTGGCCCGCCAACTGGGTACGCCCACGGCGAACATTCAATTGAAGCGCCGTCGCGTACCGTTCACCGGGGTTTATCTGGTCGACGTCGATATCGACGGCAAGACCTGGCCCGGCGTCGCCAATATCGGCGTGCGGCCCACGGTCCAAGGTGATGGCAAGGCCCACCTTGAAGTCCATCTTTTAGATTTTGCCGGCGATCTGTATGACCGGCGTTTGACGGTGGTTTTCCACCAGAAGCTGCGTGAAGAGCAGCGTTTCGCCTCCCTGGAGGCATTGAAAACGGCGATCAGCGCGGATGTCGCCGCCGCCCGTGCACTAGCCGCACCTAGCGCCCATCGCTAATGAAGAGCCTTAAATGACCGACTATAAAGCCACGCTAAACCTTCCGGACACCGCCTTCCCAATGAAGGCCGGCCTGCCACAGCGCGAACCGCAGATCCTGCAGCGCTGGGACAGTATTGGCCTGTACGGAAAGTTGCGCGAGATTGGCAAGGATCGTCCGAAGTTCGTCCTGCACGACGGCCCTCCGTACGCCAACGGTACGATCCACATCGGTCACGCACTGAACAAGATTCTCAAGGACATGATCATCCGCTCGAAGACCCTGTCGGGCTTTGATGCGCCGTATGTCCCGGGCTGGGATTGCCACGGCCTGCCGATCGAACACAAGGTTGAAGTGACCCACGGCAAGAACCTGGGCGCGGACAAGACCCGCGAACTGTGCCGTGCCTACGCCACCGAGCAGATCGAAGGGCAGAAGACCGAGTTCATCCGTCTCGGCGTGCTGGGCGACTTCGCCAACCCGTACAAGACCATGAACTTCAAGAACGAGGCCGGTGAAATCCGCGCCCTCGCCGAAATCGTCAAGGGCGGTTTCGTGTTCAAGGGCTTGAAACCTGTGAACTGGTGCTTTGATTGCGGTTCGGCCCTGGCCGAAGCGGAAGTCGAGTACGAGAACAAGAAGTCCTCGACCATCGACGTGGCCTTCCCGATCGCCGACGAAGCCAAACTGGCCGCGGCGTTCGGTCTGCCGTCCCTGAGCAAACCTGCCTCGATCGTGATCTGGACCACCACCCCGTGGACCATCCCGGCCAACCAGGCGCTCAACGTTCACCCGGAATTCACCTACGCGCTGGTCGACATCGGCGACAAACTGCTGGTGCTGGCTGAAGAGCTGGTCGAATCCTGCCTGACCCGTTACGGCGTCGAAGGCAACGTATTGGCCACCGCACCGGGTTCGGCGCTGGAGCTGATCAATTTCCGTCATCCGTTCTACGACCGTCTGTCGCCGGTGTACCTGGCCGACTACGTGGAACTGGGCGCTGGCACCGGCGTGGTTCACTCCGCCCCGGCCTACGGCGTGGACGACTTCGTGACCTGCAAGAAATACGGCATGGTCAACGACGACATCCTCAACCCGGTACAGAGCAACGGCGTCTACGTGCCGTCGCTGGAGTTCTTCGGCGGCCAGTTCATCTGGAAGGCCAACCCGGCCATCGTCGAAAAACTGAGCGAAGTTGGTGCGCTGCTGCACACCACCGTCATCGAACACAGCTACATGCACTGCTGGCGCCACAAGACCCCGCTGATCTACCGCGCCACCGCGCAGTGGTTCATCGGCATGGACAAGGAGCCGGTATCCGGCGGCACCCTGCGCCAGCGTTCGCTCAAAGCCATCGAAGACACCAAGTTCGTTCCGGCGTGGGGCCAGGCGCGCCTGCACTCGATGATCGCCAACCGTCCGGACTGGTGCATCTCTCGTCAGCGCAACTGGGGCGTGCCGATCCCGTTCTTCCTGAACAAGGAAAGCGGCGAACTGCACCCACGTACCGTCGAGCTGATGGAAGAAGTCGCCAAGCGCGTTGAAGTCGAAGGCATCGAAGCCTGGTTCAAACTCGACGCCGCCGAACTGCTGGGCGATGAAGCGCCGCAGTACGACAAGATCAGCGACACCCTTGACGTCTGGTTCGACTCGGGCACCACTCACTGGCACGTCCTGCGCGGTTCGCACCCGATGGGTCACGAGACCGGCCCGCGTGCCGACCTGTACCTGGAAGGTTCGGACCAGCACCGTGGCTGGTTCCACTCGTCCTTGCTGACCGGTTGCGCCATCGACAACCACGCGCCGTACCGCGAGCTGCTGACTCACGGTTTCACCGTGGACGAGTCCGGTCGCAAGATGTCCAAGTCCTTGGGCAACGTGATCGCGCCGCAGAAAGTCAACGACACCCTGGGCGCCGACATCATGCGTCTGTGGGTCGCCTCGACCGACTACTCGGGCGAGATGGCCGTGTCCGAGCAGATCCTGCAGCGCAGTGCGGACGCCTATCGTCGTATCCGTAACACCGCGCGTTTCCTGCTTTCCAACCTGACCGGTTTCAACCCGGCCACCGACCTGCTGCCGGCCGAAGACATGCTGGCGCTGGATCGCTGGGCGGTGGACCGCACCCTGCTGCTGCAACGCGAGCTGCAAGAGCACTACGGCGAATACCGTTTCTGGAACGTCTACTCGAAGATCCACAACTTCTGCGTGCAGGAGCTGGGTGGTTTCTATCTCGACATCATCAAGGACCGCCAGTACACCACCGGCGCCGACAGCAAGGCCCGTCGTTCGTGCCAGACCGCGCTGTTCCACATCTCCGAAGCGCTGGTGCGCTGGATCGCGCCGATCCTGGCCTTCACCGCCGACGAACTGTGGCAATACCTGCCGGGCGAACGCAACGAGTCGGTGATGCTCAACACCTGGTACGAAGGCCTGACCGAGTTGCCGGAAGGCTTCGAGCTGGGTCGCGAGTACTGGGATCGCATCATGGAAGTGAAGGTGGCGGTCAACAAAGAGATGGAAATCCAGCGCGCGGCCAAGGCCGTCGGTGGCAACCTGCAAGCCGAAGTGACGCTGTTCGCCGAGGAAGCGCTGACCGCTGATCTGGCCAAGCTGAGCAACGAGCTGCGCTTTGTCCTGATCACCTCGACCGCCACTGTTGCGCCGTTCGTGCAGGCTCCGGCCGATGCCGTGGCCACCGAAGTCAGCGGCCTGAAGCTGAAGATCGTCAAATCCGCCTTCCCGAAATGTGCCCGTTGCTGGCACTGCCGCGAAGACGTCGGCGTGAATCCGGAGCATCCGGAAATCTGCGGCCGTTGCGTGGACAACATCGATGGTGCCGGCGAGGTTCGTCACTATGCCTAATGCCGTTGGCCGTTTCGGACGGCTGAGCTGGCTCTGGTTGAGCTTGCTGGTTCTGGTCATCGACCAGGCCAGCAAGTTCTACTTCGAAGACAAGCTCGAGATGTTCCAGCAGATCGTGATCATCCCTGATTACTTCAGCTGGACACTGGCCTACAACACTGGCGCCGCCTTCAGCTTCCTCGCGGACAGCTCGGGCTGGCAGCGCTGGCTGTTCGCCCTGATCGCAATCGCGGTCAGTGCGGTGCTGGTAGTCTGGCTCAAGCGCCTGGGCCGCAACGAAACCTGGCTGGCCATCGCACTGGCGCTGGTGCTGGGCGGCGCACTGGGCAATCTGTATGACCGCATTGCCCTGGGCCATGTGATCGACTTCATTCTGGTGCACTGGCAGAACCGCTGGTACTTCCCGGCGTTCAACTTCGCCGACAGCGCCATCACCGTTGGCGCGGTGATGCTGGCACTGGACATGTTCAAAAGTAAAAAAACCGGAGAAACCGTTCATGACTGAACAGGTATTGGCTGAGCAGCGCATCGGCCAGAACACGGAAGTCACCTTGCATTTTGCATTGCGCCTGGAGAACGGCGACACGGTCGACAGCACCTTCGACAAGGCACCGGCGACTTTCAAGGTCGGCGACGGCAACCTGCTGCCAGGCTTCGAGGCTGCCCTGTTCGGTTTCAAGGCCGGCGACAAGCGTACCCTGACCGTCGAACCGGAAAACGCCTTCGGCCAGCCGAACCCACAAAACGTGCAGATCATCCCGCGTTCGCAGTTCGTGGACATGGAGCTGTCGCCGGGTCTGCTGGTGATCTTCAACGATGCGGCCAATACTGAGCTGCCGGGTGTGGTGAAAGAGTTCGACGACGCGCAAGTGACCGTCGACTTCAACCACCCGCTGGCTGGCAAGACGCTGACCTTTGACGTCGAAATCATCAACGTCAAAGCACTGTAATCGCTGTTCTGCAGGAGCCGGCTGACCGGCTCCCGTAGTGATCCAATCTTTCGCGCGCAAGACACGAGGCACCGCATGCAAATCAAACTCGCCAACCCCCGTGGCTTCTGCGCCGGCGTGGACCGGGCGATCGAAATCGTCAACCGCGCCCTGGAGGTCTTCGGGCCGCCGATCTACGTGCGTCATGAAGTGGTGCACAACAAGTTCGTGGTTGAGGACCTGCGCAGTCGTGGCGCGATCTTCGTCGAAGAGCTGGATCAGGTGCCGGACGATGTCATCGTGATCTTCAGTGCCCACGGCGTCTCGCAAGCCGTGCGTACCGAAGCCGCCGGTCGTGGCCTGAAAGTGTTCGACGCCACCTGCCCGCTGGTGACCAAGGTGCACATCGAAGTCGCGAAGTACAGCCGTGACGGTCGCGAGTGCATCCTGATCGGCCACGCCGGCCACCCGGAAGTCGAAGGCACCATGGGCCAGTACGACGCCAGCAACGGTGGCGCGATCTACCTCGTCGAAGACGAGAAGGATGTCGCCGAGTTGCAGGTGCGCAACCCCGACAAACTCGCCTTTGTCACCCAGACCACGTTGTCCATGGATGACACCAGCCGCGTCATCGATGCGCTGCGTACGCGTTTCCCGGCCATTGGCGGGCCGCGCAAGGACGATATCTGCTACGCCACCCAGAACCGTCAGGACGCGGTCAAGCAACTGGCCGACGAATGCGACGTGGTGTTGGTGGTGGGCAGCCCGAACAGTTCCAACTCCAACCGCCTGCGTGAACTGGCCGAACGCATGGCCACGCCAGCCTACCTGATCGATGGCGCCGAAGACCTGCAGAAGAGCTGGTTCGACGGTGTCGAGCGTATCGGCATCACCGCCGGTGCTTCCGCCCCGGAAGTTCTGGTGCGCGGCGTGATCCAGCAGTTGCAGGCCTGGGGCGCCACCGGCGCTGACGAGCTTGACGGGCGTGCGGAGAACATCACGTTCTCGATGCCTAAAGAGCTGCGCGTTCGCTCGATCTGACCGCCTTATCCTTTCGGCACAACGCCTGTTCAGCCTTTTGGTTGGCCAGGCGTACGCGACCGGTCGCCGCCAGCACCACCTGAAGCTGGCTGACCGGCTCGCGAGCCGAGCACAGATGTAACGTCCCCGCCTGAAACTTGCGGTCCGGCACCAGTGGCTGGCCCAGGCTGCTGAAGCGTATGTACCGGCTCACCAGCCAGTTGCCGACAATCGGTATCTTTCCGTCACTCGCCTGCTCGATCAGCAATGGATTACCGGCATCCCCCGGTCCCTTTCCGCTGAGATCCAGAATGATCCGCCAGCCCTGGCCCCAATCGCCGTTGATGCCATGAATCACCACGCTCTGATTGCGCGTGATGGCCATGGTCCGGGCATTGCGAATCCCGTCGAGCAGAGACTGCGCGGCCTGCTGCCGCCGGTTTGATTCGGTGAAGTCCGCCAGCGCCGGACTGACCAGCGACAGAACAATTGCGCCGATCGCCAGTCCCATAAGCAGTTCGACCAGACTGAAACCCTGTTGCGGCATGTGCGCGTCCTCCCTGGATTGTGCACAGCAGCGCAGTCCGTGCGCTGCACGCGGTAAATCAACCGGCGCCCGCCGGTCGAATGTTCTAGGTTTGTACAGGTATAGCCGACGGCAACGGAGGGCATCGATGGATCATCGTACAAAAGGTTTCACGCTGATCGAGCTGTTGGTGGCGGTCGCGGTGTTTGTGATCCTGATCACGATGGCGGTGCCGGCATTCACCCGTTCGGTGCAGGGCAGCAAGGCCGACACCGAAGTCGGCGACCTGCAACGGGCCCTCAATTACGCAAGGCTCGAGGCGATCAACCGGGGCGTCACCACCCGCTTGCGGCCGAGCGCCGGCGGCAGTGTCTGGACCGGTGAGCTGTCGGTCTACGACAGTACTGGCACTCCGGCCAATGTATTGCGGGTTGTTCCAGCGATGAGCAGCGGCGCGACTCTGACGCTACCCTCTGGAGTGACCGCACTGGACTTCAACAATCTGGGCGGGCTGGCGGCACCGTCCACGGCGGTGGTCATCAGTTACACGCTGGGCACGCAAAGCAGGACGCTGAACGTGTGTCTGAACGGACGAATTCAATTGGGTGGAAGTTGCGGATGAGGGCAGGGAGCAAGCACGCACAGGAAGGCATGACGCTGATCGAAGTGCTGGTCGCGTTGTTGATTCTGACGGTCGGGTTGTTGGGCGCGGCGGCGGTCCAGCTCAATGCGCTGAAGTACACCGACAGTTCGCGCATGACCAGCCAGGCGAGTTTCATCGCCTACGACATGATGGACAGGATTCGCGCCAATTCCGGCGCCGACTACACCGTCACACCGCCGACCACGGGCAACCTGAGTGTCGCCCGGGATCAGGATCTCTACGACTTCACCACCAATATCGTCAATTTCGGCGGCCCGACCGCCACCGGCAGCATCACCCTCAATCAACGCGTGTACACCATCACCATCACCTGGAGTGACGCGCGCGCCGCCAATACGACCGGTGCAACCCGCAGCTTTGTCCTGAGCAGCCGCGCCGCGGTCGATCCGGTGGCCACGCCATGAAGCGGCATAACCTGGGTTTCGGTCTGATCGAAATGCTGGTCGCCCTGGCGTTGGGGCTGATCGTGGTGCTCGGTGTGGTGCAGATCTTCCTGGCGGCCAAAAACACCTACGTCAGCCAGAACAGCGCCGCCGCCATGCAGGAAGACGCGCGGTTCGTGCTGAGCAAGATGATTCAGGAACTGCGCATGGTGGGCATGTTCGGCTGCCTGGGCACGATTAGCGATTCCAGCTCGGCGGGGGATTTCAATGCGGCCCAGATCACGCCGATCAGTTGGGACAACGCCAGCCTCAAACTGACCCTGGTCACCGCCGATGTCGGCAGCGCGGGCGGAACGCCGACCTGGACCGTGGTCTCCGATTGCCGCAACAGCGCCATTGCTTATACCGGCGCACGAGCAGCAGCGACGGGGCAGATCGCGTTCCCGATCCGTCGGCTGGTCTACAGCTTCAGCAACAACCAGATTCTGATGGGCACCGGCAGTGGCAATCCGGCCCAGCAGGTGCTGGTGAACAATGTCAGTGCGTTCACGGTGATGTTTGGTCTGGCGAGTTCCGCGACCGATGTCGCGGCGTCCACCTACAGCACCAATCCCGGTGATCCGGCGCGGATTCGCAGCGTGCGCCTGAGCCTGACCCTCACTGACCCGAACAACCGGGTCCGCAATCAAACCTTCAACGTGGTTGCCGCCTTGCGCAACCGCTTGCAGTGAGGGGCAAGCGATGAATCTTTCTCTCCATCGGCGACGGTCCCAGGGCGGCATGGTGTTGCTGGTCAGCCTGGTGTTCCTGCTGCTTCTGACGGTGATCGGCCTGTCATCGATGCAAAGCGCCAACCTGCAGGAAAAAATGGCGGGCAGCGTGAGCCTGCGCAATCAATCGTTCCAGACGGCCGAGGCCGCGCTGCGTATCGGCGAGAGTGCGGTGCAACTGGACGGCTACGCGCTGGCGGTGTGCGCCAGCGCCACCCAATGTGCGCCGCCGGCGGAGTCCTCGGTGGTCAGCGCGGCAGGGTTCAATTCCACGTCGGGCGTCACCTGGATCGCCGCCGGCAGCGGGTTTTACGGAGTGCAGAACATCGGCACGACCCTGACAGCGGTGAACGTGCCGAGCAATACCTCGGCGACGTTGTATCGGGTCACGGCCGTCGGTATCGCCGGCACTTCTCGCAGTGTGGTGGAGAGTGTCTATGCGAAGTACTGAGCGACGCTTCAAATGGCTGTCGCTGCTGTTCGGCATGCTGGCCGGGCTCTATCCGGGGGCGCCGGCGTATGCCTTCACGCCGTCCGATTCGCCGTTGTTGAGCGCGGCGGCCGTGCCTCCGAACGTCATGTTGATGATCGACGACTCGGGCAGCATGAACAGCATCATCTATGCGGCAGGATTTGATCCGACCGTGGATCGAACGCCGGCCCGGCAGTGCAACGCGGTCATTGGGCTGTGCTTCAGCTCGACCGCCATCACTGGCGATACGATCTTTCTTTCGAGCCTGCCGACCTCTGGCTGCTCCGGCGGCGCCTATGCGTTCTACAACAACAGCCTGACGCCGCTCTGCCTGAAATTGCCGGATCCGGTGGGCAGCGGCAACACCCGCTATTCGGCGGATTACATTTCCTACGTGGTCGGGCTGGCGATCAACAACGGCACGCGCGACTTCACCACCGGAGCCATTCCCAACGATTACCGGATCAACGTGGCGCGCAACGTTTCCACCACACTGGTCACCAGCAACCGCAACCTGCGCATGGGGCTGGCCACGTTCAACCCGGCCACCAGCAACAACCCCGGCAACGGTGGTTTCATTGCCCGTTCCATCAGCGATCTGTCAGCGGTCAGCGGCAGCGTGACCCAGGCCCAGGCCGACACCAACTACAACGCACTGATTTCCTCGATCAACGGCCTGAGCGCGGTGGCCAACACGCCACTGGCCGAGACCTACTACGAAATCACCCGCTACATGCGCGGGATGGCGCCGTACTACAACAGCACCCCCAGCACCTACACCAGCCCGATCCAGTACCGCTGCCAGAAAAACTACGGCGTGGTCATCACCGACGGCCTGCCGACCTACGACCGCACCTTCCCGAGCAACGACCCGCTGGGCGGCAGCCGCCTGCCGAACTGGGACGGCATCAACAATGACGGAAACAACCTGAACGGGGACGGGGAGGGCGATACGCTGTACCTGGACGATATCGCCAAGTTCGCCTTCGACATCGACATGCGCTCCTCCGGCACCGACGCGGCGGGCAAGAGCTGGAACGCGGTGGATTTCCCCAGGCAGAACATGAACACCTACACCGTAGGTTTCACCGCTTCCAACGACATGCTCTCGGACGCCGCCGACTACGGACAGGGCCGCTACTACCAGGCGACCGACAGCGCCGGCCTGAATGCTGCATTGTCTTCGGCGTTGAGCGATATCACCTCCAAGGCGGGGTCCGGCGGTGCGGGTGTGACCAGCAGCACCACGCTGACCGGCAGCAGCAGTTTTTTCCAAACCACCTACGACCCCAAAGACTGGCGCGGCACGATCAAGTCCTTTGGGTTCACCTCGGCCGGGGCGGTCAATACGTCGGCCGTGCTGTGGACCACCGACACGGCCATCGTGCCCGGTGCCACTGTGCCAACCTATCAGTCGTGGAACTCCCTGAACAACGCGGCGGTAACGTTGGCCTACGGCAACTTCTCCCCGGCCCAGCAGACCGTCCTCAACCAGGGTTTACCCGCCGGCATCAGCGGCAGCGACCTGGCCGAATGGAGCAAGGGCACCAACAAGACCGGGCTCAAAGTGCGCAGTGTGTTGCTCGGGGACATCATCAACTCGCCGCTGGTGCTGGCCTCGCCCACGGAAAAGACCGCTTCCGATCTGGCCGGTGACACCACTTACAGCACCTACCTGACCACCAAGGCTTCGAACATGAATACCAGCCTGGTGGTGAACGCCAACGACGGTTTTGTCAGCGTCATCAACTCGGCCAACGGTACCCGGCGCTATGCCTACATGCCGTCCAGCGTATTGCCCTCGCTGCGCCTGATTGCCGATCCGAACTACGTCAACGGCGTCAGCCACAAGTTTCTGGTGGATGGTCAGCTCGGTGTATTCGACGCGCAATTCGGCACGGCCTGGAAAACCCTGGCCATCGGCGGGACAGGCGCCGGTGGCAAGACCTTCTATGGCCTTCAGCTGTTCGACGCCTCGGCGGGCAACATCATCCGCGCCTTGTGGGAAGTCAGCGCGCCGGCCACCGCCAGCCCTTCCAACGCTTTTAATGATCTGGGTTATGCATACGCCCGTCCGGAAGTGGCACGCTTGGCCGATGGTCGCTGGGCGGCGTTCATTGCCAACGGTTACGGCAGCAATTCCGGGGTGGCGGCGCTGTATGTGCTGGATGTGCGTGACGGCTCGCTGATCAAGAAAATCGTCATCGACAGTACGGAAACCACCAACGGTTTGTCCTCGGTGAAGTTGCGGGTCAATTCGCAGAACGTGGTGCAGGCGGCGTATGGCGGTGACTTGAAGGGGCGGTTGTGGAAGTTCGATCTCAGTGCCACTTCGTCCGACAGCTGGGGCGTGGCGTTTGCCGGCAAACCGTTGTTCACCACGGCCGGCGGGGCGACTCAGCCGATCACTGCGCAACCGTTGCTGGCGGACAACGCTCTGGGCGGGAAACAGATTTTCGTCGGCACCGGTAAATTCAACGAAACCGCCGACAAGACCAACAAGGATTTGCAGGCGTTCTATTCGGTGTGGGATGCCGATGGCGGGTCGGGCCAGATCACGGTCAGCAGTTTGCAGGCGCAGGCGATTACCGGGGTGTTCTCCGGCAGTACCGGGCAGTTCGTCACCACCAGCCAGAATGACACGACTTATCCGGCGGAGAAGGGCTGGTATCTGCCGCTGGTGTACAACAACGCCTTGACTGGCGAACGGGTGATCAATCAGGCCAGTCTGGTGCTGGGACGCATCGTGTTCACCACGGCCAGTGTCGATACCACCGACCCGTGTTCCAGTTTCGGTACCGGCAAACTGATCGAGCTCGATGCGTTCAGCGGTAAGATGCTCAACTACGCGGTGCTCGACACCAATGCCGATGGCGTGGTCGACAGCAACGACACGATTTCCAGCGGCGTGGTGTTCACCGGTGGTATCCCGACCCTGAACGCCATCGTCAACGGTGCATCGCGCAAGGTCGTGAACGATTCCAGTGGCGGTATCACCACCCTGGTGGAAAAATCCGGCGGCGGCAGCCGTCGTATCATGTGGCGACAAATACAGTAAGTGAGAGTTGAGGCATGCGCAGATCCAACCGGGGTTTCACCTTGATCGAAATCATGATCGTGATTGCGATCATCGGTATCGTCATCACCATCGGCTATCCGAGCCTCACCGAATACGTGAAGAAAGGCCGTCGTGCAGACGTCGTCAGCACTTTGTCGGAACAGGCACAGATCCTCGAGCGCTTCTATTCGAAGAACAACGTCTACACCGGTGTCACCGGGTTGAGCACCGGCAACGATTTCTACACCATCACGCCGACGATCACCGATCAGACCTTCCTGCTGACCGCGACCCGCAAGACCGGCACGGCCATGGCCACTGACAAGTGCGGGGATTTCACCCTCACCAACACCGGTGTCAGAAGCATGAACAACGCGACCACCGGGCTGACCACCAAGGATTGCTGGGGCCGCTGAGCCGCTTTATTTCGGGCGCCATTTGCGCCCACTGTCTTTTTTACGGTTGGATCAAACATGACCAGGCAACAGCAAGTGGTGATTGTCGGTGGCGGGGTGATTGGCCTGCTCACGGCGTACAACCTCGCCTCCGAGGTCGGCAGCGTGGTGCTGCTGGATCGTTCGAACGTCGGCCAGGAATCGTCCTGGGCCGGTGGCGGTATCGTGTCTCCGCTGTACCCGTGGCGCTACAGCCCGGCCGTCACCGCGCTGGCGCACTGGTCGCAGGATTTTTATCCACAGCTGGGCGAGCGTCTTTTTGCCGATACCGGAGTCGATCCCGAAGTGCATACCACCGGCCTGTATTGGCTGGATCTGGATGACGAAGCCGAAGCGCTGGCCTGGGCTGCGCGGGAGAACCGCCCGTTGCGGGCTGTGGATATTTCGGCGGCGCATGATGCGGTGCCGGTGCTCGGTGGCGGCTTTTCCCGGGCGATCTACATGGCCGATGTGGCCAACGTGCGCAACCCGCGACTGGTGAAGTCTTTGAAAGCAGCGTTGCAGGCGCTGCCGAACGTGACGATTCACGAGCAGTGCGAAGTCAGCGGGTTCGTCCGTGAAGGCGAACGGGTGGTGGGCGTGCAGACTTCCACCGGTGTGATCGCTGGCGATCAGATCGTGCTGACGGCGGGCGCGTGGAGCGGCGAACTGCTCAAGACCCTGAACCTTTCCCTGCCGGTGGAGCCGGTCAAGGGCCAGATGATTCTCTACAAGTGCGCGGCGGATTTCCTGCCGAGCATGGTGCTGGCCAAGGGGCGCTACGCCATTCCGCGTCGTGACGGGCACATTCTGATCGGCAGTACGCTGGAGCACGAAGGCTTCGACAAGACCCCGACGAATAACGCGCTGGAAAGCCTCAAGGCATCGGCGGTCGAATTGCTGCCGGCGCTGGCCGATGCCGAAGTGGTGGGGCATTGGGCCGGGCTGCGACCGGGTTCGCCCGAGGGCATTCCTTACATTGGCCGGGTTCCGGGGTTTGACGGTCTGTGGCTGAACTGCGGGCATTACCGCAATGGGCTGGTGCTGGCGCCGGCGTCCTGTCAGTTGTTTGCCGACGTGATGCTGGGGCGCGCGCCGATCATCGATCCGGCGCCGTATGCTCCGGCCGGACGTATCTAGTCAGTTTTTCTTCCGGTAACTGACAAATAGCTTTCGCGGGCAAGCCTGCGAAAGGAGCCTTAATCCAGCCCCAGTTTCTTGAGCCTGTAGCGCATCGACCGAAACGACAGGCTCAACCGCTGCGCCGCCGCCGTGCGATTCCAGCGGGTTTCCTCCAGCGCCTGCAAAATCAGTTTGCGCTCGACGCTCTCAAGATAGTCTTCGAGGTTGTCGATCTGGGTGAGATCGGCAGCTCCGCCCTCGGCGGCGCCGTTACCTTCACTCAGGCGTAAATCATCGGTCTCGATCGTGCGGTTTTCACACAGGGTGTGTGCCCGTTCAAGCACGTTCTCCAGCTCCCGCACGTTGCCCGGGAAACGGTAGTTTTTCAGCGCCTCAAGGGCATGGGGATGAAGACGTGCCGCCGGTTGCCCGGTGCCATTGGCCAGGCGTTTGAGCATGTGGCCGGCCAGTGTTTCGATGTCATCGCGGCGTTCGCGCAGGGACGGCACACGCAGTTCGATCACGTTCAACCGGTAATACAGATCCTGACGAAAGCGCTCGGCAGCCACTTCCGCGTCGAGATCCTTGTGCGTCGCGCAAAGGATGCGCACGTCAACCACGGTTTCCTGTTGACCGCCGACGCTGCGCACGGCTTTTTCCTGGATCGCCCGCAGCAGCTTGACCTGCATCGGCAGCGGCAGATCCGCCACTTCATCGAGAAACAGCGTGCCGCCATGGGCCGCCTGAAACAGCCCCGGTTTATCCTCCACCGCGCCGCTGAAACTGCCTTTGCGGTGGCCGAAAAATTCGCTTTCCATTAACTCTGAAGGAATCGCCCCGCAGTTCACCGGCACAAATGGCTGGCTGGCCCGCGGGCCTTGTTCATGAATCAGTCGGGCGACCAGCTCCTTGCCACTGCCGGACTCGCCGCTGATGTAGACCGGTGCCTGGCTGCGGGCCAGTTTGTCGATCTGCTTGCGCAGGTTGCGCATCGGCGGTGAATCGCCAAGCAGCCGCCGGTCGATCGAGGTGCAGACATTACCTGCCGCCGGCATGCGCAACGCCGAGCCGACCAGCTCACGCAGGCGTGTCAGGTCCACGGGTTTGGTCAGGAAGTCGAAAGCCCCGGCCTTCAAGGCGTTGATCGCCGTTTCCAGGCTGCCGTAGGCGGTGATCATGGCTACCGGCAGTTGGGGATAACGCTGCTGAATATGCTGCACCAGTTCCAGGCCGGTGCCGTCGGGCAGGCGCATGTCGGTCAGGCACAGCTCGAAGCTCTCGCGGTGCAGCAGCGCCTGGGCTTCTGCGAGATTGCGTGCGCTGAAGGTGTCGAGTTTCATCCGTCCCAGGGTGATTTCCAGGAGTTCGCGGATATCCGGCTCGTCGTCGACGATGAGGATTTTTTGCCGTGGGCTCGTGTTCAACTTTGTTTCCGTCCGTGAGCAAAGGTGATGCGAAAGCAGCCGCCGCCTTGGCGTGATTTGAAGTCTAGGCGCGCTTGATTGCTTTCGCACAGCTCACGGGACAGATAAAGCCCAAGGCCGGTGCCCTGGCTGGTGGTGGTAAAGAACGGTTCGAACAGGTGGGCTTGATGATCCAGTGGCACGCCGGGGCCATTGTCTTGCACCTCGAGCACGGCCAGCGTGCTCTCGGGGTCGATGGACAGCGTCAGCCAGGCCTCGGCCGGATCGTGCAGCAGGGCACTGTGGCGCCAACCGTTACGTAACAGATTGTCGAGAATCTGTGTGAGCTGGCCGGGATCCATCAGGGTGCGGAAGTCCCCCGGGCCGATGTGCAGGTGAATCTGCTGGTGCTCGCCGGCCTGTTCGCGGCTCTCGTCGACAAACTGCTCCAGCCACGGCTTGAGATCCAGCCGTTGCGGTGCGCTCTGCTGGCGGCGGGACAGTTGCAGGACGTTTTCGATGACTCGGTTCATGCGCTGGGAGTGGTCTTGAATGATCTGCGTCAGACGCCGATCCGCGCTGTCGAGTTCCTCGGATTCCTGCAACAGCTGCGCGGCATGACTGATGGCCCCCAGCGGATTGCGGATTTCATGGGCGATACCGGCGGTCAGCCGACCCAGCGCGGCCAGTTTCAATTGCTGGGCCTGCTGGGCGATCTGTGCGAGGTCTTCGAGAAACACCAGGGTCTGGCGATTCGGGCTCTGTTCCAGGGCGACGAAACTCGGCTGCAGCTCCAGGCCGTTGCCGGCGATTTTCAGGCTTTGCGGGCGCAGGGTCGGGTTGTTCAGCCACAGTTGCAGGCGTTCGACCAGTGCGCTCGAGTGCTCATCAATCAAGTCGCCTTGGAGGTGCGGTTGTCCCAGCAGGATCCTGGCACTGTGATTGGCCAGTTGCACCCGGCGCTGTTCGTCGAGCACCAGAATGCCGGTGCGCATGCGTTGCAGGATCAGCGCGTTGAGGGCTTCGAGACCCACCACTTCGCTGGCGCGCAGCTCGGCCAGGTTCTCACTGACTTCGAGACGGCGGATCAACCCTTGTACCAGTAACGAGGCCGCAAAACACAAGGCGCCGAGGGTGCCGGCCTGCAGATAGTCGTTGGCGCTCAAGGGGTGACTGAAGCTCAGCAGAAAGCTGAGCCCGACGATGCCGAGGGTGGCGATGGCGGCGATCAGCAAGCCGATGCGTCGTCGCAGCAACGTGTTGCTGATGGCGACCGAAACGATCAGCAAGTTGCCAATCGCACTGGCCACACCGCCCGCCGCATAGAACACGCCACACAGCAGCAGAATGTCGACCAGTGACAGCGCGAACAACCGGGCCGGGCGGCGGATGTTCTCGAGGAATACCACCAGCAGAATGTTCAGCACCAGGTACAACCAGCTGCCATTGCGCAGCAACTCGTCGTTGGCCGAGGTCAGCAGGCGGTTGTCCATGTTGCTGGAGATCAGCAACACCAGGGTGATGCCGACGCTCAAACGGTACAGATGATAGAGGCGCAGCAGTCGCTGAGCCTGTTTGCTGTTGGCGTTGTCGGCCTCAGCGATCACTGGAGCCGGGGCCTTGCTCGAGGTGAGCCTGGCTGCAATACCACTGTTGTTGAAGGTTCAGCGCGCGGTCGCGGGGCAGGTGCACGCCACAATGGGCGCAGCGCACCATCGGCGCGGCATCCTGTTCGCGAGGCGATCGGGCGGAGGTGGCAGGGGCCTTGAATTTGCGCCACAACCAGACAGCAGCGGCGATCAAGGCAATCCAGAACAGTAAACGAAGCATGATGGGCGGCTTTTCGGCTAATGATTCGGCAGTTTAGCCAAGGACCCGACAGGCGCACAGCCCAATCACACGCGGCAATAAAAAGGGAGATCCGAAGATCTCCCTTTTTGGCATTACCGCAGTGATCAGTCGAACAGACCGAAGGTCATGTAACTGAAGATGGAGCGGTCGCTGTCGCTCGACTCCGGTTCCGGCTCTTCGATCACGTCGCCGTTTTCGTCTTTAGGCTTGAGCTCGTTCGGGATCGCGTCTTTCGCGTCCTGGAACTGCTTCTGCACGTCCTGGTTGGCGCGGGTCTCTCCCGGCGGCAGCGGCGGACGGGATTCGATCAGGCCCAGCGTGGCCTTGCTCAGGAACGAACGGTTGTCGGCTTCGGCAACGCGAGGCACGAACTGGCCGTCCTGCAGGCTCGGGTGGTTCGGGTAGTTGAGCTTCAGGGTTTCCAGACTGGTGGCGGCCAGATCGTCCAGGTGCAGGCGCTGGTAGGCTTCGGTCATCACCGCCAGGCCGTCGCCGACCGATGGGGTTTCCTGGAAGTTTTCCACTACATAACGGCCACGGTTGGCGGCAGCGACATAGGCCTGACGGGTCAGGTAGTAGTCGGCCACGTGGATTTCGTAGGCGGCCAGCAGGTTGCGCAGGTAGATCATGCGCTGCTTGGCGTCCGGCGCGTAGCGGCTGTTCGGGTAGCGGCTGGTCAGCTGGGCGAACTCGTTGTAGGAGTCGCGGGCGGCACCCGGGTCACGCTTGGTCATGTCCAGCGGCAGGAAGCGCGCCAGCAGGCCGACGTCCTGGTCGAACGAGGTCAGGCCCTTGAGGTAGTAGGCGTAATCCACGTTCGGGTGCTGCGGATGCAGACGAATGAAGCGCTCGGCGGCGGACTTTGCAGCTTCCGGCTCGGCGTTCTTGTAGTTGGCATAGATCAGTTCCAGCTGCGCCTGATCGGCGTAGCGACCGAACGGATAACGCGACTCCAGAGCCTTCAGCTTGGCTGTGGCGCTGGTGTAGCTGTTGTTGTCCAGGTCCTGTTGAGCCTGCTGGTACAGCTCGGCTTCACTCAGGTTTTCGTCTACGACTTCCTTCGATGAGCAAGCAGCGGTCAATGCGAGGATGGCGATCAGCAGCAGGTGTTTCACTTGCATGGCGGCTTGCGTCCCTATGACGGCCGCTGTCTTGGGCGGGGCCGTCCTGTTATGATGAGCGCCCCGTTGAAAAGCCCCGGGGCAAAAGACGCCGTATTTAACCACAAGCGCGCAGCCGAAACCAAAGGCTGTAGCCGACGCCCAGTCCGAGCATGTCCGATAAAATTGAACTTCGCGCAGAGGTGCCGTCCGAATTGGGCGGCCAACGCCTCGATCAAGTCGCCGCCCAACTCTTCGCCGAGCACTCGCGCTCGCGCCTTTCCGCCTGGATCAAAGAAGGTCGCCTGACTGTGGACGGGGCGGTCATCCGCCCGCGCGACATCGTTCATGGCGGTGCCATCCTTGAGCTGACTGCCGAGCAGGAGGCCCAGGGTGAATGGGTCGCTCAGGACATCGAACTCGACATCGTCTATGAAGACGACGACATTCTGGTGATCAACAAGCCTGCAGGCCTGGTGGTGCACCCGGCTGCCGGTCACGCTGATGGCACCTTGCTCAACGCGTTGCTGCACCACGTCCCGGACATCATCAATGTCCCGCGTGCCGGTATCGTGCATCGTCTGGACAAGGACACCACCGGTCTGATGGTGGTGGCCAAGACCATTCAGGCGCAGACCAAACTGGTCGCGCAGTTGCAAAGCCGCAGCGTCAGCCGGATCTACGAGTGCATTGTGATCGGCGTAGTGACCGCCGGCGGCAAGATCAACGCGCCGATCGGCCGTCACGGCCAGCAGCGTCAGCGCATGGCGGTGATGGAAGGCGGCAAGCCGGCCGTCAGCCACTACCGCGTGCTGGAGCGCTTCCGTTCCCACACCCACGTACGGGTGAAGCTGGAAACCGGTCGTACTCACCAGATCCGCGTGCATATGGCGCACATCAACTTCCCGTTGGTCGGCGACCCGGTGTACGGCGGCCGTTTCCGCATTCCGCCGGCCGCGAGCCAGACCATGGTCGAATCCCTCAAGCACTTCCCGCGTCAGGCCCTGCACGCGCGGTTCCTCGAACTGGATCACCCGACCACCGGTGAGCGCATGAGCTGGGAATCGCCGTTGCCGGAAGACTTCGTCTGGCTGTTGACCCTGCTCAAGCAGGATCGCGAGGCATTCGTCGGATGAACTGGCTGACGCCGGACTGGCCCGCGCCGGCCAGCGTCAAGGCCTGTGTCACCACCCGCGAGGGCGGCGTCAGCGAGACGCCGTTCGACAGCCTCAATCTGGGCGATCATGTCGATGACCGCCCCGATGCTGTGGCCGAAAACCGTCGACGTCTGACCGAACACTTCTCTATAAAGCCTGCCTGGCTGCAGCAAGTGCACGGGATTGCCGTGGCACATGCCGATCCGTCCGTGGTGGCCACCGCGGATGCCAGCTGGACGGCGACACCCGGTATCGCCTGTGCGGTGATGACCGCCGACTGCCTGCCGGCGCTGTTCTGCGACCGTGCCGGCACTCGCGTTGCTGCGGCGCATGCCGGTTGGCGTGGACTGGCGGCTGGCGTGCTGGAAGCCACCCTCGACAGTCTGAATGTCCCCGCCGGGGATGTACTGGTCTGGCTCGGCCCGGCCATCGGCCCCCAAGCCTTTGAAGTCGGCCCGGAAGTCCGGGAAGTCTTCGTCAGTCAATTGCCCGAAGCCGAGGCAGCCTTTGTCCCGAGTCACAACGCGGGCAAGTTCATGGCTGACATCTATAAGCTGGCGCGGCTGCGTCTGGCTGTCCGGGGTGTCACCGCTGTTTATGGTGGCGGTTTCTGCACCGTGACCGATCCGCGCTTCTTTTCCTATCGCCGTGCACCTCGCACGGGTCGCTTCGCCTCCCTGGTCTGGCTTACCCGCTAAACTCTCTGATCTGCATCAACTCCCTGACGCTTGAATCTTCCAGAATCGACCGCATCTATAGCGGTATCTGGCAGGTTTCTTTATTCAGGATGGTTTTCAGGTCCGGCCTGCTCAAAAGGAAGGTGACCCATGCGTATAGACCGTTTAACCAGCAAATTGCAGTTGGCGTTGTCCGATGCCCAATCCCTGGCTGTCGGCCACGATCATCCGGCCATCGAGCCGGCGCATTTGATGCAGGCGATGCTTGAACAACAGGGTGGTTCGATCAAACCCCTGTTGATGCAGGTGGGCTTCGACGTCAACAGCTTGCGTAAAGAGCTGACCAAAGAGCTCGATCAATTACCGAAAATCCAGAACCCGACCGGTGACGTCAACATGTCGCAGGATCTGGCGCGTCTGCTCAACCAGGCCGACCGCCTGGCCCAGCAGAAGGGCGATCAGTTCATTTCCAGCGAGTTGGTGCTGCTTGCCGCGATGGACGAGAACAGCAAACTCGGCAAGTTGCTGCTCGGCCAGGGCGTGAGCAAAAAGGCCCTGGAAAACGCAATCAACAACCTGCGTGGTGGCGAGGCGGTCAATGACGCCAACCACGAGGAATCACGTCAGGCGCTGGATAAATACACCATCGACCTGACCAAGCGCGCCGAAGACGGCAAGCTTGACCCGGTGATCGGCCGTGACGATGAAATTCGTCGCACCATTCAGGTTCTGCAACGCCGCACCAAGAACAATCCGGTGCTGATCGGCGAGCCTGGCGTGGGTAAAACCGCGATTGCCGAGGGGCTGGCCCAGCGCATCATCAACGGCGAAGTGCCGGATGGGCTGCGCGGCAAGCGTCTGCTGTCCCTCGATATGGGCGCGCTGATTGCCGGTGCCAAGTATCGCGGTGAGTTCGAAGAGCGCCTGAAAGCGCTGCTCAACGAACTGTCGAAGCAAGAAGGGCAGATCATTCTGTTCATCGACGAGCTGCACACCATGGTCGGCGCCGGCAAGGGCGAAGGCTCGATGGACGCCGGCAACATGCTCAAGCCGGCACTGGCTCGTGGCGAATTGCATTGCGTCGGCGCGACCACGCTCAATGAGTACCGCCAATATATAGAGAAGGACGCAGCCCTCGAACGGCGCTTCCAGAAAGTGTTGGTGGACGAGCCGAGCGAAGAAGACACCATCGCGATCCTGCGTGGCCTCAAGGAGCGTTACGAGGTTCACCACAAGGTGGCGATTACTGACGGCGCGATCATTGCGGCGGCCAAACTCAGCCATCGCTACATCACTGACCGGCAGCTGCCGGACAAGGCGATCGACCTGATCGATGAGGCGGCCAGCCGCATCCGTATGGAGATCGACTCCAAGCCGGAAGTGCTGGATCGTCTGGAGCGGCGCCTGATTCAACTGAAGGTGGAATCCCAGGCACTGAAGAAAGAAAGCGACGAGGCGGCGAAGAAACGTCTGGAGAAACTCCAGGAAGAAATCGATCGCCACGAGCGTGAGTACTCGGATCTGGAAGAAATCTGGAACTCGGAAAAAGCGGAGGTGCAGGGTTCTGCGCAGATTCAGCAAAAGATCGAACAGTCCCGTCAGGAGCTGGAGGCCGCGCGACGTAAAGGCGACCTGAACCGCATGGCCGAGTTGCAGTACGGGGTGATCCCGGATCTGGAGCGCAGCCTGCAAATGGTCGACCAGCACGGCAAAAGCGAGAACCAATTGCTGCGCAGCAAGGTGACCGAAGAGGAAATCGCCGAAGTCGTCTCGAAGTGGACCGGCATCCCCGTGTCGAAAATGCTTGAAGGCGAGCGCGACAAGCTGATGAAGATGGAAAGCCTGTTGCACCAACGCGTGATCGGCCAGGACGAAGCGGTGGTCGCAGTGGCCAACGCGGTGCGGCGTTCCCGCGCCGGGTTGTCCGACCCGAATCGCCCGAGCGGCTCATTCATGTTTCTCGGCCCGACCGGTGTCGGTAAAACCGAGCTGTGCAAGGCGCTGGCCGAATTCCTCTTCGATACGGAAGAGGCGATGGTACGGATCGACATGTCCGAGTTCATGGAGAAACATTCCGTGGCGCGGCTGATCGGTGCGCCACCGGGCTACGTCGGCTACGAAGAGGGCGGTTACCTGACCGAAGCGGTACGTCGCAAGCCTTACTCGGTGATCCTGCTGGACGAAGTCGAGAAGGCGCACCCGGACGTGTTCAACATCCTGCTGCAAGTGCTGGAGGATGGCCGTCTGACCGACAGTCATGGCCGCACGGTGGACTTCCGCAATACCGTGATCGTCATGACTTCCAACCTCGGTTCAATGCAGATCCAGGAACTGGTCGGTGACCGTGAGGCGCAACGTGCGGCGGTGATGGATGCGATTTCCACCCACTTCCGTCCGGAGTTCATCAACCGGGTCGACGAAGTGGTGATCTTCGAACCATTGGCGCGGGACCAGATCGCGGGCATTACCGAGATCCAGCTGGGCCGTCTGCGCAGTCGTCTGGCCGAGCGCGAGCTGAAGCTGGAACTGAGCCCGGAAGCGATGGACAAGCTGATTGCCGTCGGTTACGACCCGGTCTATGGCGCACGGCCGCTGAAGCGGGCGATCCAGCGCTGGATCGAGAACCCGTTGGCGCAGTTGATCCTGTCGGGGCGCTTCATGCCAGGCGAGACCGCGACCGGCGTCGTGGAGAACGACGAGATCACGTTCAACTGACGCCCGACGGTGGTGTCGTCATCAAGGCCTCGCACTGCGAGGCCTTTTTTTTCGCCAGGCTGTTGAACTCAAAGGAAAAGGCTTGTAAAGTGCGCCCCGCAGTCAGTCACCAACACGGTTTCAGCTCACTGGGCGGAAATCTGAAATAAGTTGCAAATCATTAACTTGAAAGCAATTTAGGGGGTTGACAGAGGTGTTCTAGGTTGTAGAATAGCGCGCCTCAGACACACGAACGCAGCGATGCGAAAACGATGTCGAGAAGCTGCAAGTTTCACCGTAGTAAATTGAAATATGTAGTTCCGTGATAGCTCAGTCGGTAGAGCAAATGACTGTTAATCATTGGGTCCCAGGTTCGAGTCCTGGTCACGGAGCCAATTTCAAACCGGGGTATAGCGCAGTCCGGTAGCGCGCCTGCTTTGGGAGCAGGATGTCAGGAGTTCGAATCCCCTTACCCCGACCATTTTTGGGTCGTTAGCTCAGTTGGTAGAGCAGTTGGCTTTTAACCAATTGGTCGTAGGTTCGAATCCCACACGACCCACCATTTTTGAAACCAGGTAACACTGGGATCGAATCTTAAGATCAGAGGCCAAAAGCGCTGATCGAAGAAGGCGATCTTTGAAAGGTCGCCTTTTTTTTACCGGGGTATAGCGCAGTCCGGTAGCGCGCCTGCTTTGGGAGCAGGATGTCAGGAGTTCGAATCCCCTTACCCCGACCATATTAAAAATCCTCGTATCGAAAGATACGGGGATTTTTTTTGGTTCTTCGCGGAACCCTGGGAAAGCGAGCAGGCTAACCTGCTGGCGCTCAACGCCGCCATCGAAGCAGCGCGGGCCGGTGAAGCGTTGCAGACGATCACGGCGTCGGTCCATGAAATCCACGAGCGCAATCTGGTGATCGTCAGCGCCGCTGAAGAGCAGGCGCAAGTGGCGCGGGAAGTGGATCGCAATCTGGTGAACATTCGCGATCTGTCGGTGCGTTCGGCGGCGAGTGCCGATCAAACCAGCGCGTCGAGCTACGAGCTGTCGCAACTGGCCAATGCCCTGCAGGGCATGGTGCGGCGCTTCCAGTTGTAATCATGCAGGCATGAAAAAGCCGCGCTTCTCGTCAGAGAAAGCGCGGCTTTGTTTTGTCAGGCAGGCTGAAAAATCAGGCACCGTCCTGGTCTTTCAGGTGCTCGAACAGACCTTTCGGCATTTTCTTGCCGTTGGCTTCGAAGTTGGCTTTGACGTTGTTGTACGCCTCTTGCTCGTCGATGAAGCCGTCGTGGTTGGTGTCGATCTTGTCGAAGTCGGACTTCGGCGCAACTTTCAGAAATTCGGCGCGCGAGACCTTGCCGTCGCCATCGGTGTCGGTCTTGGCCATCGACGCATCGCCGCATTTGCCTTCACCGCATTTGCCTTCCGGGGTTTTCACCGAGGTCTCGGCCGAAGCAACCATGTAGCCCTGGGCCAACGGTTGCGCGGCAAACACCGAGCCGGACAGCATCAGACCGCCGGCCAGTACGGCACCGACCAGGCCAAGGGCGTTTTTGCCGATTTTCGAAGTACGGGACATTGCATTCTCCTTCGGTTGCACAGCGCAACCACACGTTAAGGGCGATCAAGCCGGAGCAGGTGTGCTCGGGTGTGGCCATTAAGCGGTGGCGGTGTATCGCGTCTGTGTCGAGGAGCGGGGCGTTTGTAAGCGAAGGTGGGGAAAGCGAGGGCAGATACAGTAGAAGACAAAACACCGTGGGAACGAGCCAGCTCGCCCCCACGATATTTTTACGTCAGTGCAGCTTCAGGCGTGGCTCGGTGCCGCGTCCGATCTTGCTGCCGAGCATCAGCATTGCCGTACGGAACGGCCCATACAGCGCCATCTGGTGCATGCGGTACAGCGACACGTAAAACATCCGCGCCAGCCAGCCCTCGAGCATCACGCTGCCGGTCAGATTGCCCATCAGGTTACCCACCGCCGAGAAACGCGACAGCGAAATCAGCGAGCCGTAGTCGGTGTACTTGTACTCCGGCAGGGTCTTGCCTTCGATGCGCAGCTTCAGTGATTTGGCCAGCAACGACGCCTGCTGGTGAGCAGCCTGGGCCCGTGGTGGAACGTTGCGATCGGAGCCCGGTTGCGGGCACGCGGCGCAGTCACCGAAGGCGAAGATGTTTTCGTCGCGGGTGGTTTGCAGTGTCGGCAGCACTTGCAGCTGATTGATGCGGTTGGTTTCCAGGCCATCGATGTCCTTGAGGAACGCTGGCGCGCGGATCCCGGCGGCCCAGACTTTCAGGCTCGCCTTGATTTCGTTGCCGTCTGCGGTAATCAGGCTGTCGGCGGTGACCTGGCTGACCGAGGCGTTGGTCATCACGTTGACCCCGAGTTTCTCCAGGGTCTTGTGCACCGGCCCGCTGATGCGCTCCGGCAGGGCGGGCAGCACCCGTGGCCCGGCTTCGATCAGGGTGATGTGCATGTTTTCCGGTTTGATCCGGTCCAAACCGTAGGCGGCCAGCTCATGGGCGGCGTTGTGCAGTTCGGCTGCCAGTTCGACGCCCGTGGCGCCCGCGCCGACGATGGCCACGCTGATCTGCTGGATCGCATCGGTCTGCCCGGCGTGGGCGCGCAGATAGTGATTGAGCAGTTGCTGATGGAAGCGTTCGGCCTGTTTGCGGGTATCGAGGAACAGGCAGTGTTGCGTGGCGCCCTGGGTGCCGAAATCGTTGGTGGTGCTGCCGACCGCGATCACCAGCGAGTCGTACGGCACTTCCCGCGCCGGGACCAGCTCCACGCCGTTTTCGTCGTAGGTGGCGGCCAGCTGGATCTTCTTCTGCTCACGATCGAGCCCGCTCATGCGCCCCAGCTGGAACTCGAAGTGGTTCCATTTGGCCTGGGCGACATAGTTGAGTTCGTCTTCGGAAGAATTCAGCGATCCGGCGGCCACTTCGTGCAACAGCGGTTTCCAGATGTGCGTGAGGTTCGCGTCGACCAGCATGATGCTGGCGGTACCGCGCTTGCCCAGGGTCTTACCCAGACGGGTAGCCAACTCCAGACCGCCGGCGCCGCCGCCGACAATGACAATACGATGGGACATAGGGATAGCTCGCAAGGTTTTTAAAGGAAATCGGTACAGCTAACCGAGCGAGCGCGATGCAGCTCATAGCGTCAGGTAACTGATTAAACGGCTCAACAGGCCCAGACCAATGGTCACTGCCAGCACCAGCACCAGGAGCATCCACGGCCGGAATGGCCGGCGCTCGACACGGTGCTGGGACAACTGCAGGTACTCTTCGACATGCTTCTGGTCTTCGGGGTTCAGGCGGCTGGTCATATGAGGCCTCGTCAGGGGTAGACGTTGCTGAATGTGAACAAGCTACAGCGGTTTTTTTAACCGGGATTGAACGCAGCATAGCCACTGTCAGGGATCGGTTCGACCGACACACCGTCCCCCAGGCGAATGATCCCGCTTTGTAACACTCGCGCGGTGATTCCGCCATGCCCGCGCACGGCCTGGAATGTTCCGGGTCCGAGATTGTTCTGCAGGCGCGCGCACGGTTGACACCAGCCCGTGGTTTCGAAAATCGCCTGGCCAATGCGAAAGCGCCTCCCCTTGAGGCTGAACAGGTTGATCCCGCTTATAACGAGATTGCGCCGCAGATCTTCAGGCCTGATCGGTTGCTCGTGGGGACGTCCCATCAATGCGCTGATCACGGCCAGGTGTTCGAACTGAATCAGCGTGACCTGTCGGGCGTTACGTACACCGGGGCGGGCATGATCCCCGGTCAGTCCCGCTTCAAGGCGTGCCTCTACGGCGTCGAGCTCGATCATCGGCCCACGAGACTCAGGACGCACGCCAATCCAGCGCACGCATCCCGTTTGCGGGACATCGGCGATCAATTGTTGCAGCGGCGTCACAGGCTGATCCCGACATCGAACACGATGCTGCGCCCCAGGTTGCCGCGCAGAAAATCCGGGGCATCGGGATGGGCGAACAGCACCCGTGCGAAGGTCGGCCCGACCAGCGACAGCGAGCGCCAGCCCTGACGCAGGTATTCGGTGGGCGGTGGAAAGTGGCTGTTCAGGTCGAGCACTTCGCGTTTGAGGCTGGCAAAGGCAATGATGTCCAGCTCGCCCAGGTCCATCCCGCGTTCCTTGTAGTTGTGCGCCTTCTTGCGCAAGGTCGGTGCCAGTCTCAGCAGAAATTCATTGGCCGGAATCCGCCGCGGCTTGGCTTCACGGCGCACCAGTTGGCTGAGGGAAAACGCACTGCGCCGCCGTTGCAGCTCATCGCGCCATTCGTCGTTGAGCCGACGGCCTTCGTCAAGGACGAAGAACACCTCGAAGTTGGCGTCGCGAAACAGCACGTCCGGTGGCTCTCCGGCAGGGGCGAACTCGTCGGCGCGATAAGGAATATTCAAGCCTTGCAGCAGGCGCTGGCAAACCCAACGCTCACGCTCCCATTTGCGGGCATTGGACAGGAACGCGTTGGCTTGCTCGGCCGCGATGGTCAGCAGGCGTAAATAATCTGAGTCATCCATAGGCCCAAGCTTAGCGTTCAATTGCGACAAGCAGAAAGCGTTCGCGCGGCAAAGTGCATCAGTGGGCAGTCGGGAGGGTCGGTGTAGACTGATGGCTCCGTGTATCAACGTCGAATGAAAGGGGCTGAATGTGAAATTTCGCTGGCTGTTGTTGTTCGCTGTCGTTCCGTTATGGGCCCATGCGCTGGAAATCGGCGAGCGGCTGGCACCCTGGACGTTGCTGGATCAGTACGATCAGCCGTTTACCCTTGATAACCGCACCACGACGCTGCTGGTGGCGCGTGACATGGACGGCGCGAAACTGCTCAAGCAAGCCATGGCCGATCAGCCCAAGGGCTATCTGGAGGCGCGGCATGCGGTGTTTGTCGCCGATATCCAGCGTATGCCGGCGCTGATCGCGAAGATGTTCGCCGTACCGGCCATGCGTGACTACAGCTATCGAGTGTTGCTTGATCGCGAAAGCCGCGTGGCCTCGCGCTATCCCGGGACCGAAGGCACGGTGCTCTGGCTGCAGCTCAAGGACGGGTGCTTGCTGGCCCGGCATGAATACACCCAGGCGGCTGAACTGCGTGAGGCGCTGGAGCAGGCTCGCCCATGATCGGCGCCGAGCTGCTGTCGTCTGCGAGCCTGCTGCTGGGATGGTTGATTTACCTGCCGGTGCTGCTCTGGGCGATTGGCCGCGCGCCGTGGGTTGAGCTGTTCAGTGACAACCGCCGTCAGCACTTGCTGTTCGGCACGGTGTTCGCGTTGTTTCTGTTGTGGCTGGTGCGCAGGGATTTCGATACCGGCGTGTCTTACCACTTCATCGGCATGACGGCAGTGACGCTGCTGCTGGACTGGCCGCTGGCGATCGTCGGCGGACTGATGGCGCAACTGGGGCTGGTGCTGTTGGGACGTCAGGATCTGGTGGCCGTCGGGGTCAACGGCGCCTTGTTGATTCTGTTGCCGGTGTTGATCACCGAATGCGTGGCGATCCTGGTCGAGCGCGCACAACCGCGCAATCCGTTCGTGTACATCTTCTGTTCCGGTTTTTTCGCCGCGGCGCTGTCGGCGTTGTTGTGTCTGACGCTGAGCCTGACGTTGCTCTGGTACGACGGCCTCTTTGCCATGCCCGAATGGCTGGAAGATTTCATCGGTTACCTGTGGCTGCTGATTTTTCCCGAAGCCTTCATCAACGGCATGGTGGTCAGCGCTCTGGTGGTGTTCTGCCCGGAATGGCTGGAGACTTTCAACCGCACCCGCTACCTTTCGGCGCCGTGGAAGGACGACGATCCCAAGTCTTGATCCACATCAAATCCGCTCTGCGCGCGGCATTTCATGCTCGGCCAAATCCCTTCAGGAGCAGCGGCATGAGTGTGTACGAGTGGGCGAGGCAGGAAACCCGGCAGAGTCTGGAGATGGCGCAGGAGGTAGGGTTCGATCCGGGCCTGAGCCTGCGCGCCTTGCTCAGCGCGGTGGTGCAGCAGAGCAAGGCGGTGCGCAACGCCGAAGACCTGGCCGACGAGTTGCGTTTTCTGGCGGAAAACCTCGACGACGATCAGGACTACGGCTTCATGCGGCCCTGAACGGGATCAGTGACGCGGGTCGAAATCGCCGGAAAACAGTTCGTCCTCGGCATCCGGGGCCACCGGAATCTTGTGTTCTTCCGACGCCCAGGCGCCGAGGTCGATCAGTTTGCAGCGGTCCGAGCAGAACGGACGGAATTTGTTTTCCGGGGTGAATTCCACGGGCGCGCCGCAAGTCGGGCAGTTGACGGTTGGGGTCTGGCTCATGATTGGCCTCCGGATAATGTCAGGTAAAAGTGATGCAGGCGCTCGACCTCGCTGTGCAGCCAGGCGAGGTCGCGGTCGTTGACCACCACATCGTCGGCACGGCTGACGCGGTCTTCGCGGCTGGACTGGGCCTTGAGGATCGCCTGGACCTGCTGTTCGCTGGTCTGGTCACGCTGCAAGGTGCGTTCGATCTGCAGTTGTTGCGGGGCGTCGATCACCAGGATTCGCTGGGTCATCGCGTATTGCCCGGATTCGATCAGCAGCGGCGAGACCAGAATCGCGTAAGGCGATTGTGCCAGCGCCAGGTGATGGGCGATTTCCTCGGCGATCAGCGGATGCAGCAAAGCTTCGAGCCAGCGCCGTTGCTCCGGTACCTCAAAGATCAGTTTACGCAGGGCTGCACGATCCAGCGTGCCGTCGGCCTGCAACACATCGGGGCCGAAGTGTTCGGCGATCTTCGCCAGCGCCGGGCGGCCCGGTTCGACCACCCAGCGCGCCGCGTGATCGGCGTCCACCACGTGGACACCGAGATCGATGAAGTGCTGGGCGGCGGCGCTTTTGCCACTGCCGATGCCGCCGGTCAGGCCGAGAATCCAGGGTTTTTCCACAGGGGTATTCATTTCAAACCGACAAACTGCCAATAGAAGCCGGTTATTTGACCACCCCAGAGCAAGGCAATCCAGCCGGCAATGGCCAGATACGGGCCGAAGGGGATCGGAGACGAGGTTTTCTGGTCCCGCAGCTTGAGCAAAATCACCCCGAGCACGGCACCCACCAGCGAAGACAGCAGGATGGTCAGCGGCAGAACCTGCCAGCCGCCCCAGGCCCCGAGCAGCGCTAGCAACTTGAAATCGCCGTGACCGATGCCGTCCTTGCCGGTGATCAGTTTGAACAGCCAGAACACCGACCATAGCGCCATGTAACCCAGCACCGCGCCCCACAGGGCATCGTGCAGCGGCACGAACAGCTCGAAGCTGTTGACGATCAGCCCCAGCCACAGCAGCGGCAGCACCAGCACATCGGGCAGCAACTGATGTTCGGTGTCGATCAGGCTCATGGCCAACAGGCCCCAGGTCAGCACGATCAGCAGGCACGCGGGCCAGCCGAAACCCAGGTGCCAGGCGATGAACGCCGAGAGCAGGCCGCAGGCCAGTTCAGTCAGCGGGTAGCGCTTGCTGATCGGTGCTCTGCAACTTGAACAGCGCCCGCGCAGGAACACGTAACTCAACACGGGAATGTTTTCCCATGCGCGGATCCGGTGGCCACAGTGCGGGCATTGAGAGTGCGGCAGCATCAGGTTGTAGGTGGGCAACGGCGCTTCACCGGGCAGTCCCAGCACATCGTGGGCCTGCTGGCGCCATTCACGCTCGAGCATTTTCGGCAGGCGCCAGATCAGCACGTTGAGAAAACTGCCGACCACCAGCCCCAGCAGCAGGGCGGTGAAGACAAAGGCCAGCGGATACAGGCTGAGGAGTTCGTCGATAGGCATGTCAGATCGCTGAGCCGAGTTGGAAGATCGGCAGGTACATCGCCACCACGAGGCCGCCGACGATCACCCCAAGCACCACCATGATGAATGGCTCCATCAGGCTGGTGAGGTTGTCGACCATGTTGTCCACCTCGTCCTCGTAGAACCCCGCGACTTTGTCGAGCATCTCGTCCAGTGCGCCGGACTCTTCGCCGATGGCGGTCATCTGCACCGCCATGTTCGGAAAGATGCCGGTGGAGCGCATCGAGAAATTCAGCTGCATGCCGGTGGAGACGTCCTGGCGGATGCGCAGCACGGCGCGCTTGAACACCACGTTGCCGGTGGCCCCGGCCACCGAGTCCAGGGCTTCCACCAACGGCACGCCGGCCGCGAAGGTGGTCGACAGGGTCCGGGCAAACCGCGCCACGGCGGACTTGTACATCAACGTGCCCACCAGCGGCAGCTTGAGAAACCAGGCATCGCGTCGGTCGCGCAAGGCCTGGGATTTTTTCAGGGCATGACGGGTGCCGAAAAAACCGGCCACCAGCACACCGAGAATCGCCCACCACCCTTGCTGCATGAATTCGGACAGGCTAATCACCATCAACGTGAAGGCCGGCAGTTCGGCACCGAAGCCGGAGAACACAGACTGGAATTGCGGTACCACCTTGACCAGCAGAATCCCGGTCACCACCGCCGCCACCAGCACCACGGCGGCCGGGTAGGTCATGGCCTTCTTGATCTTGGCCTTGAGGCTTTCGCTCTTTTCCTTGTAGGTGGCGACCCGTTCCAGCAGAGTGTCCAGGGCGCCGGACTGCTCGCCGGCATCCACCAGATTGCAGTACAACTCGTCGAAATAGTGCGGCTTCTTGCGCAGCGCGGCGGCGAAGCTGTTGCCGGCGGCCACTTCCTGTTTAACCTCGTCCACCAGCTTGCGCATGGCCGGGTTTTCGAAGCCTTCGCCAATGATGTCGAATGACTGCAACAGCGGCACGCCGGCCTTCATCATGGTCGCCATCTGCCGGGTGAACAGGGCAATGTCCTGAGCCTTGATGCGCTTGCCGAAGCTCAGCAGCGAGGCGGATTTCCTGCGCACCTTGCCCGGGTTGATGCCCTGCTTGCGCAATTGGGCCTTGATCAATGCAGGGTTCTGGCCGCTCAACTCGCCGGTCACCTTGCTGCCTTTGCGGTCCGTGCCTTCCCAGGCGTAGACGCTGATTTTTGCTGCCTTGACCGCCATGTTCAGTCCTTCGTGACCCGGTTGATTTCTTCAAGGCTGGTGATGCCTTGCATGGCCTTGATCAGGCCCGAGGTGCGCAGGTCGTTAAAGCCGTCCCGGCGCATCTGGGTATCGATTTCCAGCGAGTTGTCCTCGGCCATGATCAGCCGTTGCAGCTCGGGGGTGTTCTTCACCACTTCATAGATCCCCACGCGACCCTTGTACCCGCCGTTGCAGTGATCGCAACCGCCGGGCTCATAGATCGTGAAATGGCCCATGCGTTCCTCGGGGAAGCCTTCCTTGATCAGGGTCTCGCGGGGGATTTCGATGGGTTTCTTGCAGTGGCTGCAAAGTTTTCGCGCCAGACGCTGGGCAATGATCAGGCTCACCGAGGTCGCGATGTTGAAGCCGGGGATGCCCATGTTGTGCAGGCGGGTGAGGGTTTCTGCTGCGCTGTTGGTGTGCAGGGTGGACAGCACGAGGTGCCCGGTCTGGGCAGCCTTGATCGCGATTTCGGCGGTTTCGAGGTCGCGGATCTCGCCGACCATGATCACGTCCGGGTCCTGACGCAGGAACGAGCGCAGGGCCTGGGCGAAGTCCAATCCCTGGCGTGGATTGACGTTGACCTGGTTGATGCCTTCCATGTTGATCTCCACCGGGTCTTCGGCAGTGGAAATATTGATGTCGACGGTATTGAGGATGTTCAGCCCGGTGTACAGCGACACGGTCTTGCCCGAGCCGGTGGGGCCGGTCACCAGAATCATGCCTTGCGGCTGTTTGAGGGCTGCCATGTACAGGTCTTTCTGTTCCGGCTCGTAGCCGAGGGCATCAATGCCGATCTGGGCACTGGACGGGTCGAGGATCCGAATCACCACTTTCTCGCCCCAGAGGGTGGGCAGGGTGTTGACCCGGAAATCGATCGACTTGCTCTTCGACAGACGCATCTTGATCCGCCCGTCCTGAGGTTTTCGCCGTTCTGAAATGTCGAGGCTGGCCATCACTTTCAGGCGCGCGGCAATGCGCCCGGCGAGCTGAATCGGCGGCTTGGCCACTTCCCGCAGAATGCCGTCGGTGCGCACCCGCACCCGGTAGTGCTTTTCGTAAGGCTCGAAGTGCAGGTCGGACGAGCCGCTCTTGATCGCGTCCAGCAGCATCTTGTGCACGAAACGCACTACCGGGGCATCGTCGGCGTCCATCCCGCCGAGCGTGTCCTGTTTGCTGTCGTCGACCGTTTCGATGTCGAGCCCGTCGAGATCAACATCGGCCATCTCCTCCAGTCCGGTGGCATGGGTGTCGAAGAACTTTTCGATGGCGTCGGTGAGCTTGTCGTCCTCGACCAGAATGGCTTCGGTGCTCAGCCCGGTGCTGAACTGAATGTCATTGATCGCCTGATGATTGCTCGGATCGGAAATCCCCACGAACAGTTTGTTGCCGCGTCGCCAGAGGGGCAGGGCGTGGTGCTGGCGCACCAGTTTTTCGCTGACCAGGCCCTTGGGCTGGGTTTCCTTGTCGAGGCAGTTGAGGTCGAGAAATGCCATGCCGAAATGCTCCGAGGCAATCTCGGCGACCTGCCAGCTCTTCACCAGTTTGTTCTGCACCAGGTAACTGACCAGCGACAGACGATTGCGCTGCGCCTGTTGCCAGGCTTGCTGGGCACTCTTTTCCGTGAGCAATTCGGCCTGGACCAGTTGTTTGGCCAGGCCGCTCAGAGCGATGTCATTCATGGGGGTTCCACGTGCTTGCCGTTCATGACTTATAGCCTAGTCAAGTGACAGCGCCACACACGCGCAGTGCAGGTGACAAAAAGTGTCAGATAGTGCGGCTACGGGTTGTAGGAATCGGCACGTCAGCCGGATGGCGTCCAGTGGGCCGGGCCTTCAACGGCTTGGCACGGGCTGTGCTGAGTCCTGTTCAGATCATGAGATTCCGACTCATGCATGGAGCGTGTCTATGAATAAACAACAGGGTTTTACTCTGATCGAGCTGCTGATCGTCGTGGCGATCATCGGTATTCTCGCGACGGTGGCGCTGCCGCAGTATTCCAAATACCAGGCGCGGTCGAAGGTGACGGCGGGGTTGGCGGAAATCAGTGCGATGAAAGTGCCGTTCGAAGATGTGATTAACCAAGGCACCGATCCTTCGCTGACTAACGTGGCGGGCAGTGCAACGGTTACAACTTCGAATTGTTCGGTATCCGCATCGGGCACTGCTTCGACGGGCGCCGGTTCAATCGTCTGCACGATTAAAAACGCTCCAGGTCCAGTTCTGGACAAAACCATCACACTCACCCGCTCGTCCGGTACGGGAGCAGGTGTGTGGACATGCGCCACGACGGTTGCGCCGGATTACTCGCCAAAAGGCTGCACTGCGAGCGGTACCTGATTTTTCCACAGGCTTCCAAATGCCCCGCAATGCGGGGCATTTTTATTGCGCGGCACTTCGCAAAAGCTCCAATAATTTCAGAGTGTTAGGAACTTTCCGAAATGCCGCAACTTGCATGTAGATATTTCACAGGTCATGCAATTTGCATGATTCCGAAAAAATTCTAATTTGACAACTTGTTGATTTATAAGGGTTTTTGTCAGGTTTGAAAGTTGGCACAGCGTTCGCAACTACCTGGGTAACCCTGCTGACAAGACAACCAGCAGACTTTCCAGAAAAACAGGAGTTACTCGTATGAAGAAGTTCGCTATCACTGCCGCTGCTGCTACCGCGCTGACCCTGACCATGGCTTCGGGTGCATTTGCTCAATCGACTCAGACCACTCAGGCGCCAATGACCCTGGCTGCCGGTGAAGTCACCCAAGCGAAAGAAGCGACCTCCGATACCTGGATCACTACCAAAGTGAAAGCGGATCTGGTCACCGAAAAAGGTATCCCAGGCACTGATATCAAAGTTGAAACCAACAAAGGCGTCGTTTCCCTGTCTTCCACTGTTGCAGTGACAGAGGCGCAGAAAACCACCGCCGTTGCCATCGCCAAGAAAATCAAAGGCGTGAAAGCGGTCTCCGCTGACGGCCTGAAAGCCGAGTAAGGCAAGGCTTCTCGCCTGGACCGGGAGAAGACGCGACAGGCGGGCCGAGCAATACGTCTGCCGCACTTTAGAGTTCATGCGACCGGCCACACGGAATGTGGCCATTGCAGGCCCCGGCACATGTGTCGGGGCCTGTTTTATTTCAGGGGCGGAAAAGCGGGGAAGTCAGTTGCCGCGCTTGCTGTTGATCTGTCTCAGGCGATTGCCTTCAAAGCGCAGGTATTGGTACATACCGTTGCTCGGGCCGTAGGTCCATTCCTCGACCTGAAACTCTTCACGACGGTTGGCGCTGCGCTTGTAACCGAGCAGATCGCGACTGACCGGCTCGCCACATTTTTGCAGCACCTCGCTGGCGCGATCGCCGAGGCTCACCAGTTGGCTGCCGCAGCGCAGGGTATCGGACGCCGCGGCCTGGCTGGCGATCAGCGTCAGCCCCAGTGCAGTCAGCCACTTGCTGTTCATCACTCGGCATCCAGATGCATTTGCGTTACCACCCGGCCGTCGCTTTCTGCTTCGCCGAGGTTGGCGTCAATGAAGTACACGCGATCGTCGGCCAGTTGGCCCTTGTCCACCAGATAGTCCTTGATGCTGCTGGCACGGTCCTGACCGAGCTGGCGCAGCAGCACGTCGCTGGAACTCCAGAACTTGATCACGTCCGCACGCATTTTCGCCGTGCGTTCTTCCTTGCCCAGATCCTTCCATTCGGCCGGTGGCTGGGTTTTCAGACGTGTGCGGTAAATGCCTTCAAGCAAGGGACCTTTTTCGCCCTCCGGCACCTCAATCAACGAGGCCTGAGCCGGTACCTTGTCGCCACGGCGCTGGAGCATCTTGTAGTAGTTGTACTGGTATTCACGTTCCAGGCGTTGTTCGGCGAGCAACGGGCCGTCGCTGCTTTTTGCCGCAGTGCCTTCGATTTCCAGGCGCAGGGCCGGACGCTCCTTCAGCGCTTGCGACAGTTTCACCAGCGCCGCTTCGGCGTCTTTGCTCAGGTCGCTGGAGCCCGGTGCAAAGGACACGGTGCCGAGGTCTTCGGAGCCGCCACCGCTGACCAGACCGCCAATCAGTTTGAACGGTGCGGCGGCAGCCTTGACGATCAGGTTACGCAGGGTTTGCCAGACAATCGGCATCACGCTGAATTGCGGGTTGTTCAGGTCGCCGGTCACCGGCAGCTCGATGGAAATCTTGCCGTCGACGTCCTTGAGCAGGGCGATCGCCAGTTTCAGCGGCAGGCTCACGGCATCCGGGCTGTCGACTTTCTCACCCAGTTGCAGCTGTTCGACCACCACTTTGTTCTCGGCCTTGAGCTGGCCTTTGGTGATCAGGTAATGCAGGTCGAGGTTGAGCCGGCCCTTGCGGATCCGGTAGCCGGCGAACTTGCCGGAGTAGGGCGTCAGGGTGGTCAGCTCGACCCGTTTGAAGCTGGTGGCGATGTCAAGACTGGCCATCGGGTCGAACGGATTGACTGCGCCCTTGATGGTCACCGGCGCATAGCGGTCGACCTTGCCCTTGATGTCGACGCTGGCCGGTTTCGCCTGACGGCTGTCGATGGTGCCGATCTGGCCGTTGAGCTGCTGAACGGCGGTGGCGAAGTTCGGGGTCAGGCTGAAGTCGGCGAAGTTGGCCGAGCCGTCGTTGATCGCGATGCCACCGATGTGAATGCCCAGCGGTTTGTCCTGGCTCGCCGGTTTCGTCGCGGCGGTCTTAGTCCCGGAATCGGCCGGCTGCGGGATCAGCAGGTCGTCGATGTTGGTGGTGCGGTCATCGTTGATCATGAACCGTGCATACGGCTGGAACAGGTTGATCCTGTCGATCGACAGGCTGTCGCCGTGCTGATAGTTCAGGCCTTCGACCACCACTTGCTGCCACTTGAGGAAGTCGCGGGTTTTCAGAGTGTCGAGGGTGTGCAACTGATCGATCTGAGCACGACCGGTGACGCTGAGGGCCAGCGGGTCAGTGCTTTTCAGGTTCACTTTCAGGTCGCTGCCGAGCATGCCGCTGCGCAATTCAAGGCGAATGAACGGATTGATGTAGGACTGCGCGACCCGCAGGTCGATGTCCTGGGTTTTCACGTTGAGTTGTGCGGTGACCGGGGCCAGGTTGACCACGCCGTCGGCGCTGATCTTGCCTTGCTTGCCCAGGCCGGTGTCGAGCCTGAGGTTGAAGGGCGAGCCGTTGAGGCTGTCGAAATTTTGCAGGTCGACGTTCAGCGGCGTGACATCCAGGGTGACTTCCGGCTTCGCCGAGCGATCGGCCAGATGCACTTTGTAGTCACGCAGTTGCACGTCCTTGACCAACACTTGCCAGGGCTTGCTTGGTGCGGTGGGCTCCGGCTTCGGCGAGTCTGCGGCGGCCGGGGTGTCTTTCGGTTCCGCCGCAGCCTTGGCGGCAGGTTTGGACGGCTGACTGGCGAACAGTTTTTGCCAGTCCAGTTGTCCGTCCGCTTCCAGTGCTGCCCAGGTTTCCAGTTTCTGGCTGCGGATCTTGCCGATCACCACTTGCTGTTTGGCCAGGTCCACCGTGGTGTCGCTGACGTCGAGGCGTTCAAGCTTCGCCAGTGGACGTCCGTCCGGCGCCTTGATGGCGAACGGCGCGATGTTGACCGCCACGTTGCTCAGCAGCAGTTCGGTTTCCTTGGACAGGTTGAGCTTGTAGTCGGTACTCAGGCTGACGACGCCGTTTTCCAGCACCAACGGCACGGCGTCGCGTACGTAGGGCCAGAAGGCTTTCATCTTGCCATCGGTGATCTTGAGGGTGCCTTCGGAGGCGATCGGAACCAGGCTGAAGTTGCCTTTCCAGTCGATCTGCCCACCGGCCGGGCCGATCGCGACGAGAGTCATGTCGGCGTTGTCTTCGGGCAGGGTGCTGAGGTTTTTCAGCTCGAAATCGAGCTTGTCGTAAACGAATTCGATCGGCTCGCTCGGGCGCGCGTCCACGAAATGCAGGTTGCCGCCGGCCAGCTGGATCCGGTCGATGCGCAGCGGGAACGGTTTGGCGTCGGGATCGGCAGGGGCTGGTTCGCTGGCGGGGAGCTTGAACAGGCCAAGGAGGTTGAGCTGGCCGTCCTTGGCAAACAGGATCTCGGTCTTGGATTTTTCCAGTTCGATGTCGGACAGGTGCAGGGCTTTGGTCCACAGGCTGTCGAGTTGCAGGTTGGCGTATAACCGTTCGAAGCCGACCTGTTCCTTGCCCGGCTCGCCGATCACCAGCCCCCACAGCGTGACTTCAAGGCTGAACGGGTTGAGTTCGATGCGTTGCAGATGCGCGGGGACCGTGGCGTAGTTGGCCAGTTGCTGGTTGGCCACCCTGAGTGCAATGCCCGGCAGGATCAGGAACCCCAGCAGGCTGTAGAGGGCCAGAGCAGTCAACAGGGCGCCAATCGCGCGAATCAATCCTTTGGGCATGTGCGGCTTCATCTGTCTGAATCGGAGTGCCTTGGAGTATGGCACGCGATTCCGGTTCCGAAGCAAATGCCGATGCTCAGGATTGTTCAGATTTTTCCGTGGGAAATTTCCTGCGCCGCTTTTAAAGCTGGAGGATCAGGGTCTTCAGCGGCGGTTGTTGATCCCGCGAAGGGAAGTCGGCACCTGGGGTCATCACGCTCCATTCACGTACCGGCCGGCCGGCTTTTTCTGCGCAGCGCAGCACCTGTTCGCGCCAGTCATCCATGCTGACTTTCGCCAGATTATTGCAGCAGATCAGCACGCCGTTCTCGGCGGTGGTCAGCAGCGCGGGCTTGAGCAGGCTTTGATAATCGCGCAGCAGATCGACGGTGCCGAACGCGCTCTTGGCCCACGCCGGTGGGTCGAGCAGCACCAGATCGTATTGGCGCTGTTCGAGGCGTTGATAGCTCGGCAGTTTCTGCCCGCGACGCTGGCTGATCGGCAGGCCGGCCAGTTGGCGGATGGCCGGGAAGTAGTCGGACTGGATGAATTCCATGCTCGGCAGGTGCGGGTTGAGCTGACCGTTCTCGCGACCGACCGCCAGATTGCCCTCGGCGAAATCCAGATTGCACACCTCGCTTGCACCGCCAGCGGCTGCGCTGAGACCGACGCCGCAGGTGTAGGCGAACAGGTTGAGCACACGTTTACCCTTGGCGTGATCCTTGACCCAGCCGCGGGTGTTGCGCAGGTCGAGGAACAGCAGCGGATCCTGTCCGGCATGACGGCCACGTACACGATAATTCAGGCCCCATTCGTGGCCGATCAGATCGGCCAGTGCTGCGTCGTCGGCGCGGTAGACGCTGTCTTCACGGTCGATCCGCGAATTGCCACGGGAGCGGTCGTTGTAGACCAGCAGCGTTTCCAGGCCCAGGGTCTGGTTGACCATGGCGTGCAGTTGCAGCAGGTCTTCACGCGCCAGGGTCTGATGAAAGCTTTGCACCATCAGTTGCGGGCCATAGCGGTCGATGGTCAGGCCGCCGGCGCCTTCCTGGCTGCCGTGGAACAGCCGGTAGCAGTCGGTGCCCTGGCGGTGCAGCTCGGCGAGCAGATCCTGGCGTTGGTCGAGAGCGGCGCGCAGCGCCAGGTTCAAGGAAGACATGCGGGCGCCTTGCTGGAGGGAATCGGGGCGCGGGAGTTTAGCAGCAACTTGGCGGCAAGCGGCGAGCTTCAGACTTGGGGCTCGCCGCTTGCAGCTGCTCCTATTGGTTCAAGCGTTTATCGATCAAACCCTGCACCACGCTCGGATCCGCCAGGGTCGACGTATCGCCGAGGCTGTCGAGTTCGTTGCAGGCGATCTTGCGCAGGATCCGCCGCATGATTTTGCCCGAACGGGTTTTCGGCAGCGCCGGGGCCCACTGGATCAGGTCCGGTTTGGCAAAGCTGCCGATTTCCTTGCTGACGTGGGCCAGCAGTTCTTTCTTCAGTTCATCGCTGGGCTCGGTGCCATTCATCGGCGTGACGAACGCATAAATCCCCTGGCCTTTGACGTCGTGGGGATAGCCGACCACGGCGGCCTCGGCGATGCTGTCGTGCAGCACCAGCGCGCTTTCTACCTCGGCGGTGCCGATGCGATGGCCGGAGACATTGATCACGTCGTCGATGCGCCCGGTGATCCAGTAATCGCCGTCCTCGTCACGGCGGGCGCCGTCGCCGGTGAAGTAGTAGCCGGGGTAGGGTTTGAAGTAGGTGTCGACCATGCGCTGCGGGTCGCCGTAAACGCTGCGGATCTGTGCCGGCCAGCTCGACTTGATCGCCAGCACGCCACTGCCGGCGCCCTTGATTTCCTTGCCGTGCTCATCGAGCAGCACCGGTTGCACGCCGAACATCGGCTGGGTGGCGCAGCCCGGTTTGATTCGCCGGGCGCTGACCAGCGGGCTGAGCATGATGCCGCCGGTTTCGGTCTGCCACCAGGTATCGACAATCGGGCAGCGCTGTTCGCCGACCACGTTGAAATACCATTCCCACGCTTCCGGGTTGATCGGCTCACCGACACTGCCGAGCAATCTGAGGCTTTGCCGCGACGTTTCCTGCAACGGCCCGGCGCCTTCGCGCATCAAGGCGCGCAGGGCGGTGGGGGCGGTGTAGAAGATGTTGACCTTGTGTTTGTCGATCACTTGCCAGAACCGTGAAGTGCTCGGGTAGCTCGGCACACCTTCGAAAATCAGGGTGGTCGCCCCGTTGGCCAGTGGGCCATAGACGATGTAACTGTGGCCGGTGACCCAGCCGACGTCGGCGGTGCACCAGAACACTTCGCCGTCGCGGTAATCGAGTACGTACTTGAAGGTCATCGTCGCTTGCAGCAGGTAACCGCCGGTGGTGTGCAGCACGCCCTTGGGTTTACCGGTGCTGCCGGAGGTGTAGAGGATGAACAGCGGGTCTTCGGCGTCCATCGGTTCTGGCGGGCAATCGTCGCTGACGTCGCGTACGGCCTGGTGATACCAGAGGTCGCGGCCTTCGACCCAGTCGACTTTGTTCTGGGTACGCTCGACTACCACGACGGTGCTGACATTCGGGCAACTCTGCAGGGCCTTGTCGACATTCTGTTTCAGCGGTACGAATTTGCCACCGCGCACACCTTCGTCGGCGGTGATCACGGTGCGGCAGTCGGCGTCGAGAATGCGGTCGCGCAGAGAGTCCGGGGAGAAACCACCAAACACCACCGAATGAATCGCGCCGATCCGCGCGCAGGCGAGCATGGCGTAGGCGGCTTCGGGGATCATCGGCATGTAGATGCAGACCCGGTCGCCTTTTTTCACACCACGGCTTTTCAGCACGTTGGCCAGGCGGCAGACGTGGTGATGGAGTTTGCTGTAGGTGATTTGCGTCGATTCGGCAGGGTCGTCGCCTTCCCAGAGAATGGCGGTCTGATCGCCGCGCTTTTCCAGATGGCGGTCGATGCAGTTGTAGCTGACGTTCAGCTTGCCACCGGCAAACCAGGCGGCTTCGCCGGTCTTCAGGTCATAGCGCTGGACGGTCTGCCACGGCGTGCTCCAGTCGAGAAAACGCCGGGCCTGTTCGGCCCAGAAGGTGCTGGGGTGTTCAATGGATTCGCGGTACAGGCGCTGGTAGTCGTCCTGACTCAATTGTGCAGCCCGGCGGACGGCATCGGCTTTGGGGAACGTGCTGATATCGAACATGACGGTTCCTTATTCTTGTTGTGCGACAAGGATAAAGATGCGCCGAGAGCGGTGAGGGTTCAATACCTGTAAACAAACACCCCCTCATGGCGAGGGGGTGTGTTCAGGGCTGGATCAGCCGCGGTGACGGCCGCGGAAGTAGTTGATCAGGCCTTGGGTGGACGGGTCTTCAGCAGCGGTTTCTTCGCTGCCGACCAAGCGGTTGTAGACACCCTTGCCCAGTTCCTTGCCCAGTTCCACGCCCCACTGGTCGAAGGCGTTGATGCCCCAGACCACGCTTTGCACGAAGACTTTGTGCTCGTACATCGCCACCAGTGCGCCGAGACGACGCGGGCTGATGCGCTCGACCACCAAGGTATTGCTCGGACGGTTGCCCGGGATCACCTTGTGCGGTGCCAGCTTCTGCACCTGGTCTTCGCTCATGCCCTTGTCGCGCAGTTCGGCTTCGGCTTCCGGCAGGGTCTTGCCGAGCATCAGCGCCTGGCTCTGCGACAGGCAGTTGGCGTACAGCCACTGATGGTGGTCGGAGACCGGATTGAAGCTGACGATCGGGACGATGAAGTCGGCCGGGATCAGTTGGGTGCCCTGGTGCAGCAACTGGTGGTAAGCGTGCTGACCGTTGCAGCCGACGCCACCCCAGATCACCGGGCCGGTATCGGTCGACACTGCGGTGCCGTCCTGGCGCACGCTCTTGCCGTTGGATTCCATGTCCAGCTGTTGCAAGTGCTTGGTGATGTTACGCAGGTAGTGGTCGTACGGCAGGATCGCGTGGCTTTGTGCACCCCAGAAGTTGCCATACCACACGCCGAGCAGGGCCAGCAGCACTGGCATGTTCTGTTCGAACGGCGCGCTCTGGAAATGCTGGTCCATGGTGTAGGCACCGGACAGCAGTTCCTTGAAGTTGGACATGCCGATGGCCAGCGCGATTGGCAGGCCGATCGCCGACCACAGCGAGTAACGACCGCCGACCCAGTCCCACATCGGGAAGATGTTTTCTTCGCGGATACCGAAGGCCACGGCTGCCGCGTTGTTGCTCGAGACGGCGATGAAGTGGCGATACAGCTCGGCTTCCGAACCACCCTGGGCCAGGTACCAGGCGCGGGCGGCCTGGGCGTTTTTCAGGGTTTCGAGGGTGTTGAACGATTTCGACGAAACGATGAACAGCGTGGTCTCGGCGCGCAGCTTTTGCGTCAGCTCGTGAAATTCGCTGCCGTCGATGTTCGCCAGGTAATGGCAACGCACGCCTTTCTGGGCGTAGGACAGCAGGGCTTCGGAGACCAGCTCGGGGCCGAGGAACGAGCCACCGATGCCGATGTTCACCACGTCGGTGATCGGCTTCTCGGTGTAACCGCGCCACAGACCGTCGTGGATGCGGCCCACGAGATCGGTGATCTGGTTCAGCACCTTGTGAACTTCAGGCATCACGTTGACGCCGTTGACCGACAGCTTGTCGCCAACCGGGCGACGCAGGGCGGTGTGCAGCGCCGGGCGGCCTTCGGACGCGTTGACGATTTCGCCGTCGAACAGCGCCTTGATCGCGCCTTTGAGATCGACTTCATTGGCCAGACCCACCAGCAGGTTGCGGGTCTCGGCGTTGATCAGATTCTTCGAATAGTCGAGAAACAGTCCGCAGCTGCTGAGAGTGAACTGATTGAAGCGCTGCGGATCGGCGTTGAAGGCTTCGCGCATGCTGAAATCCTGCATGGCTTGGCGGTGATCTTTCAACGCTTGCCAGGCAGGCAGAGCGGTAACGTCATGAGGAGTGCGGTAGTACGCCATCGCTGCGGTTTTCCTTTTTACTTGAACGGCCTTTTGAACACTGAAAAGACCTCCCCGCCATGTTTGGGCGAGGGGGCAACTGCGTCGACACGATTACTTTGGCGCAGGGCGAATACAGTAAACCCAGCGCCGCGATCTGTCTTGGCTTTGTCTGACCTGTTTTCGGTACTTTTTTAACATTGATAACAGACGGGGCCGACAAACGGCGGGTATTGCGAGCAGTCCCTGCTATTGGTGTCGAGTCGAACGGCGGGCAGTTTGCCCGATGGGCAGGTGCTCAGCAATACAGTCTGGAAGTGCGTGCAGACGCGGTGGGAGCGGGTTTGCTCCCACCGCGTTTGCCGGGGTCAGGCGGGGGTATCGAGATTCAGGTGCAGGTTGTCGATCAACCGGGTGGTGCCGAGGAATGCGGCGACCAGAATCACCAGATCACGATCTTCCGCCGTTGCCGGACGCAGGGTCAGCGCGTGGCGGATTTCCAGGTAGTCCGGACGCAGGCCGGCAGCTTCCAGTTGCTGGCGTTGCGCCTGGATCAGGGCAGGGAAGTCGCGCTCGCCCTGCTTGATCGACTCGGCAATGCTGCTCAGGGTGCGGTAGACCACCGGCGCCACGGCGCGCTGTTCTTCACTGAGGAAACCGTTGCGCGAGGACAGCGCCAGGCCATCGGCGGCGCGTACGGTCGGTTCGCCGATGATCTGGATCGGCATGTTCAGGTCGTGCACCAGCGCGCGGATCACCGCCAGTTGCTGGAAGTCTTTCTGGCCGAAGATCGCCAGGTCCGGCTGCACCATATTGAACAGCTTGCTGACCACCGTCGCCACGCCTTCGAAGTGCCCCGGACGACTGGCGCCGCACAGGCCTTCGGAGAGTTGCGGCACGCTGACCCGGGTCTGTCCGGCCATGCCGTCGGGATACATTTCTTCGACGGTCGGGGCGAACAGCAGATCGCATCCGGCTTCCAGCAGTTTTTCCTGATCCGCCGCCAGGGTGCGCGGGTATTTGTCGAGGTCTTCGCCGACGCCGAACTGCAACGGGTTGACGAAAATGCTCGCGACCACGAAGTCCACACGCTGGGTGGCCTTGGTGATCAGGGCGATGTGGCCGCTGTGCAGGTTGCCCATGGTCGGCACGAAGCCGATGCGCTTGCCTTCACTGCGGGCGCGCGCCACGGCGGCGCGCAGTTCACGTACGGTTTTGACGGTGTTCATGCAGAGAATCCGTGTTCGATCCCGGGAAAGGTGGCGGCTTTGACTTCGTTGACGTATGCCTTCAGCGCGGACTGGATGCTGTCCTGACCCTGCATGAAGTTCTTCACGAACTTCGGTACGCGGCCGCTGATCGACAGGCCGAGCATGTCGTGCAGTACCAGCACCTGACCGTCGGTGTCGCTGCCGGCACCAATGCCGATCACCGGAATTTTTACCGCCTGGCTGATTTCAGCCGCCAGTTCGCTCGGCACGCATTCCAGTAGCAGCATGGCCGCGCCGGCCTGCTCCAGGGAGATCGCGTCGGCGCGCATCTGGCGTGCCTGGTTCTCGTTGCGACCTTGCACTTTATAACCGCCGAGAATGTTCACGGCTTGCGGAGTCAGGCCCATGTGGGCGCAAACCGGTACGCCGCGTTCGGCCAGCAGACGGATCGAGTCCGCCAGCCACAAGGCGCCTTCGACCTTGACCATGTGCGCACCGGCCTGCATCAGCTGAGCGCTGTTGGTCATGGTTTGTTCGAGGGTGGCGTTGGCCATGAACGGCAGGTCGGCCAGGATCAAGGCATCAGCGTTGCCGCGTTTGACGCTGGCAACGTGGTAGGCCATTTCTGCGGTGGTCACCGGCAGGGTGCTGTCGTGCCCCTGCAGGACCATGCCGAGGGAGTCGCCCACCAGCAGCACTTCGACACCGGCCTCGTTGCAGGCGTGGGCGAAGGTCGCGTCATAGCAGGTCAGCATGGTGATCTTTTCACCTTTCTGCTTGAGGCTCTGGAGCGTGGTCAGGGTGATGGCTGGCATGTAAGAAATCCTCGTTCAGGCGCTCTGGAAACTACTGCGAGTAACGCGCGTGATTCGTCATCTATTCAGGCGCACGCTCTTTTGTCGTGCTTATAAGGCCTGGATTGCGCCCTTGTATGCCGGGTTGGCGGCAGCGGGACGCCTATAGTCGTGATGAGGCCTCAGGAAGTCAATTGCATGTGTTACCGCATTGTTACGAGGGGAGTGTTACCGGCGTTACTGATGCGATTCAGCGGGCCGGCGGGCCTGATCTGCGGGATTTTTGTCCTACAGGAACGCAAAATGCGGGAGCCGGTTGGCTCCCGCATCAGCGGTGTGTGTCAGGCGTGAGAGAGGCGTTCGAGGCCGACGAACGGGCAGGCTGCGAGAAGATCGGCAAGTGTGCGTCCATCGGCCAGACGCAGATCTTCGGGCGCCAGTTCGGCCAAAGGATAGAGAACGAACGCGCGTTCCTGCATGTGGTAATGCGGGACCTTCAGGCGCGGCTCGTCGATCAGGCGATCACCGAACAGCAGAATGTCCAGATCCAGCGTGCGCGGGCCCCAGCGTTCCAGGCGTTCGCGGCCCTGATCATTTTCGATCGCCTGCAGGGCATCGAGCAGATCCAGTGGGGCCAGCGAGCTGTCGAGTGCGGCAACCGCGTTGGTGTAACGCGGTTGGCCCGGCAGCAGTGAGTCGCTCTGATAAAACGCGGAGACCCCGACCCGTTCGGTGTTGGGCAATTGCCCCAGCGCGTCGATCGCGCTGCGCAGTTGTTCGGCCGGGTCAGCCAGGTTGCTGCCCATGCCGATGTAGATGCGTTCCATGCCTTATTCGCCCGTGGCGCTCGGTGCGCCGGCGCGTTTGCGCTTGGAGCCGCTGCTGCGGCGACGCTTGCGCGGTGCGCCACTGGCGTCATCACCTTTGCCGCTGAGCTCGCGGATCATGTCGCGACGTTCGCTGTCGTTGGCGTCCTGATAATCGGTCCACCAGTCGCCCAGACCATCGGTCTGCTCGCCAGCGCTTTCACGCAGCAGCAGGAAGTCGTAGCCGGCGCGGAAGCGCGGATTGTCCAGCAGCAGGTCGGCACGTTTGCCGCTGCGGCGTGGCAGGCGTTCCTGCATATCCCAGATTTCGCGGATCGGCATGGTGAAGCGTTTTGGAATTGCAATGCGCTGGCACTGTTCGGCGATCAGTTCGTGAGCACCTTCCTGCATAGCCGGAATCGGCGGCATGCCGCGCTCTTGCAGGCGCAACACGCGGGCCGGCAGGGCAGGCCACAGCAGCGCGGCGAACAGGAACGCCGGGGTCACCGGTTTGTTCTGCTTGATCCGCAGGTCGGTGTTGGTCAGTGCTTCGCTGATCAGCGTGTGGGTGTATTCCGGGTTGTGTTCCAGCGCATCGGCACTGGCCGGGAACAGCGGCGCGAACAGTTGCAGGTCGACCAGCATCTCGAAGGTGATGGCGCCGTGACCGGACAGGAACAGCTTGAGCACTTCCTCGAACAGACGGGCTGACGGGATCTCGCGCAGCATCGGCGCCAGTTCGCGGATCGGCTGGACGGTGTGCTTCTCGATACCGAAATTGAGCTTGGCGGCAAAACGCACGGCCCGCAGCATCCGCACCGGGTCTTCCTGGTAGCGTTGCTTCGGGTCGCCGATCAGACGGATCAGGTGATTGCGGATGTCGTGTACGCCGTTGGCGTAGTCGAGGATGCGCTCGCTGACCGGATCGTAATACAGGGCGTTGATGGTGAAGTCGCGGCGCTGCGCGTCTTCTTCCAGGGTGCCGTAGACGTTGTCACGCAAAATGCGCCCGCTCTCGTTGCGCGAAGACTGGTTGCTGTCTTCGTCGTCTTCGTTTTGCGGGTGATTGGCGCGGAAGGTCGCGACCTCGATGATTTCGCGACCGAAATGGATGTGGACCAGCTTGAAGCGGCGGCCGATGATCCGCGCATTGCGGAATTCGGCGCGAACCTGCTCGGGGGTGGCGCTGGTGGCGACGTCGAAGTCTTTGGGCGTGATGCCCAGCAGCATGTCTCGCACGCAACCACCAACCAGGTAGGCCTGGTAGCCGGCGCCCTGCAGGCGTTCGACGATGTTGACCGCGTAACGGCTGAATTGCGCCTTCTGCAGCGAGTGTTGGCCGCTGTTGAGGACTTCAGGCGTGCTACGGATGTGTTGCGTACGACGCAGGGGAGTTCGGAATGACTGGAACAGCTTCTTCAGCATGGGATGCACTGTTTGAAGGAATGTTCGGCCATACCAGAGAATGACCGCATGATGGGCCGGGATTCTAGCATTTAGTCGAGGGATGGTGTAGGACGCTGCCGTTTTGCGCTGCAAGCCGCAGGCTAGAGGGGGTGGAAACGCATCAGAAGGGAGGATTTTCCGGGAGGGAGAAACTACAAGGGGAGCCGAAGCTCCCCAAGAAGTAGTTGCGTGCTCTTTTTATTATTGATTCGGGCTTCTTGTTTTTGTTGAGTGCCCTCGCCATGAAGCTTTTCCTTCATGACCCTCCCAATCGGGAGCCAAGAGCAAACGGATTGCTTTGGTCGCTGTGTTGCAGTGATCTTGTGATCCAACCAGTACAGGCTCTGTCTTAAGACAGTTTTTATTGTTCTCGGCCTGGTCGTGGGGCTAGCCCCAAATACAACGCCTCTCCAAAAGAATCAGTTAGCTGCGCCTCTCGCCGTCTTGTTTTTATTGTGCGTGAGTCGATTCGTCTTATTTTTATTGTCTTTTGCATTGCTTGTTATTGTTCTTGTACCAAATACATAGCAGGTGCCGTGCCAACTTTTGCGAACCCCAATAAAACAAGGGGTTAGGTCGATATGGCCGTTTTTTCATGGCGAAAAAAAGCCGGGGTTTCGTTACCGATAACCCCGGCTTCTGTTACGTGAAAAGACTGAGGTAACAGTTTTTTCAGCGCTTCAACGCTAACCCGCACACTCGACAGGTAACGTTCAGCTCTCGCTGGCGACCCCGGACTTGCGCCGCGGAATCCCCAGCCGCTGACGGCGTTCCCACAGGCATTTGCGGCTGACGCCCAGTTTGCGCGCCAGTTCGGTCTCGGTCATGTGGTCCTGATGCTCAAGCACGAAGTGCTGGAAGTAGTCTTCCAGTGACAGGTCTTCGGTCGGCTCGTGGCTGCTGTTGCTGGCGTTACCGGCCGGTTGCGCCGGCAGGCCGATGAATTCGTCGTCCTCCAGATCGCCCAGTTCGATGTCGATGCCCAGCAGGTCGGCAGAAATTTCCGGGCTTTCGCTCAGAATCACCGCGCGTTCGACGGCGTTTTCCAGTTCTCGCACGTTGCCCGGCCAGGAATAGTGCCGGATCGCCTGTTCGGCATCGGCGGCAAATTTCAGGTCGGTACGATTGATGCGGGCGCTTTGGCGCGCGAGGAACGCATTGGCGATTTCGTTGACGTCGGCACCGCGCTCGCGCAGGGCTGGCAGTTTCAACGCGATCACGTGGAGGCGGTAATACAAGTCTTCACGGAACTGGCCGATTTTTGCCAGGCTCTTGAGGTCGCGGTGGGTCGCGGCGATCAAGCGGACATCAACCTTCTGCGACTGAACCGAGCCAACCCGGCGAATTTCGCCTTCCTGCAGTACGCGCAGCAGGCGAGCCTGGGCTTCCAGGGGCAATTCGCCGATTTCGTCGAGAAACAGCGTGCCGCCGTCCGCCGCTTCCACCAGACCGGCGCGACCGGCACTGGCGCCGGTGAACGCCCCTTTCTCGTGGCCGAACAGTTCGGACTCGATCAGGCTTTCCGGGATGGCGGCGCAGTTTACCGAGATCATCGGTGCCTTGGCGCGTTTCGACAGGTTGTGCAGGGCGCGGGCCACCAGTTCTTTACCGGTACCGGACTCACCCTGGATCAAGACATTGGAATCGGTCGGCGCGACTTTACGGATCTTGCCGTAAAGGTCCTGCATCGGTGGGCACGAGCCGATGATGCCAATTTCGCCATTGCTGTTGTCGATGGCGGATTTGCCATTGCCATTGGCCGATTTGGCAGAAGCTGCTTCGCCGGCGGCAGGCGCCGACTGGCGATCGCGCAGGATCCGCGCGACAGCCTGAAGCATTTCATCGTGGTCGAAAGGCTTGGCGATGTAATCCACCGCGCCCATCTTCATCGAGTCGACCGCCGAGCGCAGGCTGGCGTAGCTGGTCATGATCAGCACCGGCGTGCCCTGGCCGAGCTTGATCAGCTCGGTGCCCGGAGCGCCCGGCAGACGCAGGTCGCTGACGATCAGATCGAATGTGGGAATACTGAAGCGTTCTTGTGCTTCCTGCACTGAACCGGCTTCGCTGACCTGGTACTGGTTGCGCTCCAGCAGGCGGCGCAAGGCGGAGCGGATAATGGTTTCGTCTTCGACGATCAAAATGTGCGGCATTGATTCGATACTCTCGACGGTCTCAGTTCACAGCGGACGTCGCTTCGACATGGCGCGGCAATGTGACCCGGATACGGGTGCCGCGCTGGCTTTGAATATCAGCCGGGCTGTCGATGGTGATTTGTCCATAATGCTCTTCAACGATGGAATAGACCAGTGCAAGGCCCAGACCGGTGCCTTCGCCAGGATCCTTGGTGGTGAAGAAAGGTTCGAACAATCGGTCCATGATGCTCGACGGAATACCGCTGCCTTCGTCTTCGACGATCAGATCGACCGTGTGTTCGCCGGCTTCACTCTTGACCCGTACCGCACTGCCGGCAGGCGAGGCGTCACGGGCGTTCGAGAGCAGATTGATCAAGACCTGGGCAAGTCGCTGCGGATCGCCTTCAACCCAGTGATCGGGATCGCAGAGGTTGTAGAAGTGCACTTCGAAATTGCGCCGGTTCAAGGCCAGCAGACCGATGGCGTCCTGGGCGACTTCCGCCAGACAGACGGGCTCGTCGCTGTGCTGATGGCTGCCGGCATGGGCGAAGCTCATCAGCGACTGGACGATGCGTGACACGCGTTTGGTCTGTTCGAGGATCTGGCCGCTGATTTCCGTCAGCTCATCGTCCTCTTCGCGTTCTTCGCGCAGGTTTTGTGCGAGGCAAGCGATGCCGGTGATCGGGTTGCCGATTTCGTGGGCCACGCCGGCGGCGAGCCGTCCAATGCTGGCCAGGCGCTCGGAATGCACCAGTTTGTCTTCGAGCATCTGGGTTTCGGTCAGGTCTTCCACCAGCAATACCAGACCGCTGTTGCCCGGTGCCAGCGGTTCGTCGATGGCCGCTTTGTGCAGGTTCAGCCAGCGGGTCTGGCCGTCGAGGGCCAGGTGCTGTTTGTGCAAGTGCTCGTCGGGCAGGTGGGTGAAGCCTTGCAGCAGATCTTTCCATGGATTGGCGATGGTACTCAGGCGCGAGCCGACCACTCGTTGCGCGGCAATCCCGGTCAACTCTTCCATGGCCTTGTTCCACATCAGGATTTCCTGATCCTTGGCCAGCGAGCAGACGCCCATCGGCAGTTCTTGCAGAGTCTGGCGGTGGTAGCGGCGCAAGGCGTCGAGCTCGGCCGCCAGGCCGGTCAGGCGCGAGTGATAATCCTCGAGGCGGCTTTCGATGAAGTGAATGTCTTCGGTGACATAGTTCTCGCCTCCGGCCTTGTACGGCAGGAAGGTTTCCACCATGTCCTGGGCGACGCTCGGGCCCATCAGGCCGGAGAGGTTGGCTTCGATCCGGTCACGCAACCGGCGCAAGGCATAGGGGCGGCGTTCGTCGAACGGCAGATAAAGGTCGCGCAGGGCCTGTTCGACTTCTTTCTGCGCCGCTTTGGCGCCCAGTGGCTTGGCCAGTTGCGTGGCGAACTCCTGCGGGGAGGCGGCGTGCAGTTCCCGGCGTTGTGGGCGTCGCACGTTGTCCACCGCACAGGCCTCGGCGGCGCTGGCCTCTTCCGGGCTGGCGTTGGTGAACAGCGAAATCAGGGTGAACATCAGCACGTTGGCCGCCAGCGAGGCGATGGCCGCCATGTGCCAGCTGGTGTCGTCCAGTACGTAGATCATGTTCAGCAGCGGAATATAGAAACCCTGCAGATTGCCGACCAGCGGCAACAGCATGGTCACGATCCACACCACAATCCCCGCCAGCAGGCCGGCAATGAACCCCCGGCGATTGGCGGTCGGCCAGTACAGCACCGACAGCACACCCGGCAGGAATTGCAGGGTCGCAACGAAGGCAACGATGCCGAGGTTGGCCAGATCCTGCTCGGCGCCGAGCATCAGGTAGAAGCAGAAACCGGCCATGATGATCGCGACGATCAGCGCCCGTCGGGTCCATTTCAGCCAGCGATAGATATTGCCTTCGGCCGGCGGCTGATAGAGCGGCAGCACCAGGTGGTTCAGGGCCATGCCCGACAGCGCCAGCGTGGTGACGATGATCAGGCCGCTGGCCGCCGACAGCCCACCGACATACGCCAGCAGCGCCAGTGACTTGCTGTTGGCGGCGATGCCGATGCCGAGGGTGAAGTATTCCGGATTGGTGGTGGCCCCGAGTTTCAGGCCGGCCCATAGAATCAGCGGCACCGCCAGGCTCATCAGCAACAGAAACAGCGGCAGCCCCCAGCTCGCGCTGACCAGCGAGCGCGGGTTGAGGTTTTCGGTAAACGTCATGTGATACATGTGCGGCATCACGATCGCCGAGGCGAAAAACACCAGCAGCAGCGTGCGCCACGGGCCTTCCTGCAACGGCGTGTGCAGGGCGGCGAGGGCGGTCTGGTTCTGCAGCAGCCACAGTTCGAGCTGTTGCGGACCGTCGAATACGCCGTACAGCGCGTAGAGGCCAACACCGCCGAGGGCCACCAGTTTGATCACCGATTCGAAGGCAATCGCGAACACCAGCCCTTCGTGCTTTTCACGGGTCGCGATATGGCGCGAGCCGAAGAAGATCGTGAACAGAATGATCAGCGCACAGAATGCCAGGGCCACGCGATTCTGCACCGGTTCACCGGTGAGGATGCCGATGGAGTCGGCCACCGCCTGGATCTGCAACGCCAGCAACGGCAATACGCCGATCAGCATGAAAATCGTGGTCAGCGCACCGGCCCAAGTGCTGCGAAAGCGGAAGGCAAACAGGTCCGCCAGCGACGACAGTTGATAAGTGCGGGTGATCTTGAGGATCGGATACAGCAGCACCGGCGCCAGCAGAAAGGCGCCGGAGACCCCGAGATAACTGGACAGAAAGCCGTAGCCGTACTGATAGGCCAGACCCACCGTGCCATAGAACGCCCACGCACTGGCGTAGACCCCCAGCGACAGGGTGTAGGTCAACGGGTGGCGAATGATCGCCCGCGGGATCATGCCCCGTTCACTGATCCAGGCCACGCCGAACAGCGCGGCCAGGTAGGCGGCGCTGATCAGCAGCATCTGGGTCAGGCTAAAGCTCATCGGCATCTTTTTGGCTCTGCAGGATGAAGGTCACGACAATCAGGATCAGCCAGAGCAGATAAGGGCGATACCAGGCGCCCGTAGCGTCGATCCACCAATCCATGATGGCAGGAGAAAACAGGTAGATCCCCACGACCAGAAGCAGGACCAAGCGATAGATGTACATCCCGGCCTCTCTTTTTTATGCGCGTGCCCGAAAACGTGCGGCGATGGTAACGGATGGGCGCGCCACTGCAAGTGTCGTCACAGCAGTTGCGCTTCGGGCAGTGTCAGTGTGCGCGGGATTTTCAAGGCATCCCAGTGGGCACTGCCCCAGTTCAACAGTTCTTGCGGCGAGGCGTGGGCCAGTTCCGGCCCCGGGTTTTGCCCCAGAGCACGCAAGGCTCGGAGCAGCAGTGGCGTGGCCTGATCGGCTTCCAGCGGTGGCGAGCGATAGGATTTGCCGAGCTTGTTGCCGTCCGGCTGGGTGATCAAGGGCAGGTGCAGGTAACGTGGCTGGCGCAGGCCCAGCAGTTCTTGCAGATAAAGCTGGCGCGGCGTCGAGTCGAGCAGATCGGCGCCGCGCACGATGTCGGTGATGCCCTGCCAGGCGTCGTCCAGCACTACCGCCAGTTGATAGGCGTAGAGGCCGTCGCGGCGACGGATCACGAAATCACCCACGTCGCGGCCCAGATGCTGACGGTATTCGCCCTGCACCCGGTCGATGAAGTGATATTCCAGCTCTGGCACGCGCAGGCGGATCGCGGCGTTTTCCTGGTCGTGGCCGGCGTTGCGGCACAGTCCAGGGTAAATGCCGTTGTAAGGCTCCAGCTGTTTGCGCGAACAGGTGCAGGCGTACGCCAGGCCGTGATTGAACAGGCTGTCGAGCACCTGGGCGTAGGTTTCGTGCCGTTCGCTCTGGCGGACCATTTCGCCGTCCCATTCGAAGCCATAGCTTTCCAGCGCCTTGAGAATCGCCGCTTGCGCGCCGGGCTCTTCACGGGGCGGGTCGAGATCTTCCATGCGCACCAGCCAGCGACCGCCCACTGAGCGCGCGTCCAGATAAGAGGCCAGGGCGGCGACCAGCGATCCGAAGTGCAGGTGCCCGCTGGGGGTCGGGGCAAAGCGGCCAATGTAGGCGGGGGAGATGTTGGCAGTCATGAGGGCGATGTTACTTGAGAGTCAAAAAACAGCAGAAACAAAAACGGAGCGTTCGCACGCTCCGTTTTTCGTTCAGGCCGGGATTATTTGCCGACCTGCTTTTCCTTGATTTCCGCCAGGTTCTTGCAGTCGACGCACATGTCGGCAGTCGGACGGGCCTCGAGGCGCTTGACGCCGATCTCGATGCCGCAAGAGTCGCACCAGCCGTACTCTTCGTCTTCGATCAGTTGCAGGGTCTTGTCGATCTTCTTGATCAGTTTGCGCTCGCGGTCGCGGGCGCGCAGCTCGAGGGCGAACTCTTCTTCCTGGCTGGCACGGTCGGCCGGATCAGGAAAGTTGGCCGCTTCGTCTTTCATGTGATCAACAGTGCGGTCGACTTCCTGCATCAAGTCGAGTTTCCACTTGGTCAGGATCTTGGTGAAGTGCGCACGCATAGGCGCGCCCATGTACTCTTCGCCCTCTTTAGGGACGTAAGGTTCGAAACCGCTGAGTGTCTGACTTGCCTGTTGCTTTGCTTGGGTGGGCATGAAATGGACCGCCTCTACTCTTGTAATCCATTGCGCAGGATTGCTCCATCACCGACACCTGCCGGCCCTGCGGCTGCAAGCGGGCGAACTTACCAGATCAATTCGGCCCGCGCTACTCCCGGATGTCGAGCGCGCGGCCGATGGGGCTTGCAAATGTTTGCCAAGCCATGTCCGGCGTTGCTGCAAACCTGCTCAATCACTGATTTTAGTCAATCCTGGAGCTTACGCGCGGGTCGTTACAGTCCAGTGTTCTTGAGGCTGTGACCGCTGCGGGTTCTCGCTCGTTCCGGCAGATGGGTAGAATCGTCTCTTTTCCCTCGTTGAAGGAAGGCCAATGGCTCAGCCCTACAGTGCGCGCAGTCGTGCGATCGAACCGTTCCATGTCATGGCGTTGCTGGCGCGGGCCAATGAACTGCAGGCCGCCGGCCACGACGTGATCCACCTGGAAATCGGCGAACCGGACTTCACGACCGCCGAGCCGATCATCCGCGCCGGCCAGCAAGCCCTGACGGCCGGGAAAACCCGCTACACCGCAGCCCGCGGCATTCCCGAGCTGCGCGAGGCGATTTCCGGCTTCTATCAAACACGCTACGGCCTGAACATCGATCCACGGCGGATACTCATCACGCCCGGCGGTTCCGGTGCGTTGCTGCTGGCCAGTGCGTTGCTGGTGGATCCGGGCAAGCACTGGCTGCTGGCCGACCCTGGCTACCCTTGCAACCGGCACTTTCTGCGTTTGGTCGAAGGCGCGGCGCAGCTTGTACCGGTGGGCCCGGACGTGCGTTATCAACTGACGCCGGAGCTGGTGGCGCGCCACTGGGATCACGACAGCGTCGGTGCGCTGGTTGCTTCGCCGGCCAACCCGACCGGTACGATTCTGACCCGCGACGAGCTGGCGGGGCTATCCACAGCCATCAAGGCGCGTCACGGGCATCTGGTGGTGGACGAGATCTATCACGGCCTGACTTATGGCACCGATGCCGCCAGTGTGCTTGAAGTGGATGACAGCGCCTTTGTCCTTAACAGTTTCTCCAAGTATTTCGGCATGACCGGATGGCGCCTCGGCTGGCTGGTGGCGCCCGATGCGGCGGTCAGTGAGCTGGAAAAACTCGCGCAGAACCTCTATATCAGCGCGCCTAGCATGGCCCAGCATGCGGCGCTGGCCTGTTTCGAGCCTGATACCATCGCGATCCTCGAAGAGCGCCGCGCCGAATTTGGCCGTCGTCGTGACTTTCTGCTGCCTGCACTGCGGGAGCTGGGTTTCAACATCGCCGTGGAGCCGGAAGGCGCGTTCTATTTGTATGCCGATATCAGCCAGTTCGGCGGCGATGCCTTCGCGTTCTGCCGGCATTTCCTTGAAACCGAACATGTAGCTTTCACCCCGGGGCTGGATTTCGGTCGCTATCAGGCCGGTCATCATGTGCGCTTTGCCTACACGCAAAACCTCCCTCGCTTACAGGAAGCGGTGGAGCGCATCGCCCGCGGCTTGAAGAGCTGGCAAGGCTGATGCGTTTTCATCCACCGCTCGAAGAAGGCCGGTTGATCCGCCGTTACAAGCGTTTTCTCGCCGATATCGAAACCGTTGGCGGCGAGTTGCTGACCATTCATTGCCCGAACACCGGTTCGATGCTCAATTGCCAGGTCGAGGGCGGGCAGGTCTGGTTCAGCCGCTCCAATGATCCCAAGCGCAAGCTGCCTGGCACCTGGGAAGTCGGTGAAACCCCGCAGGGCCGGCTGTTTTGCGTGAACACCGGGCGCGCCAACGCTCTGGTCGAAGAAGCCTTGCAGGCTGGCGTCATCAGCGAGTTGAACGGTTTCACCGGGCTCAAACGCGAAGTGGCGTACGGGCAGGAAAAAAGCCGCATCGATTTTCGCCTTGACTACCCGACGGGCCCGGCCTACGTGGAAGTGAAAAGCGTCACCCTCGGTTTCGACGGCACGGCGATTGCGGCATTTCCCGACGCAGTGACAGAGCGCGGTGCCAAGCACTTGCGTGAGCTGGCGCATCTGGCCCGGGACGGGATTCGCGCAGTGCAGTTGTATTGCGTCAATCTCACCGATATCGAAGCGGTTCGTCCTGCCGAAGAAATCGACTCGGCCTACGCCGCTGCACTGCGTGAGGCGGTGGCATGCGGGGTCGAAGTCCTGGCGTACGGCGTGCGTTTGAGTCATGAAGAGATGGTGATCGACCGCCGCCTTGACGTGCTGCTCAACGGTTAAACATCGATCCACAGCCCTTGCGCGTCTTCCCGGCAAGGGATAGCCGTCAGCGATTGCCCGGCGCAGGGGCCGGCAACGCACTCTCCGTCCTCGATCAGAAACAGTGCGCCGTGGGTGGCGCACTGGATCAGGCTGTTGCTGGGGTCGAGAAACTGGTCGGGGTGCCATTCCAGGCCGACGCCCCGATGCGGACAGCGATTGAGATAGACATACGCGTGCCCGGCGCGGCGCACGGCCAACAGTTTTTTCCCGTCGATATCGAAACCGCGGCTGTCGCCCTCAGCCAGATCGGCACCCGCGCAAAGAAACTTCATGGCTATCCTCAAGTGTCGGCTCGTGTCCGGATATGTCCGAGCTTGACGTTCAAATGCAAACAATTATCAAATGGCCGCCTTCGCCCGCGGCGAGGTGATCGCTGCCGAGGATACTTGGCCTGCCGTCCCGATGCGCGGGAAAACCCTTCAAGGAAGCTGTCTATGCGCCTGAGTACCCGCGTTGCCGTGCTGTGTGTCGGACTTTTGGTCAGCCACCAGGCTGCAGCGGCCGAGTTGCCGCAACGTTGGGTCAGCGCTGGCGGCGCATTGTCGGAGTGGGTGAGTGCGCTGGGTGGCGAGGCCAAACTGGTGGGCGTCGACACCACCAGCCAGCATCCGCAATCCCTCAAGTCGCTGCCGAGCATCGGTTACCAGCGCAGCCTGTCGGCCGAAGGCATCCTCAGCCTGCGCCCGGACATCCTGATCGGCACCGAAGAAATGGGCCCGCCGCCAGTGATCTCGCAGGTTCGCAGCGCCAAGGTGCAGGTGGCGTTGTTCTCGGCTCAGCCGGATCTGCCGACGCTGGAAAAAAACGTTACCCATCTGGGGCAGTTGCTCGGCGCCGAAAGCCAGGCCGCGCAATTGCTGCAAAGTTATCAACAGCAGCTCGATGCGCAAAAAGCGCGTGTGGCCCAAGCGCAGACTAAACAGAAAGCGCCGGGCGTGCTGTTGCTGCTCGGGCATGCCGGCGGCAAACCGCTGATCGCCGGCAAAGACACCGCCGCCGATTGGCTGCTGCAACAGGCGGGCGGGCATAACCTCGCGACCCATACCGGTTACAAACCGTTTTCCGTGGAATCCCTGGCCAGTCTTGATCCTGAAGTGCTGGTGTTCGCTGACCGTGCGCTGACCGGCGAGGCGGCGAAAGCGGCGTTGTTCAAGGAGAACCCGATCCTCGATTCCAGCCGTGCGGCCAGGACCGGACGTGTGCTGGAGCTGGATCCGACGCTGCTGGTGGGCGGACTCGGGCCGCGTTTGCCGGCTGCGCTGAAGACCCTGTCTGACGGTTTCTATCCGGCCCAGAGCGGCCAATGACCACGTTGGTCAAACCCCGTGGCTTGTTCATCGGCCTGATCCTGCTATGTCTGCTGGCGATCTGGTTGTCACTGGCGTTGGGGCCGGTCAGTCTGCCGCTGTTCGATACCTTGCGCGCCGCCCTGCGCATGATCGGTGTGCCGCTGGCGCCGGACGGGCTGGAGCAGGCTGAACTGATTCTCGGGCAGATTCGTCTGCCACGTACGCTGCTCGGGCTGGCCGTCGGCGGTGTGTTGGCGCTGTCCGGGGTGGCGATGCAGGGGCTGTTTCGCAATCCGCTCGCCGATCCGGGACTGGTGGGCGTCTCCAGTGGTGCGGCGCTGGGCGCGGCGGTGGCGATTGTCGGCGGCTCGTTTTTTGGCGGATTACCGGAGTGGTTCGGGCCTTATCTGCTGTCGGTATGCGCGTTTCTTGGCGGGCTCGGGGTAACGGCGCTGGTGTATCGACTCGGTCGCCGCAACGGGCAGACCAATGTGGCGACCATGCTGCTGGCGGGGATTGCCCTGACAGCGCTGGCCAGTTCGGCGGTGGGGCTGTTTACCTATCTGGCCGACGACGCGACATTGCGCACGTTGACGTTCTGGAACCTGGGCAGCCTCAACGGCGCCAGCTATGCACGGTTGTGGCCGCTGCTGATCATCACCGTCGGTGTTGCACTTTGGTTGCCACGCCGGGCCAAGGCGCTCAATGCGTTGCTGCTCGGCGAGTCGGAAGCCGGGCATCTGGGAATCGATGTCGAGCGGCTCAAGCGCGAGCTGGTTTTCTGTACGGCGCTGGGTGTCGGCGCTGCGGTGGCGGCGGCGGGCATGATCGGCTTCGTTGGGCTGGTAGTGCCGCATCTGGTGCGTTTGCTCGCGGGGCCGGATCACCGGGTGTTGCTGCCGGCATCGGTGCTGGCCGGTGCGAGTCTGTTGCTGCTGGCGGATCTGGTGGCGCGTCTGGCGCTGGCGCCGGCAGAGCTGCCGATTGGCATCGTCACCGCGTTCATCGGTGCGCCGTTCTTCCTTTATCTGTTGCTGCGAGGGCGTGCCTGATGCTGCGTGCGCACAATCTGCACATCCGCCGTGGCCACAAGACTGTTCTGGCCGATGTCAGTCTGCAACTCGAACCGGGCGAAGTGCTGGGTGTGCTGGGGCCGAACGGCGCCGGTAAAAGTACCTTGCTCGGTGCGCTTTGCGGCGAGTTGAGCGCCAGCGACGGGGAAGTGCTGCTGGACGGTGAGGCCTTGAGCCATTGCAGCGGCACACAGCGCGCCCAGCGACTGGCGGTGTTGCCGCAGGTGTCGACGCTGGATTTTGCCTTTCGTGTTGAAGAAGTGGTCGGCATGGGGCGTCTGCCTTATCAGAGCGGGCGGGTGCGCGATGACGAGATCGTCGCTGCCGCATTACGGGCGGCCGATGCCGGCCATCTGAGTGGCCGCAGTTATCTGGCGCTGTCCGGCGGCGAGCGCCAGCGGGTGCATCTGGCGCGGGTGCTGGCGCAGCTCTGGCCGGGGCAGGCGGGGCAGACTCTGCTGCTTGATGAGCCGACCTCGATGCTTGATCCGTTGCATCAACACACGACGCTGCAAGCGGTGCGCGAATTTGCCGATCGTGGCGCGGCAGTGCTGGTGATCCTGCATGATCTGAATCTGGCGGCGCGCTATTGTGATCGCATCCTGCTGCTGGAAGGGGGGCGCCCGGTGGCGTTGGGCACGCCGCAACAGGTATTGCGTCCGGAATCGCTGAAAGCGGTTTTCGGTCTGGAGGTGCTGGTGCAACCGCACCCGGAGCGCGGGCATCCGCTGATCATCGCCCGCTGATTTCGTCATCGAGGTGAGCGTATGCGCGGGATTTTGCTGTTGGCGGTATTGTGGCTTGCAAGTTGCCAGCATGTTGCAGCGCCGCCGGTCGTGGGCGAGATCCGTGATTTGCGCAGCGGCGAGAGGCTGACGGCGCAGCAATTACTGGCTCAGTTAAGCAATCCATCGCAGGTGATTATTGGCGAACAGCATGACAACGCCGATCACCATGCCCTTCAATTGTGGTTGTTGCAGAACCTCGAAGCGGCGCGCCCTCAGGGCAGTCTCCTGCTGGAAATGCTCACGCCCGATCAACAGTCGCGCGTCGATGACGTGCGCCATGCCGCAACGCTACCGGCTGATCTTCCTGCTGCATTGGCCTGGCAGGACGGTTGGGACTGGAGTCTCTATGGTCCGATAGTGCGGTTCGCCCTGACGCAATCCTGGCCGTTGCTGGCGGCCAATCTCGATAACATCGAAATTCGCGCGTTCTATCGCGATCCTCCGGTTTTGAGCGGAGAGCGCAGCACCGCCAGACCTGTGAGAGAGACCCTGTTGGAGCAGATCGGCGATTCTCACTGCGGCCTGCTGCCGTCATCACAAATGCCGGCGATGCTCGCTGTTCAGCAACAACGGGATCGGCGCATGGCCACGCGGTTATTGGCGGCGCCTGCGCCAGCATTGTTATTGGCGGGTGCGTATCACGCGCGCAAGGATGTGGGCGTGCCGCTGCATGTGCTGGATCTGGGCGCGCCCGAAGCGCCGACGGTGTTGATGCTGGCGGAACAGGGCAGTCAGATCACGGTGGCGATGGCTGATTACGTCTGGTTCACACCGGCCACGCCGAAGCCGGATTATTGCGCCGAGATGCGTAAACAATTCGGCAAGAAATGACTTTTCCACAGGCAAAAAAAGACCCGGTAAAAACCGGGTCAAATAACCGTGATTAGCCTGATGAGGAGATAATCTGAGAGTCCGAACCAAGGGCTTTTCAGAATATCGACTGATCTCGCGATCAGTTGTGATAATCATAGCGATTCTCATTACCAAGTCAACTGCTGTTTTTCATTTCTGTCGTGTTGTCCCGGCAATGGCGCAAACGCCCCGTGAGTATGGGCGTCAGGTCTGGGCTGTGAGCTGCTTGTTGAGCTGGTCAATACGCCGCGCCATGCTTTCGAGCAGGCTGTGGGCGATTTTTGGATTGGTGCGGGTCATGCTCAGAAACTGATCGCCGGGAATCAGCATCACCGTGCACGCTTCCCGGGCAATGACAGTGGCATTGCGCGGTTCGCCGGTGAACACGGCCATTGCGCCGAAGATCTCATCTTTGGGCACATCGCCTACCTTGTGCCCGTTAACAAACGCTTCGGCCTTTCCTTCGATAATCACGAACACATGATCGGCGATGTCACCCTGGCGGATCAGAACCTCACCAGTCTCGACGCGCTTGAACCCATGGGTGCTGCGAAACTCGCGTGGCTTGAACTCGGCAACCGCGTGGGCCAGCAGCGCCATTTGCCCGAGCAGGTAGTGCAGAAACTGCTCCGAACGCGCAGCGTCGCTATACACATGCTGAAACAAATCACTTCGATGATAAGGCAGTAATGTCAGCGGGTTATCCGTGAACAAGGCGCAATCCGCCCATTCCGGACCCTGTTGCAGGCCGATCAGATCTCCCTCATGCCAATAGAACAGACCGCGACCACTGACTCGCCCGGTGATCACACCTTGCGTCAGCAAGTACAACTGGTCGTCCGGCAGACGTGCCAACAGATCATCCGTGGCGTCCAGTTCCAGCGCCGGCCCGCACGGCGCCAGGCCTTCGAGCCATTGCGCAGGCAAGCTCTGCAAGTGGTTGATCAATGCATCGGCCTGGGCCGATTGTTCTCCGAGCAGGTACATGGCGGTCAGTGCCCGTCAGTTCTTGTGGCGAGAGGTAATGGCTTCCAGCTGCTTGTTCAACGCATCCTTGCGCTCGGCGGGTATGTCGTTCCAGTGCACATCCATCAGCGCCCCTTCGATCGCATACAACAACACCTTTGACGCGCGGAACCCGCGTGTGCGCACGGCCCGGTAGGCATCCACCGCGCCCAGGCGACGCAAGTCCGAGGCGCTGTGGATGCCCACGGCATGCAGCCATTGCGCCGACGTCTTGCCAAGATTCTTCAGGTGTTGCAGTTCATCATTCATCAAGCCTCCTTGCGACGGCCGAATGGTGCGTGGGCGAGCTTCTCAGGAGTGTAGCCATCAGTAGGAAAAGCGTGGTTGTTTGGTCGGATTCAACGCAAACGCTTCTAAGAAACGTCAGTTTTTGCTGATGAATCAGGATGAGGAGGGCGAGGGAGAATTACGAATAGCACGCAGTCCAGCGCAAAGCGGGGGCGCTGGACGGTTCAGGTTTTTAAACGCTTCAGCGAGTGCGATAACGCAGGCGCGTACCGAAATTCATCGACATCAGGATTTCGTCGGCACTCAGCTCCGGCGGGAAGTAGGCCCCGGAAATCTGCGCGTGGGCCAGGCTGGCGCCTTCCAGCGAAGCGTTGCGAAAGTCGATGCCGCGCAGGTCGGCGGAACGGAAGTAGGCGTCCCTGAAGTCCACGCCATCGGCGTTCAGTTCCCGCAGGTCGAGGCCGCGGAAGTCGCCGCCGACCATGTCGATCGGGCCGTCTTTCGGACGCTCGTTGTTGAATCCTGTGATGTCGTCTTTGTGCAGCAAGGCATAAAGCGGTGTATCGAGAAGTTTCGGCTGGCTCATGTCAAATTACCTGTTGGTTTTATGACGCCAGTATAGTGCCACTATTTGGCGGCCGTGAAGCGAGCGAGGGCTTCACGGCCGAAATAGTTTCTTACAGGCCCGGCAGGCGCTGGCGGATCTGCGCCACGACGGTATCCAGGGTGCCGGATTCATTGGTCTGCACGCGTTTGCTGCGCAGAATCTCCTCCGGGCTCAAGGCTTCGCGGTTGGCCTGTTGCGCTTCGATCACGGCGAGGGTTGCGTCGGACGGATCCTTCTTGTCTGCCTGACGAATCGCCAGCCAGCTCTCGATAACTGCCTGAGGTGCGTTGCAGTCGAGGATCAGGAACGGCGTGCCAGTGGCTTCGGCAACCTTGGCGGCGTTGTCGCGTTGTTCGCGCTTGAGGTAAGTGGCGTCGATCACCACCGGGAAACCGGCGTGGAGGATCACTTCGGCGATTTCATGCAAGCGCACATAAGTCGTGGTGCTGGCATCGGCGCTGTAGATCCCGGCCTGAACATCATTGGCAACGGTTTGCTCGCCGAACAGGCGCTTGCGCTCGACGTCGGAACGCAGGCGTATCGCGCCCAGCGCTTCGACCAGACGCATGGCCACATGGCTTTTGCCGACAGCGGACACGCCGTGGGTGATTGCCATGAAGCGCGAAGGAATGGTGCTGTAGCTTTCCGCCAGGTTGGCGTAGTTGCGGTACTGGCGCAGGGTCGTGGCGCGCTGCACCGGAGTCGCATCGGCCGGCATGCTGAACAGCGCAACCTTTGCACGTACCAGCGCGCGGTAAGCCTTGTAGAAGTTCAGCACCTCCAGGCCTTGATAGTCGCCGGTCAGTTCCAGGTATTGGCTGATGAAGCGACGGGCCAGGGATTTCAGGCCACGGTCTTCCAGGTCCATCGCCAGGAAACCGGTGTCGGCCCAGACGTCAGTGAAACGGAACGGTTCGTTGAATTCGATGCAGTCGAAGATCACGACTTTGCTGTCGATCAGCGTGGCATTGCCCAAGTGAATGTCACCGTGGCATTCGCGAGTGAAGCCGTCGGCCTTGCGTTGGGCGAACAGCGGTTTCAGGCGATCGAAGCTGCTTTCAGCCCATGCCTGCAGGGCGTCGAGTTGCAGCAGGTCATTCTTGTCGCTGAGGAACGGCAGGATCTGTTCGAAGTTCTGGCGCACCGGTGCCATCACGCTTTCCGGTGTACCGGCTTCGTGTTCGGCCGGGACTTTCGGCGCGTTGAGGTGGAAGCGGGCAATCTGCTCGGCCATTGCGTCGATGTGCGCGGTGGTCAGCTCGCCGTTGGCTTGCAGGGTGCTGAGCAGGCCGGTCTGTGGGAACTGGCGCATTTTCAGCACGTATTCGATGGCCGGGCCGTCGCCACCCAGTTGCGGGGCTTCGGCGCTGCCGGTCACTGGAATCACTTGCAGATACAAATCTTCGGTCAGGCGCTGGTTCAGCCGCAGCTCTTCGCCACAGAAGTGCTCTCGGGAATCGAGGCTGGTGAAGTCGAGGAAACCGAAGTTCACCGGTTTCTTCACTTTATAAGCGAAGGGACCGGTGAGCAGTACCCACGAGATATGGGTTTCGATGACCTGGAACCCTTCGACGGGATGCGGGTAGAGGGCCGGGTTTTGCAGGGCAGCGATCAGGGACTGGCTCACGGACGATCCTTCAGAGTCTGGGGGAAATTCAAGGTCGTCATTATGGCCGCTCGCCAGCCCGACGCAAACCTAGGAGCGCGCCTGTTGAGTATGAATAAAGTGCGTATAATCCGCCGCCATGACTCGTACTCGATCTCCCCGTACCCCAAAAAAACCAGCTTCCCGGGGCCTGCGCCCATGGTTGGGCTGGGCCCTTAAACTCAGTCTGGTCGGCCTTGTGGTGCTGGCCGGCTTCGCCGTTTACCTCGATGCCGTGGTGCAGGAGAAGTTCTCCGGCAAGCGCTGGACCATCCCGGCCAAGGTGTACGCGCGTCCGCTCGAGCTGTTCGTCGGACAGAAGTTGAGCAAGGACGATTTCCTCACCGAACTCGATGCCCTGGGCTATCGCCGCGAAGCCGTGAGCAATGGTCCCGGCGCGGCGGCGGTCAATGGCAACACGGTTGATCTGAATACCCGTGGCTTCCAGTTCTATGAAGGCCTTGAGAAACCGCAATCGGTGCGCGTGCGTTTCTCCGGCGATTATGTGGCCGAACTCTCGGCGACCAACGGTTCGAAGCTCTCCGTGGTACGCCTGGAGCCGCTGATGATCGGCGGCATCTACCCGAAAAACCTTGAAGACCGGATTCTGATCAAGCTCGATCAGGTGCCGCCGTATCTGCTGGAAACCCTGGTCGCGGTGGAAGACCGGGATTTCTACAGCCACTGGGGCGTCTCGCCGAAATCGATTGCCCGCGCCGTTTGGGTCAACACCTCGGGCGGCAAGATGACTCAGGGCGGCAGTACGCTGACCCAGCAACTGGTCAAGAACTTCTTCCTCACCAACGAACGCAGCCTGACCCGCAAGCTCACCGAAGCGATGATGGCGATGTTGCTTGAACTGCATTACGACAAAAAGGAAATCCTTGAGGCTTATCTCAACGAAGTCTTTGTCGGGCAGGACGGTCAACGTGCGGTGCACGGCTTTGGTCTGGCGAGCCAGTTCTTCTTCGCTCAGCCTTTGTCCGAGCTGAAACTGCATCAGGTCGCGCTGTTGGTCGGCATGGTCAAAGGTCCGTCCTATTACAACCCGCGTCGCAACCCGGAGCGCGCGCTGGAGCGACGCAATCTGGTGCTCGATGTGCTTGAGCAGCAGGGCGTTGCCTCTGCCGAACAGGTGGCCGCCGCAAAGAAAATGCCACTGGGCGTAACCACACGCGGAAAACTGGCCGACAGCTCCTTCCCGGGCTTCATCGATCTGGTCAAACGCCAGTTGCGTGAAGACTATCGCGACGAAGATTTGACTGAAGAAGGCCTGCGGATCTTCACCAGTTTCGACCCGATCCTGCAGATGAAAGCCGAAGCCTCGGTCAACGACACCTTCAAGCGCCTGTCCGGTCGCAAGGGGTCCGACGACGTGGAAGCGGCAATGGTCGTGACCAATCCGGAAACCGGTGAAGTCCAGGCCATGATCGGCAGCCGTCAGGCGAGTTTTGCCGGTTTCAACCGCGCACTGGATGCGGTGCGGCCGATCGGCTCGCTGATCAAGCCGGCGGTTTATCTGACGGCGCTGGAGAAGCCGAGCCAGTACACATTGACCAGTTGGCTGTCGGACGAGCCGCTTTCAATCAAGGGCGCGGATGGTCAGGTCTGGAAACCGCAGAATTACGACCGTCGCTCCCACGGTACAGTGTTCCTGTATCAGGGGCTGGCGCATTCCTACAACCTGTCGACCTCGCGTCTCGGTCTGGCGGTCGGCGTTCCGAATGTCCTCAAGACGCTCGCGCGGCTGGGCGTGACCCGCGAGTTTCCGGCGTTCCCGTCGATGCTGCTGGGCGCTGGCGGCATGACCCCGATCGAAGTCGCGACCATGTATCAGACGCTGGCCAACGGTGGTTTCAATACGCCGATGCGCGGGATTCGCAGCGTACTGACTGCCGAGGGCGAGCCGCTCAAGCGTTATCCGTTCCAGATCGAGCAGCGTTTCGATCCGGCCTCGATCTACCTGATCCAGAACGCCATGCAGCGGGTGATGCGTGAGGGTACCGGCAGTTCGGTTTATAACGTGTTGCCAAGAACCCTGACATTGGCGGGCAAGACCGGCACCAGTAACGATTCGCGCGACAGCTGGTTCGCCGGTTTCAGTCAGGATCTGCTGGCGGTGGTCTGGCTCGGCCGTGATGACAACGGCAAGACGCCGTTCACCGGGGCCACCGGTGCGTTGCAGGTCTGGACCAGTTTCATGCGCAAGGCCGACCCGCTGCCGCTGGACATGCCGCAGCCGGATAACGTGGTGCAGGCCTGGGTCGATTCGCGTACCGGCCAGGGTTCCGATGCCAGCTGTCCGGGCGCCGTGCAGATGCCGTATATTCGCGGCAGCGAACCGCCACCCGGTGCCTCCTGCGCGGGCGAAAGCCCGGCCTCGGGCGAATCGGTGATGGATTGGGTCAAGGGCTGGATGAATTAAGCAAAGAGGGTTTCAAGTGAACAAGTGGTTGATTCCAGCGGTGACCGCCGTGGCTTTGCTCAGCGGCTGCTCCACCGTACAGCGTGGTTCGATCCCGGTTGTGGACTCCGGCACCGCCGTGTCCAACAGCGAACGCATTTCGGCCAATGGCGGTTTCCGTCAAACGACAGTGAAGCGTCCTGCTCAGGCCCAGACCCAGGCGATCCCGCAAGGCGATACCGGTGTGGTGGTGATGGTGCCGGGCGGCGCAGCGGCTTCGGCGCCGATCAGCACTTCGCCGATCGTTCCGGGCCCGGCGTCGGGCGGCATCACGCCGGGGCCGCATAACCCTTCGCCGGTCGAGTCGGCGCCTATCAGCTCCGGCAGCTACAGCATGCCTTCGACGCCGAGCGGCATTCCATCGGCTAGCAGCAGCGGCGGCGGTCTGTCTGCCGACGAGCAGCTGGACGGCCCGGTTCTCGCGCTGCTGACCACTGCGCAACAGCAGCAGGCCGGTGGCGACCTCAACGGTGCGTCCTCCAGCCTGGAACGTGCCCAGCGCGTAGCGCCGCGCGAGCCGCAAGTGCTTTACCGTCTGGCACAGGTGCGCATGGCCCAGGGCGATGCGCCGCAAGCCGAGCAGACTGCCCGCCGTGCACTGACCATGGCCAACGGTCGTCCGGACTTGCAGGCCAGTCTGTGGGAATTGATCGCTCAGGCACGTGAGAAACAAGGCGATTCCGCTGGTGCCTCTCTGGCCCGTCAGAAGGCCAAGGTTTCGCTGTGATGGACAGTCGTTTCTCCAAAGTCGCCGATCAATTGTTGTTGATCGAGCGTGAGCTGCGCGCCCAGGGCTGGTGGGATGACGTCCAGCCCTCGGTCGAAGCCCTGAGCAGTGTCGAGCCGTTTTCGGTCGACACCCTCGATTTCGAGCAGTGGCTGCAATGGATATTCCTGCCGCGGATGAAGATGATCCTCGAACAGGATCTGCCATTGCCCAATGCTTCGGGCATCCAGGAAATGGCCGAAATGGTTTTCGCCCAGCGCAATGTGCAGGGCAAGGATCGGCAACTTCAGGTGTTGCTCAAAGAATTCGACCTGCTGATCACCGCTTCGCGCTGAGCCGGGAGCTGCCAGTCGTTACTGGCAGTTTTCTGCTATTTGTTTTTTTGCTTCTTCAGTACGTTGCTGGCGCTGGTCATCGCTCAGTCGTCGCAGTTCTCCCTCCACTTCTTCCCTCAACCGCGGGTTGTTCTGCAGTTGCGCGAGATTCGTGCGCGCCTGTTCGCAAAATGCCTTGAGTTGACTCTGTTGTTCGGCCACTTGCTGCTTGACCTTGTCATCGATGGCTTTCTGATCGCCCAGCGTTCCGCCGCCAGGTAGTGCGGCAGGGGTTGGCGCGGGTGAGGAGGGCGTCTGCACGGCGGTGGATGAATGCCCCGGTGGTGGCTGCTGATCGAAATGGGTGACGCCCTGGGCATCGACCCATTTGTAGATCTGAGCGGCCATGCACCATGGACTGGCGCTGATTAGTAGAGTTAGTAGAAGCGTTCGCATGCTGATTCCTTGGCAAAACTGCGCAATTGAAGCTAACAGAGTAGCGGTTTCCAGGTTTTTTCTTGCGTTCTCATGTGCTTACCCACAATTAAGCACATAGACGGCTTGACTTGCAGAGGGCGAAACAGAAGAATCCAAAGTCCGCTGTACAGGGACTGCCAGAAGCAGACCCTCTCGGCAGATCATGAGGCGCATATCCGCGTCGACCTGTTACACCCGCAACGCGTTACCTCGCGCTGGGTGGGAAAGGCCCGCAACACTTGGGACGATCCCAATACTTGCTCAGTCAGTGCTGACGTAGTCGGCGACCACCGTCGCTCATGCTCTGCCGAGAAGTAAACCTATTAAGACCCGTTCGCTTTTTTGTGGACGGTATTCTGGCGTTTTAGAGGTGAACAACGTGGAGCTTTTATCTGGCGGTGAGATGCTCGTCCGCTTTTTGCGTGACGAAGGCGTCAAATATATCTACGGGTACCCGGGTGGTGCTCTCCTTCATGTTTACGATGCCCTGTTCAAAGAACCGGAAGTGACCCACATCCTGGTTCGTCACGAACAAGCGGCTACCCATATGGCTGACGGCTACGCCCGTGCCACCGGTAAGGCCGGTGTGGTATTGGTGACTTCCGGTCCAGGCGCCACAAACGCCATCACCGGTATCGCCACCGCCTATATGGACTCGATTCCAATGGTGATCATTTCCGGTCAGGTGCCAAGCACCATGGTCGGCACCGATGCGTTCCAGGAAACCGACATGATCGGTATCTCCCGGCCGATCGTGAAGCACAGCTTCATGATCAAGCACGCTTCGGAAATCCCGGAAGTCATGAAGAAAGCCTTCTACCTGGCGCAATCCGGTCGTCCGGGCCCGGTCGTGGTCGATATCCCCAAAGACATGACCAACCCGGCCGAGAAGTTCGAATACATCTTCCCGAAGAAAGCCAAACTGCGCTCCTACAGTCCGGCCGTTCGCGGTCATTCCGGGCAAATCCGCAAGGCGGCAGAAATGCTCCTGGCGGCCAAGCGTCCCGTGCTGTACTCCGGCGGTGGCGTGATCCTCGGCAACGGCTCCGCGCCGCTGACCGAACTGGCAAAAATGCTTAACCTGCCGGTTACCAACACCTTGATGGGCCTGGGTGCCTACCCTGGCACTGATCGTCAGTTCATCGGCATGCTCGGCATGCACGGCAGCTACACCGCCAACCTGGCGATGCACCATGCCGACGTGATCCTGGCAGTCGGTGCGCGTTTTGACGATCGCGTGATCAACGGCGCGCCGAAGTTCTGCCCGAACGCCAAGATCATTCACATCGACATCGACCCGGCTTCGATTTCCAAGACCATCAAGGCCGACGTGCCAATCGTTGGTCCGGTGGAGAGCGTCCTGACCGAAATGGTCGCGATCCTCAAGGAAATCGGCGAAACCCCGAACAAGGAAGCGGTCGCCAGTTGGTGGAAGCAGGTCGATGAGTGGCGCGGTGATCGCGGCCTGTTCCCTTACGACAAGGGCGACGGCAGCAAGATCAAGCCGCAGACCGTGATCGAAACCCTGTGCGAAGTGACCAAGGGCGACGCCTTTGTGACCTCCGACGTGGGTCAGCACCAGATGTTCGCTGCGCAGTACTACAAGTTCAACAAACCGAACCGCTGGATCAACTCCGGTGGTCTGGGCACGATGGGCTTCGGTCTGCCGGCCGCGATGGGTATCGCGCTGAGCTTCCCCGACACCGATGTTGCGTGCGTCACCGGTGAAGGCAGTATCCAGATGAACATCCAGGAACTGTCGACCTGCCTGCAATACGGTTTGCCGGTCAAGATCGTCATCCTGAACAACGGTGTTCTGGGCATGGTTCGTCAATGGCAGGACATGAGTTACGGCAGCCGTCACTCGCACTCCTACATGGAGTCCTTGCCTGACTTCGTCAAGCTGGCTGAAGCCTATGGCCACGTCGGCGTGCGCATCACCGAATCGAAAGATTTGAAGTCGAAGATGGAAGAGGCGTTCGCCATGAAAGATCGCCTGGTGGTGATCGACATTTCGGTCGACACCAGCGAGCACGTCTATCCGATGCAGATCAAAGACGGCTCCATGCGCGATATGTGGCTGAGCAAGACGGAGCGTACCTAATCATGCGGCACATTATTTCCTTGCTTCTGGAAAACGAACCCGGTGCTTTGTCTCGCGTAGTCGGCCTGTTCTCGCAGCGCAACTACAACATCGAAAGCCTGACCGTGGCGCCAACCGAAGACCCGACCCTGTCGCGTCTGACGCTGACCACTGTCGGTCACGATGAAATCATCGAGCAGATCACCAAAAACCTGAACAAGCTGATCGAAGTGGTCAAGCTGGTGGACCTGTCGGAAAGCGCTCACATCGAGCGCGAACTGATGCTGGTCAAGGTCAAGGCCACTGGCGCTCAGCGCGCCGAGATCAAACGCACCACCGATATTTACCGTGGACAGATCGTCGACGTCAGTGCCAGCGTGTATACCGTTCAACTGACCGGTACCAGCGACAAGCTCGACAGCTTCATTCAGTCCATCGGCACCGCATCGATTCTGGAGACCGTCCGCAGTGGCGTCACCGGTATTGCCCGCGGCGACAAAGTACTCAGCATCTAAACCAAATTAGCGAATGGCCTGAACGGCCTGGATATAAAGGGGAAATTCATGAAAGTTTTCTACGATAAAGACTGCGACCTGTCGATCATCCAGGGCAAGAAAGTTGCCATCATCGGTTACGGTTCCCAGGGCCACGCCCAGGCATGCAACCTGAAAGATTCCGGTGTCGACGTTACCGTAGGTCTGCGTAAAGGTTCGGCTACCGTTGCCAAGGCTGAAGCCCACGGCCTGAAAGTGACCGACGTGGCTGCCGCTGTTGCCGGTGCCGACCTGGTCATGATCCTGACCCCGGACGAGTTCCAGTCTCAGCTGTACAAGAACGAAATCGAGCCGAACATCAAGAAAGGCGCCACCCTGGCCTTCTCCCACGGCTTCGCGATCCACTACAACCAGGTTGTTCCGCGTGCCGACCTCGACGTGATCATGATCGCGCCGAAAGCACCGGGCCACACCGTACGTTCCGAGTTCGTGAAAGGCGGCGGTATCCCTGACCTGATCGCGATCTACCAGGACGCCTCGGGCAATGCCAAGAACGTTGCACTGTCCTACGCTGCTGGCGTTGGTGGCGGTCGTACCGGCATCATCGAAACCACCTTCAAGGACGAGACCGAAACCGACCTGTTCGGCGAACAAGCCGTTCTGTGCGGCGGTACCGTCGAGCTGGTAAAAGCCGGTTTCGAAACCCTGGTTGAAGCTGGCTACGCGCCGGAAATGGCCTACTTCGAGTGCCTGCACGAACTGAAACTGATCGTTGACCTCATGTACGAAGGCGGTATCGCCAACATGAACTACTCGATCTCCAACAACGCTGAGTACGGTGAGTACGTGACCGGTCCGGAAGTGATCAACGCCGAATCCCGTCAGGCCATGCGCAACGCCCTGAAACGTATTCAGGACGGCGAATACGCCAAAATGTTCATCAGCGAAGGCGCAACCGGCTACCCTTCGATGACCGCCAAGCGTCGTAACAACGCCGCTCACGGTATCGAAATCATCGGCGAGCAACTGCGCTCCATGATGCCGTGGATCGGTGCCAACAAGATCGTCGACAAAGCCAAAAACTAAGTCGTCGAACCTTGTATGAAAAAACGCGGCCTCGGCCGCGTTTTTTCGTATGGGCCGGCGGTTCTGGTATAAAGCTGCATCGTTTGTGGCCGAACCGTCGTCCCAGACACCTGTCGAAAATGTCCAATCCGTTGCAAGGTACTGTCCATGAGCGAACGTCCCGAAGAGCCGAACCAGGCTTCAGACGCCGAAAGCCTGCTGCCCATCGATGAGCACATCGAAGAAGGGCATGACGCAGAAGGCCGTAAAGTCCGGCATCGCGGTATCTATCTTCTGCCGAATCTGTTCACCACTGCGAACCTGTTCGCAGGGTTCTATTCCATCATCAACTCGATGAGTGCCCAGGCTGCGCTGAGCGCCGGGGACGCGGCGAATGCGAGCAAGTATTTCGCCTTCGCCGCCATCGCGATTTTTGTCGCCATGGTGCTCGATGGCCTTGATGGCCGGGTAGCGCGCATGACCAATACCCAAAGTGCGTTCGGTGCCGAGTACGACTCGCTGTCGGACATGGTTGCCTTCGGCGTTGCCCCGGCCTTGCTGGCTTTTGGCTGGGCGCTGGGTGACATGGGCAAGGTCGGCTGGATGGTTGCCTTCATTTATGTGGCCGGTGCGGCCTTGCGTCTGGCGCGCTTCAACACTCAGGTGGGTACCGCCGACAAGCGCTACTTCATCGGCCTGGCCAGCCCAGCAGCTGCGGGTGTGGTGGCAGGGATTGTCTGGGCGTTCAGCGATTACGGGATCCAGGGGTCGAAGATGTCGTTCCTGGTCGCGCTGATGGTGGCGGCCGCCGGGATGCTGATGGTCAGCAATATCAAATACAACAGCTTCAAGGAGCTGGATCTGAAGGGGCGCGTGCCGTTCGTGGCGATCCTGGCGGTAGTGCTGGTGTTTGCCGTGGTGTTCAGCGATCCGCCTCGCATTCTGCTGCTGGTGTTCCTCGCCTATGCCGCGTCGGGCCCGGTGCAGTATCTGTTGCATCTTCGTCGTCACAAACACGCCGAGTGATGTAATTTCCCTCATACTCCGCAGTCTATGGTGCATCTGTCCTCCAAAGCTGCGGAGTTGCCATGCTGATCAAAGTCCCCAAAGCGTCCGACTGCCATGAGTCGGACGTCACGCCTGAATCCATCTATCTCTCTCGCCGACAATTGCTCGGAGCGACTGCTGCCGGTTTGGCCATGAGCACTTTGCCGCGCTGGGCCAGTGCCGAAGACGCTGCTCGCTATGCCGATGTCGAGGCCGGAAAGGCGCCCGCCTGGTTTACCGAGAAACTGCCCTCTGTCAAATGGGGAGCGGTGAACGTCAAGGATGAGGCGATTACGCCTTTCAAGGACGCGACCCATTACAACAACTTCTATGAGTTCGGCACCGACAAGGGGGATCCGGCGGCCAATGCCGGTTCGTTGAAAACCGAACCGTGGAGTGTTGTGGTGGACGGGGAGGTGGGTAAACCGGGGCGTTATGCTCTGGAAGATTTCATGAAACCTTACCAGCTGGAGGAGCGTATCTATCGCCTGCGTTGTGTCGAGGCGTGGTCGATGGTGATTCCCTGGATCGGGTTCCCGATTTCGGCACTGTTGAAGCAGGTAGAGCCTACCTCCAATGCCAAGTACATTCGCTTCGAAACCCTGCAGGATCCCAAGTCCATGCCCGGACAGCGTTCGGGATTTGCCCTGATCGACTGGCCTTATGTAGAAGGCTTGCGTCTGGATGAGGCGATGAATCCCTTGGCGATTCTGGCGGTGGGTATGTATGGCCGTGAGTTGCCGAATCAGAACGGTGCGCCGCTGCGTCTGGTAGTGCCATGGAAGTACGGCTTCAAGAGCGTCAAATCCATCGTGCGGATCAGTCTGGTCAGCGAGCAGCCGAAGACAACCTGGCAGAGCATTGCGTCTGATGAGTACGGGTTCTATGCGAATGTAAACCCTACGGTCGACCATCCACGTTGGACTCAGGCGCGGGAAAGGCGGTTGCCTAACAGCCTGTTCAAGCCGAATGTGCGTGACACGCAGATGTTCAACGGCTATGCGGACGAGGTCGCTTCTTTATATGCAGGGCTCGATCTGCGGAAGAACTACTGATGCGATATCCAATCTGGCGCGTAGGTGTTTTCCTGGCTGCGGCAATCTGGCCGCTGTTTTGGTTCTATCAGGCCTTTGCGGATCTGCTTGGGCCTGATCCAGGGAAGGTCCTGGTTGATCGGCTGGGGCTTGGGACGTTGGTTTTGCTGTTGATTACCTTGAGTATGACGCCACTGCAGAAACTTACGGGATGGGCAGGGTGGATTGCTGTGCGTCGGCAGCTGGGGCTTTGGTGTTTTGCCTATGTGGTTTTGCATCTTTGCAGCTATATGGCTTTCATTCTCGGTTTCGACTGGTCGCAACTGGGTGTCGAACTGCGCAAGCGTCCCTATATCATTGTGGGTGCTCTGGGCTTCCTGGGATTGTTGGCATTGGCGGTTACCTCCAACCGGTACAGTCAACGCCGTTTAGGTACCCGCTGGAAGAAGCTGCACCGGTTGGTGTATGTGATTCTCGGGTTGGGATTGCTGCATATGTTATGGATCGTACGTGCGGATCTCAAAGAGTGGTCAATCTATGCCGTTATAGGCGTTTTCCTTTTGGCGCTGCGTATTCCGCCTTTGACACGCCGGATCCCGCGTTTGATGGGTAAAAAGCAGGTTTTTCAAGAAAAGCGGAATTAGGTGTTGACGGCAGATTCTGAGTCTCTATAATTCGCCCCACTTCCGGCGCAGTCGAAACGGAAAACTCCTTGATATTCAATGAGTTAAGTAGGTTTCGAAAGCGGATTGCTTCAGATAATCGAGGCCTGGAAGAAGTTGGAAATGCCGGATTGTTACGGCGCTTTCAACGGTTCGATCTTCTCGGTCGAAAGCGG